>NZ_JBIVHM010000002.1:0-520671 GCF_044749185.1 Paenarthrobacter sp. NPDC089675 | reverse complement strand
TCTAAGCTGCTCGTCGGCGTTGTTGGCTGATTCAGCGTCTAAGCTGCTCGTCGGCGTTGTTGGCTGATTCAGCGTCTAAGCTGCTCGTCGGCGTTGTTGGCTGATTCAGCGTCTAAGCTGCTCGTCGGCGTTGATGATGTTCTGGTCCGACTCAGGCAAGGGGCTCGATGCGGCCGGGGCTCAAGAGATGAACGGCGCATGTGGTCTAGTTACACGCGAGTCCGCTCGCCCCTTGAATGGAATATTGCAGATCGGCATCGTCCGCACTGCAAGAAATCAGCATGGAATAATCTATGGGAGCCAGCCAAGGGCTGGGCGTTGGCTTGTTGCATCTTAAGCTCGTCTCCACCATGTCAAGGGCATAGGCTCTAGGCTTCAATCACTCGTTAGAAGTTCAGCTTCGACATCCTTGTTGATGCGTCAGAATCGGGAGCGCACTTGCCTACACGAATCAGTTTCGCTCACTTGGAAACCTTCCTCACTGTCGTTGGTAGCCAAACTATCAGCCAGGCGGCCGAGAAGCTTAGCATCGCGCAGCCGGCACTAAGTCAGCAGCTCAGATTGCTTGAGCGTCGACTTGGAGTTGAACTGTTTGAACGCGATGCACGACCGTACCGCTTGACCGAAGCGGGGGTGCTCTTGAAGGATGAGGCGGAGCCACTGCTAACTGACTTCTACGGGCTTGTCGAGAAATTGCAGGGAATAGCGTCGGGAAAACGCGGGCGCCTCCGAATCGGGTTCACGCGCTCCGCGATGTATGGGGCTCTACCATCGGCCGTTCGAGCGTTTTCGGAAGCTCACAAGGAAGTCGAGTTACAACTTCACGAGATTCTCACCGAGGACCAACCCGAGGCTTTGCGTACGGGCGTTATCGATTTGGGCATTGGACGAGATCCTTCGGCTTCGCCACATATTAGCCAGGAGGTGCTTCGCCGCGAGTCATTTGTAGTCGCTGTGCCACTGAGCCATCCATTGGCGGCGAAGAAGAGCGTCACTCTAAGCGCCCTTGAAGGAACGGGGTTCATCCTCTTTCCAAGGCTGGAGAACGCTAACTTTCCTGCACGAATTACGGCCCTCTGCCGAGAAGCAGGCTTCGTTCCGACAGTCGTCTATGAGGCCTTCGAGATAGATTCCGCGCTAGGCCTGGTAGCGGCAGGGCTTGGGACAACCATCGTTACTTCTGCTTTGGCCGCGCATGGGCGGTCTGACGTCAGGTTCCTTCCGCTGGATGGACTCCCGGTGGGTGTAACTACGGACCTCGTCGGCCTGACCATCGACCGTGCCCGGCAACCCTTGGTCGAGGCCATGCTTACGGTGTTGCGGGAGGAACCAATCGCGCCCTCATAAGTTCCAACTTATGAAATTAGCGAAATCTCGTCTTGGACGTGAAGGGCCTTTGGAGGCCACGATGGAAGAGATTTCTGGCAGGTCCCTCACGCAGGGCAACGAAGCTTGGAAATCTACTCTGTCAACTGAAGTTCAAGTCTTAGAAGGAGAAAGGCGTACCGCCGATTCTCATGCCAAATATCGACCTTGGGGCGGAAGGGTCCGCCGAAGCCCTTATCGAAGAAGTCAGCCAAGAACATCTGCATGCGCTCTTGAGTCTGGGTACTGCAACCATTTACGAAGCCCAAAATCAGCGTGGATCGATAGCCGCCGAGATCCGGCCCATCGACGCCGGAATGAAGTTGGTTGGGACGGCACTAACTGTGGACACAAGCCCGGGGGATAACCTCATGCTTCATCAAGCTGTGCTCATGGCGCGTCCAGGTGATGTCCTTGTGGTTGATGCAAAGGGCTTCACTGATGCGGGCCCTTGGGGGGATGTCCTAACACTCGCTGCGCAACGTGCAGGCATAGCCGGACTGGTAATTGATGGTTCGGTCAGGGACACGGATGCCATCATTGAAGCCGGCTTCCCGGTGTTCTCAAGAGGCATCTCCATTCGCGGAACAACCAAGGTTGATCCTGGCCGCATTGGCGTGAATATCAACTTTGCGGGAACGAGCGTGGATCGTGGCGATGTGGTCGTCGGCGATCGAGACGGTCTCGTGATCGTGAAAGCCAACGAGGTCCAACAGTCGCTCAAGAGTGCTGCCTTGCGAGAAGCCAAGGAAGAGCGCTATCGGAAAGAGATCCTCAAGGGTTCATCCACGGCGGAGCTATTGGGCCTGCTCCCCATCTTGAAGAGTTACGGCTGGTAAGGCTCGCCGCCCACTGAGCTGAACAGTGATAGGTGGCAACGTTGCCGCCGTAGGACTGATGACGTAACGGCACTGCAGCGACGTAATGAGCTGCAAGCCAGGTCAAAGGTCGACTTGGGGAGTTTTAGGCCGTTTGGCCTTGACTATAGAACAGACAAAGGAGCCTGATCTTAGATGACCATTGAAGGTCCAAACATAGTGGCAAGCCGACCAACTCGTGTGAGATGGAAAGGTGGTGCCATCATCTTCCTTCTGTGTTTTGTGGCTTACTTGGACCGCATCGCCTTTTCGGTGTCTGCAAGTCCCATCATGAAAAGCCTTGGCATAGACCCAGTCCAGTTTGGGATTGTAACTACGTTGTTCAATGTGGGCTACTTTCTTTGCCAGATTCCAGCGGGCGTACTTATACAGCGCATTGGTCCGCGGAAGGCAATGGCACTTTCCATCATTACATGGTCCATATTTACAGCATGCACCGGACTAGCTAACTCGTTGGTGATGCTGGCCGTGACACGATTCTTGTTCGGAGCGGGCGAAGGACCCGTCTTTACGGCCGCAAACAGCTTCTTCGCCAACTGGTTTCCTCAGCGGGAGCGTGGCCGAGCAAATTCGTTGATGAACGCTGGCGCATTCCTGGCGCCGGCTCTGGGAGCAATGCTTCTTGTCCCCGTCATCACGGCGTTTGGCTGGAACGTCACGTTCTTTGTGTGTGCCGCGCTTGGAGTAATGGCTTGCGCCCTCTGGTATTTCTCCGTTTCAGATCGACCGGAGCAGAGTCGAAAGGCTAACGCTGCCGAGCGAACGCTCATTGGGAGCGACAGCGCACCGGTAGCTTCGCGTACTCGAGTTCCGTGGGCCTTGCTGCTGCGGCAGCGCTCGTTCTGGACCATTGCGATTGGCTTTTTTGGCACGCTTTGGACCATTCAGTTCTTCATCTACTGGCTGCCTTTCTACCTCGAGGCCGCGAGGGGTGTTCCATTTACGCAAGTCGGCCTCTACACAAGCATTGCTTTCGTATGCATTACTCTTAGCGTCCTTTGTGCGGGTGCCCTAAGCGATGCTGTACTAAAACGAACAGGCTCGCCATTCGCCGCACGGAATCTGGTAGCGATTGGCGGTCTCGTCCTCGCTGCTGCATGCCTGACCTTCAGTACGCTCACAAATGACCCGCTAGGAACGGTGCTTTGGCTGAGCTTGGCCTTGGGTGGGGCCGGCTTTGCTCAAACGCTGTCTTGGACGATGGCGACCGATATCGGCGGTCCGCTGACGGCTACCGTAGGAAGCTGGATGAACACGTGGGGTTTCGTTGCAGCTGCAATCGTTCCTACCGTTGCCCCGCTCGTTGCTAAACAATTTGGCTGGACGCAAGTAATACTCCTTAATGTGGCAGTGATTATTGTGGGAATTGTTGGTATCGCACTCACTAAGACTAATGAGCGACTCCTCGCAAAGAAGCGGGAAGCATTATCCAGTGAGGCTGAGAGCAGGTCGGCAATATGATTTACTTAGCATTCAAGCCATAAAGATGGCAAATTAATAGAGATGTTTAATTGCATGAACTATAGGGTGGGAAACGTGAAGACGACAAATGAAACCGACATTGTCTCTCGGCTGAAAGCACTGCCGACGGCAGCTATCTCCGATGCTATGGACTCGCTTGGTTTGGACCAGACTTTGCGCGGTATCTCTCCGCTAAAATTTGGTTTCCAATCGGTTGGACCGGCATTCACGGTTCAGTATGAGCCCGCGGGGACGAATCGAGGCAGTGTTGGGGACTTCCTTGACGATGTTCCGCCTGGCGCGGTGGTGATCATCGACAACCAAGGTCGCACCGACGTAACCGTGTGGGGTGGGATCATGACAGAAGTTGCCGCCGATCGCGGCATCGCAGGGACCGTTATTAACGGCGTTTGCAGAGACGTGAGCACATCCTTGAAGCAGCAGTATCCGCTTTTCAGCCGTGGGAGCTACATGCGTACTGGCAAGGATAGGGTGAGGCTGACTTCTGTTGGCACCAGCCTCAAAATAAATGATGTCCTTGTCTCGCCATTGGATATTATTTGCGGCGATGCAGATGGTGCTTTGTCCGTTCCGCGCTCAGATGCTGAACGAATAGTTGATATCGCGGAAGAGATCGAGGCAACTGAAGCCAGGATCGTCGCAGCCGTGAAGAATGGCTGCACGTTGGTACAAGCACGTCTGGACTTTGGCTATCACGACCTGCAATGGAAAAGGTCCTGATCGTCGACGCACGGCATCGCACACGATCTAATGCGGGAACTTCGTAATCTGTGTTGATCCTTGGACGCCGGGATTCTCGTCTAAAGACGTCCAACGTTCACGGTATTGCCGGCATCTGCGCAGGCGAGGATGCCTAGTGTACGTTTCCAACATAGTTAAGTGGCCGACTGGAGAGGCTAACTGATCGACCTTCTGGCCGTGGGGCGGGCACGACGCACGCCCCACGGCCAGCGTCCCTGGCCAACAGCACCGTTATCACGGAAAAAAGCTCGCCGTTAGAGCCGTGTGAGGAGGCAGACACGCTAAGAGGTCATGGGCCCACGCGTTACACCGTCGTCGGTTGGCGTATCTTCTCTTCATTTGCGCGAACCGACCCGGTGCGAGGCCCGTCCGAAAGTGGCTTGGGGCATTGAAATAAACCGTGAAGATGCTCGAAATTTCGGACGTCGGCGCTTGAATATCGACGCCAGGTGCCTGGACTTGAAGATCGAGAGCCGCCGCAGATCTTCGCGCTGTTTGTTTTGGTCCTGCGAATCGCGGGGGACAGCCACTTATGTTTGCATGGTGCGACGATCAGGGTCTGGAATTGGTGCTGCTGCAACGAGTTTTTGGGTGTATGGGTGCGTTGGGCTCGCGTATATGTCCCTGGTGGTTCCGCGCTCCATGACTTCTCCCCTGTACAAGACAACAATCCGGCTGGACATGTACCGGACGACGGCCAAGTCGTGGGAGATGAATAGGATAGACATCCCCATTTCCGCCTGCAGGTCCTTCAAAAGGTTTAGCACCTGTGCTTGAGTGGAGAGATCGAGGGCGCTGACGGCTTCATCACATACAACCAGCTTAGGCCTGACCATAAGCGCCCTAGCGACGGCAATCCGCTGACGTTGGCCACCCGAAAAGGCCGCAGGGTATCGTTGGGCGTCGCTGTCTCGGAGCCCGACACGTTCGAGCATCGCCGAGACCTCGCTTCGGGTGGCGGTTGGACTCAGGTCTCGATGCACCCTTAGGGGCTCAGCGAGTGTTTGCCCGATGGTTCGGCTGGGATTAAGCGAACCGTACGGGTCTTGGAAGACGACTTGCATGTGTTCGCTCAGGAGGCGGCGCTGGCGTGGCTTGGCTTTGCTGATGTCTTTCCCGTCGAACCGGATGGATCCACCGCTGACCGGCGCAAGCCCCAAGACTGCATTACCAATGGTGGATTTACCAGATCCGGATTCTCCAACTAATCCGATGGTTTCGCCCTCGCCGATTTCCAAGTCGACTCCGTTGACAGCATTGAAGTCTGGCCGGCGGAATCCTTGGGGGTAGGTAACCCGAAGGCCTGACACTTCCAGTAGCGTCATTTCGTCTCTGTCCTTAGCTCATCGATGTGGATGCACCTGCTCAGGTGATCTGGCTCAGCCAACAACAAAGGGACTGGGGCAGCTGTACAGGATTCGGTCTTGAAGGCGCACCGGTCTGCGAAACGGCAACCGAGCGGCCAGTTGTCCGGACGCGGAACGGTGCCCTCGATCGTGGTGAGCCTTTGGCCTTCTTCGGCCAGATGTGGATTGGCTTTGAGTAAGGCATAGGTATACGGGTGGGCTACGTCCTTGAATAGGTCGCGCACGTGGCCTTGCTCGATTACCTGTCCTGCGTACATGACGACGGCACGGTCGCAGGTTTCCGCAACAACGCCCCAATCGTGGGTAACCAGGATCATGGCCATGCCGGTTTCTAGCTGGATCCGGCGCAGGAGTCCCATGATCTCCCGCTGTACGGTGGAATCTAGAGCCGTGGTGGGTTCATCAGCGATCAGGAGTTTGGGGCGACCCGCCAGAGCCCTGGCGATGACAACCCGCTGTGCCATTCCACCGGAAATTTGGTGCGGATACTTCCTGGATACTACTTCGGGGGAAGGGATTCCTGTTTGTTCCAGTAACTGAAGCACTCGCTTACTAATTGCCTGCTTCGTGCCGCCCTCATGCTGGTGTACGGCCTCTGCCAGTTGTTTTCCGACGGTGTACGACGGATCAAGGCTCACCATCGGTTCCTGGGAAACGAAACCAATTCCTCGTCCGCGGATCTTTTTCAGTTCTCGTTCTGCAAGTGAGCCAAGATCGTGCCCCTCAAAGGTGATAGTTCCTCCAGAGACACGTCCGCCACCGGGGACTAGTCCCAGCAGACCCAGCGCGGTCACCGATTTGCCGCAACCGGACTCGCCAACGAGTCCCAGCGTTTCACCGGGGGCCACATGGAAGCTGACCTTGTCTACAACCGTTGTCCAGCCTGTGCGAAGCGGCAGGTCGATGGAAACCTCGGTCAAAATCAGAGTGGCATCCGTGGAGGGAGGCGTTGTGGCGTCACGGGCGGCAGGCGCAAGGTGCTGTGTGGACCTACGGTCTGTCGAGAGCTTCAGGACTGTCGAAGAGCGGGAGTCCTGGGACACATCACGGATCGAATCGCCGAGAAGAACAAAAGCAAGGACGGTCAGGGTAATGGCGATGCCGGAAGGGAGTATGAGCCAAGGCTGCTGGCGCAGAACAACAGCACCTTCGGCGACCATGCCACCCCAGCTGGGATTTGGCAGTTCAACGCCGAGACCGAGGAAACTCAGGCCGGTCTGCACCAGTAGTGCCGACGCAGTAATGACAGACATGATCACAATTACCGGCCCGGAAATCCGGGGCAGGATGTGACGGACCATGATCTGGGAGGGCTTCAGCCCTGAAACGCGTGCTGCGGCTACAAAAAGTTCTTCTCGTGTGGAGAAGGTAGTTGCGCGGGCGATGCGGATGATCTTGGGGGAGTAGAGCACGCCGAGAGCGAGCATAGCTGCAGTCTGGTTGGATCCGTAGATGGCGAAGACCATAAGGAGAATGACGATATGGGGGATGGACAGCATGACATCAACGATCCGGCTGACCGCAGCATCAAGGAACTTGCCGTGGTAGCCGCTGAGTATGCCTAAGGGCAAACCGATGACGAGAGCTGTAAGGACTGCTTGGGCTACACCGATAAACGTCAGTTGCCCGCCGTAGAGCAGCCGGGTGAGTACATCTCGGCCCAATTGGTCAGTGCCGAGCAGGTGTTGTCCGCTGGGCAGCTGCAGGAGGGACGTCAGACTGTTTGTGGTTGGGTTGTAGGGACTCAAAACCGGTGCCATGAAGCACGATGCGATAACCAAGACAAGGTACCCTACCGAAAATGCTCCGGCTGGGGTCCGAATGATCTGTAGTGCCAGAGGTAAGCCGGAGCGTTGCGGCCGCTGGGTTGGCACCGGTATAGCGGCGGCCTCAGGAGTCGTCGCGACTATTTCCGAAGTGATGTCTTTTGCCTCAGCGCTCACGGCTGTTGCTCCTTCCAGTCTTCATCGTGTCCTGACCTTGGGGTTCAGCCAGCCGTAGGCCAGATCGACGACGACATTTACGAAAACAACGATCAGAGTGAGAAGTAATGCAGCTCCCTGGATCATCGGTATGTCACGGTGGCTGGTAGCTGCTACAACGGCGGTTCCGAGACCAGGGAGGACGAAGATGGACTCGGCCACGACTGCCCCGGTCAATGAGCCGACGAAGAGCAGACCAACGATCGTCACGATTGGTATGGCTGCGTTTCGCAGAGCGTGGCGGAATACGATCTTCTTCTCAGAAATGCCGTTGGCGCGAAGCCCCAGAACGTACGGGCTGGACAGGGAATCCCGCATGGCGTCCCTCGTTTGTTTCGCGATCGAGGTGACCATGTGCACGCCCAGGGACACGACCGGAAGGGCAAGGAACCACATCCAGGAAGTGATCGATTGCTCAGGCCGGACATAGCCCGTCGCTGGAAATATTCTTAGCTGGACTGCGAAGAACAAGATGAGTAGGAGGGCCAGCCAGAAGCTTGGGATGGCGAGTCCCCCGACGGCCAAAACATCGACGGCGCGGCTCCAGAAGCCCCTGCTCCGCGCAGTGAGCACGCCGATAAGCACACCAAAAACCACGGCGAACGTCAGGGCGCCGATCAGCAGAGACAAGGTGACTCCGAGTCGACCCATCAGCGCCGGAAATACTTCTTGGTGATTAAGAAGCGAGTTACCCAGGTCTCCGCGCAGGACACCACTGACCCAATTCCAGTATTGGACCAAAAGGGGTTGGTCGAGACCCATCTCGCGTTCAAGGGCCGCGATGGACTCAGGGGTCGCGTTTTGTCCGAGGATGCTCTGTGCTGCATTACCTGGCAGCAAACCCAGCAGCACGAAACTGAGTCCTGTTACGACGAAGACAAGAGGCGCTGACATCATCAGCCGCCTGAGGATCAAGCGGATCATCGCTTTACCTTTCGTGGGTGAATCTCTGGTAGTGGCACCCACCTTTGGTCGCCACTACCAGCCGAGTTTCTTACTGCTTCGGTTGAAGATCGATGAGAGTAGGAATGGGTTGGGCGTCGGAAACGTTGGGCGCCGTAACGGTCGAGGATGTGAAGAAAACTGCATCCGAGACGGAGTAATTGGAGTAGAACGCATTTTCGACGATGTACTTCTGGAGGTTCTTCTGAGCCTGCTCGATGCTTTGCGCGTCGGCTGATTGGGCTGTTGCGAGCAACTTGGCTAGCTCCGGGTCATCGGTTTTGAACGGATTCAGAAGGCCTGCGTTGGGCAAGAGTTGTTCTACAGCGAGCTGGTTTGACTCCGAAATCTGTCCGTAGAAGGCAAGGGATGGGCACTCCAATGCACGTCGGGCAGCCACCGCGGTGGCGCTGTCGACGAGATCCTTGATGTGCACGCGGACTCCGACGTCCTGCAAGTAGCCGAGAAGTGACTGCAGGAAGGTCGTTTCCGTACCATTTCGATTCCAGACGCAAACTGTCAGATCAAAGCCGTCTTTGTAGCCGGCCTGGGCGAGTAGCTGCTTAGCCTTCGCAGGATCATAGCTATACAGGTTTTCGGTGTCGTCGGCGTATGACTTATAGCCGTTTACAACCATGGAAGCGTTGGCCTTACCGTACTCACCAAATACTGTGTTGGCTACGGCCTTCCGGTCGACGGCGTAGTTCAGGGCCTGACGAACCTGAAGGCTTCCGAGCGCCGGAGTTTTCTGACCGGCCCGATCCATCAGTATCAGGCCGTCCCACAGATAAGGAACGTGGGTAACAGCCAGGCCCGCGCTCTTTGCCGATTCAGCGTCGCGGGCCTGACCGACAACAAAATCGACCTGACCGCTCTGCATCGCACTGACTGCTGCATTTGCGTCGCTGATGACTGTAATTTCAACGCGATCCCACAACTTTCGGTCCTTGTTCCAGTAGTCGCTGCGGGCCTTATAGACGTAGTGGTTGCCCGGGTTCGTTTCTTCCGGCACGAGAGCATAAGGTCCAGCTCCGTCCGTGCTGGTACCGAGCGCCTGGGGGTTGTCCACCGCGTTAGGGCTACCAACGTAGCCGTATCGGTTCTGAGTCAGATACGTGGGCCACAACGGGTCGGACGCCTTTAGGTGCAGTTTGATAGTCTGCTTGTCCACGACTTCAATTTGTTCGAACTGCTGGAAGCGTTGGGCGAACAGCCCGCCGGATTTTGCCCAGTATTCAAACCACTTCTTTACACCATCGGCGCTGAGTTCAGCGCCGTCCGCGAACTTGACGCCCTCGCGCAGTGATATCTGGAAGACCTTGTTGGCGTCGTCGACAAAGCCCCACTTAGTTGCCAGGCCAGGTTGCAAGCTTCCGTCGCCGGCGCGGAAGATCAGCGGGTCATATGCGGGTTCCACATAGTACTGATCTGGGATTCCCGTTCCGATCAAAGCAGGATTTACTGAAGAGGGAGCGCTTGGGAGGGCAAGTCGCAGGACCTTTTCTCCACCTGACTGCGACGCTTCGCCCCCATTGCAGGCAACCAGCCCGGCAGAAGCGGCAGTCACTACTGCAACAACAACAATCGCCTTGCGGCTGGTCCGCAAAAGCCTTCTGTACATCTTTAGCTCCTCAGTCTTCATTGGCTGGGTAGGGTGCTTTGCTGCACCTGTGTGGCGTAGGCCACTTAAGTAAAGAGTAAGGCTTGAAAATATTATATGTCCAGACATTCGGACAAGTTTTTGTCCTAACATTTGAGGTGTGTTCGGACGCTCGTGCGCGTCACAGCGGGACACCGTTTCGCCTCGCAAAGGAAACCGTCGGGAGTCAGAAGAGACACCTGCCTCTCGCCCTGGCGCACCAGCAGGCATCAAGCCATACTCTGCGGGGTGCCAAGTGCCGCTACTGTGAGCGCTGGCGTGGATGCACATGGGCCGTTCATTGCACCGCGATGCGCGGAGGCCGCGTCGCCAGTGTCCCGTGCATGATATATTTTGCGACTCAGAAGTTCCCTGCCGCCTGATCGTCGATAAGCGGTAGTTACAGCCCTGCGGCGGAGCCCGGGTTTTACCCTTTCCGCGTTGCCCCATGACAGTTGAGCCGTGCTCAAGCGTGAAATGCCAAAAGCGCTAGGGTGCTCGTGATGTCTGTTTGGTCGCTTGGGGTGATGCCCAGAGTCCAGTTAGCGATCCTGGTTGATTGGCCCACCATGCGCAGCCTGTGCACTACTCGATGACGTGTCATACCGACAGTCCTGTCCAAATCGAGCGAACGCCCACCACGCAGGAAACTACTGCAGTCTCGGGTCTCTTAAGCGAAAAGAACGGTGGCACCGAGTCTGGTACACACCGCCCTTTCGCATAATGGCTGAAAAGGATTCCCTACCGGTTTCCCCGCTTAGCATGATGAGCGCGAAGCCCATTCCGGTGTATCAACCGGACAAAATGCTCTTCGAGGTCTGAATGAACTTCATGGCCAAGGCCTGCAACCAAGTACAAGTCAGATTCTGGGATCTGCTCAGAGATGACCATGCTTCCGTGGTAGTCCAATAGGTTGTCGCTCTTGCCGTGTATCACCAAGGTCGGTGCCGTGATCGTCTGAAGAAGATTTGTTCGGCTCCGGGATGAACTGATGGCGGTGCGCTGACGAGCGACGCCCTCAGCATCCAAGCCACGATCGTAGGCTTTTCCTCCGACCTCGCGAATCCATTCGACATCCTGTTGGAACGCGGTCGAAGCGCAGGCTTGCTCATTGATCACCATGTTCTCGATGGCTTCGTCGCGCGTGCGAGGCGTTGGCAACGAATCCCGACGCTTCCGAAATGCCGCGCCAGTGTTGTAGGTTCCAAATTCAGGGGACGTGTAGAGCAGGGCTAGACTGAGCACCATGGGCTGATGGTCTATGGCGATCTCCTGAGCAATCATTCCCCCCATGGACTGGCCGACGATATGTGCGCCTTCAATTCCAAGAGACTCAAGAAAGTCCACACAATCCTTGGCCATATCTGACAATGTGTAACTCGTGCCAGGAAACCTCTGGGATTCTCCAACGTCCCGATTGTCCACGGCATAGACCGCGTACCCGAGGTCGGCTAGGCGGTTCCTGAATGAACTGCGCCAGCCGATTAGTTGTGCCCCAGTGCCGTTGATCAACAGGAGCGGATCGCCAGTAGGGTCGCCCGTGAGTTCGTAGGCAATGCGGACTCCGCTTGCGGTGGTGGTGGTAGTCAACGGTTTTCTCCTCGAAATTCTAACGAATGCCCTTGATGGGACCGACCACGAGGCCGCCAACGACTGCAGCGGCGGCACCAAAGATGAATAGAGCATCGTACCCGCCGGCAAAAGTTATGAGTGCGCCAGCGATGGCACCCGACATCAACTGCGGGGCTCCTGTTGCAACCGAAAGGAGGCCAAAGTCGCGGCCTTCGCTCGTCTTGTTGGGCAGGACGAGAGACATAAGGGCCATGTCGACGGCCAGGTACGCACCCTTGAATCCACCCACGAGAATGGAGAACACAACCATGCCGGTCCACGTTGGGGAGATCAGGGGAACAAGCATCGCCAATCCCATGCCAGCAGCCGCTATACCCACGAAAATTTTACGACGGCCGATTCTGTCGGAAATCCACCCGATGCAGGCTGCAACAACGATCCATGTCGTGGTGTTGATCGTCGTCAAGATACCGATGCTCATTGCTGCGTTGTTACCAGGCAGATTCTCGACACCAATTCGGTCTTGCAGCGTATAGAGCAAGTATCCAAAGACGACGAAGTATGCCAAATAGAACATGAATCGACTGGTGAACGCAAGCGTGAAGTTCTTGGACCTGAAGCCGCTGAAAAAATCGGAAATCCGCCGAGTAACAGGAGTTCTTTCACGCACGGCAACGTCCACCGAGCCGTGACCCGCAAATGGTCCCTCTGGCGCTCCGAAGACAAGGATAAGAGTCGCACCAACCAAGAACAGGCCGATGGTCCAGTAGGCCACGGTTTGTGGGACATTGGCAGCGTAATTGACCCCCGCCACAATGCCAAGCGGGGTACCAAATCCGATGACGGAAGAGGCAATACCACGACGGGCTGGAGGTACGCGGTCGGGGAGGATAGGCGCCCAAGCTCCTTGGTAGAAGTTGGCAGTGAACCAGAGCGCGGCGTAAGTGATCGCCAAGGGGACGAGGGACGTTTGATAACCCATGACGACCACCAGGGCAGCAGACGCGACCGATGTTACGACGAGCCAAGGTGTTCGACGGCCGAATCGCCCAGTAGTTCTATCAGAGACGGCGCCGCCGATCGGCAGGGCCAAAAGCGAAGTTACTGCAGCAACAACCGTCAGGATCGCGAGGTTCGCAACCTTCTTATCAGGATCAATGTGCTGCACCTGCAGCGGAATCAGAACCTGCTGGATGCCTTGATAGAGGGCGTACATCGCGGTTGTCGCCGGAAGGATGGAAATGAGCAGTCGGCGTAGCCTTGGGTCTTGCCGACTGCCTGAAGTAGCTGGGATGACGTCTGAGGTCGTCGTAGGGATAGTCAAGGGGTCCTCAATTCAATAGGGCTTGATTTGGGAGGTGGTTCCGGACGGAACAACGATGTTCCAGCTCCCAATCAGCCGTCTAGCCGCATTGCTAAGGCCCAGCAGTGTGGCGCAGGGCACGTTTCGACGATAAAGTATATTTGTCCGTATGTAAAGACAAAGTTCTGGAATGCTCTCGATGCAATTAGGGCCTGAGCGCCCAGTTTCAGGCACTCTTGATGGCGACGCCTCTTGCCTGCATAATATTTTCAAACCGTTCTCGGAGGGGTTAGCCTCCCTGAGGCCCTCTCGAGGCAGCCCTACAAACTACAGGATCATCGTGAAGCAGTCAGTTGCCCCCGTACTTGCAGGTGAGACCAGGCGGCGCATTATGGCGTTCTTGGAAGCGGGCCCGGCTTGCCCTGGTGATCTGGCGAGGGCTCTTGGTTTGTCTCAGAGTCATGTCTCCAATCAACTCGCGTTGCTAAAGAGCCACCACCTCGTGGGGAGTAGCCAGGCCGGTCGCCGCGTGTACTACGCCGTCGCACCCCAACAAATCGCTAATACCGCAGGCTGATTCTGTCACTGGCCTCTCAGGGCGAGCGGTCGCTGGAAGTGGATGAACTCGAGTCATTGGATATGCATCTGAAGCCCATCCGTGACTCAAATAGGGTTGCGTGCCTGCTCGACATGGCTTGAGGAATCAACGAAGCTGGTGGACATGCCCCGTACTCAAGGGGGAGAGTCGGTGCTCTCCCGTGCTGTTCGTATTGTCGAGGCGTTCGGACCTGGCGATACGTCCTTGACTGTCACTGAGATAACTCGGCGAGCCGGTTTGCATCTTGCGACGGCGTCGCGGTTGGTCGAGGAACTGAGCGGCTTAGGTTGGCTCGAACGTGATGCTGACAGGAGAGTCAGGATCGGGGTGAAGATGTGGGAGGTGGTTTCCAGGGCCTCGCCAACGCTGGGGCTGAGGGATGCGGCGATGCCGATAATGGAAGACCTTCATGGGATCGTGGGCCAGCATATTCAGCTCGGTGTGCTTGAGGGTGACGAGGTGCTTTTTATTGAACGTCTCACTGCCCCCGGGGCCGTCATCAATTACACCCGTGTCGCCGGCCGTTTACCGCTGCACGCTTCCTCGTCAGGGTTGTTGTTACTCGCCCATGCCCCGTCCGCGCAACAGGAACGTACCATCGCTGGGCAGTTGAAGGTATTTACTGCCCGAACCATTAGCACGCCGTCCGAACTTAGGGCGGCTTTGGCTGAGGTTCGCCGGCAGGGTTATGCCTTCCTCGCCGGGCACATCCATCCCGATGCCACAGGTATAGCGGTTCCGGTCCGGGACCCGGGCGGGAACGTAGTTGCCGCACTGGCCATTGTGCTGCCCAACGATGACGCGGCACGTTCTCGCATCGCTGTGCTCCAAGCGGCGTCCGCGGCCGTTTCGCGCGCCATGGAATACCTTGCCCCGCCCCTTCGCTAGCTTGCGGGATCGGCAAAAGTTATTCTCAATCATTGAGAGTCATATGGTGACCTGTGTCATGCTCAGCAGATTCTTGAGAGAGAACAGCGAGCAAAGGAGCCGAGATGTTCACCGAAATGAATTCCGCTGCTGAGACATCACAGGTTGCACTGATCGTGGCGGCACGAGTCCAGGTTGCCGAGGGTGTGGTCGCGCTGACGTTGACCCATCCCGATGGGCGCAGACTTCCCGATTGGACGCCGGGTTCGCACATCGACGTCGTGCTGCCCTCTGGCCTGAATCGGCAATACTCTCTTTGCGGGGACCGCTGGGATGCCTACAGTTACCGCATCGCAGTGCTGCACGAGCCCGACGGTCGTGGAGGTTCTGCCTACATCCATAAAGAAGTGAGGGTTGGAACCACTGTCGCGGTCGGCGGACCACGCAACAACTTTCGCCTTGTTCCGTCCCAGAAATACATGTTCATTGCTGGTGGCATTGGGATTACACCAATGCTGCCAATGATGCAGCAGGCGGATCTGATGGGTGCGGACTGGAAGCTGTTGTATCTAGGACGTTCACGGCGGACCATGGCTTTCCTTGACGAGTTGGCCCGTTATGAGGATAGGGTTTCCGTTCTTGCGAAGGACGGGCCGGGCCCGTGCGTGCTGGAGGATTTGATCGGCGAAGCGTCGACAGACACAAAGGTCTATGTGTGCGGGCCGCAGCGGCTCCTGGATGCGGTGGAACACCATTGCGCTGGCTGGCCGGCCGGTCTGCTGCGCTTGGAACATTTTTCTGCCAAGGCTCAAAGTGCTCCGTCGAGGTCTGATGCCTTTGAAGTCGAGCTGGCACGGGCCGGCTTTTCGGTCACCGTCACCCCAAACGTCAGCGTCCTTGACGCGATACACAACGCCGGTGTCCATCTTTTGACGTCGTGCAGAGAGGGCACCTGCGGGACCTGTGAGGTGTCGGTGCTGTCCGGAGAACCCGACCACCGTGATTCCATCTTGAACGATGACGACCGGGTAGCCGGCCACTGCATGTTTCCCTGCGTGTCGCGGTCGTGCAGCGACCGCCTCGTACTTGACCTTTAGAACTTACTCCTTCGAAAGGACCTGAAATGACCTCCGCGGTCCCCACTCTCGGAACTCCCGTCAGCGACGCCGATCCGTTTTGCGACGACGTCCTGGAAGATCCTTTGCCGTTCCAAGCCGAGCTTCGCGCCACAGGCCCCGTCGTCTACCTGAACAAGTACGACGTCTTCGCCATGGGACGCTTCGAGGAAGTCCAAGCGGCTCTGACGGACTGGCAGTCATTCCAGTCCGCGGCCGGCGTTGGGCTGAGCAATTTTCGCAAGGAGAAGCCTTGGCGGCCCCCAAGCCTGCTCCTTGAAGCTGACCCGCCCCATCACGACGCGCCACGGGCGGTTTTGGCAAAACTTCTCGGCCCGCGGGAAATCCGGCGCTTGAGCGAAGCCTGGACTGCAGACGCGGAAGACCTGCTCGACCAGTTGCTAGCCAAGGGCACCGAATTTGAAGCGGTCACGAATCTAGCATCGGCCTTCCCCCTACGGGTATTTCCAAATGCAGTCGGGATTCCAGGAAACGGGCGCGATGCTCTGCTGCCCTACGGTGACCACGTGTTTAACGCGTTCGGACCAGCCAATGAACTCGTGGCCAAAGGGGCACAGCGCGTGGCTGAGCTGTCTGCCTCGATGGCAGCCATGTGCGACAGGAACGTGTTGACCCCGGGAGGGTTCGGCGCGCAGATCTGGGAAGCCGCTGACCGGGGAGACATCACACCGGCCCAAGCCCCGCTGATCGTCCGGTCCTTGCTGACCGCCGGGGTCGATACCACCGTCAACGGCCTGGCTGCGGTGCTGTATGCCTTCGCCGTCAATCCCGCCCAATGGTCGCGGCTACGGGAAAATCCTGCACTGGCACGAACGGCCTTCGACGAAGCCGTGCGGTTCGAGTCGCCGGTCCAGACGTTCTTCCGCACCACGACACGGGACATCGAGGTCGGCGGAACCCTCATCCCCGAAGGCCACAAAATCCTGATGTTCCTCGGTTCCGCGAATCGAGACCCACGGCGCTGGGAAAACCCCGATCAATTTGACCTCACCCGGGACCCTTCGGGCCATGTGGGGTTCGGCTTCGGGATCCACCAATGCGTCGGCCAACACATTGCACGGCTGGAAGCATCGATCATCCTGACCGCGATGGCGAAACGAATAACCAGCATCGAAATCGCCGGACCAACCCGTCGGCACCTTAACAACACCCTGCGCGCGTGGGAGTCGCTTCCCGTCCGCATCCGTAGGGCCTAGACCCGCTTTGTCGACGGAAACGCTGCCCACTCAAAAGAAATCAAAGCGCAGGCCGCCAATTCAGCGACGCGTCTATAGGCCGTCGCTTCTGCTGGCGACGCCTAGCGCCAAACCAACGAGTCATGCTCCTGCCGACGCCTCGCGAGCCGGCGATCCACGCAAACAGCTCCGTCTAATAGCCGAACTCGAAATGCGCGTAACAAGTTCGATAGAGATATTGCAGGGCATTCTCCAAATGGTTTCTCATGTTCTTACGAAGTCATTGGAATCCACGACAGTACTCATTCGCTATGTCAATGTGTTTTGACTTCAGGTAGTGGGGACAGCGGCGGTACGGTTGAGTTACTGTCTCGAAATCCAGCTAAACGGGCAGCGCCCCTCTCAGTCACCTTTGATATGTAATTAGACTCCTGAAGGAAAACGAAATGACTCCAACGTCCCACACAGAGCATGAGCAGTTCTCCATTGACGCAGCTCGGGGCCTGCTGCCTGAGATCGAGTCGCGAGTTAGTGTCCTCAAAAATGTCAATGGATGGGCTGACTTTTCGCCTGAGGTCCTAGGGGTTTGGTCGGCGCCCTACGGGAGCCCCGAGCTGTGGAGTGTAAAAATTCAGCACCGAACCATTGATGGGCCTCACGGGCCAATTCCAGTCAGGATCTACCGATCGAACGACTCCAAGGACGGACACCCAGGACTCGTTTGGTTCCATGGCGGTGCATTCGTAGGCGGTGCCCTTGATATGCCAGAGGCACATGAAACATCCCTAGGGATTTCAGGCCGAGCAAAGATGACGGTGATCTCTGTTGACTATCGGCTTTGTCCGTCGCCTGGCCAACCGGCGACAACCGGCGATGTAAGGTTTCCTATTCCTCATGACGAAGCGGTGGAGGCATATCGTTGGGCCGTAAAAATGGCCGACGAGCTCGGTATGGACCCCTCAAAGATTGCCGTCGGCGGTGCCAGCGCTGGGGCTAACCTGGCGGCAGGGGCGGCTCTACGTCTTGCCCATGACGGCGCGCCTCCTTGGCAAGCACTTCTGGCCTACCCCCTGGTCCATCCCACAATGCCTACCATGTCAGAGGATCTGGAGGACGCAATACAGCGGATACCACCAGCACTTAGATTAACTGCCGAATCCTGGATAAGTTTGAATGAAAACTATCTCGGTGGTGCAGTGGAAAGTGCAAGCGAATATGCCTATGTGGGTGTGTCTAGGGACCTGTCTCGCTTCCCTTCGACTTACATCGACAACTGCGAATTTGACGAGATCCGCATCAGCGGGGAGGCGTTTGCTCGGCAACTCGAGGAGTCAGGGGTTGATGTCGAGGTAGCCATGACGAACGGAGTCCTTCATGGTCATCTGAACAATGTCGGATTCAAACCAGCCAGGGACAGCATGGACAATTTTGCTCGTCGTTTGACTTCTTGGACAGGGAAAGACGCGGTGTGACTGAGCGAACGCCTTCTACTGAGGCGCGAACTGTAGGGCTGCGTGCCCTCCTGGCGGGCAGGGCATCCGGAAGAAGATCATGAGGCCGAGCGGTGGAGTCTGTAACCGAGGTTCCAAAATTGATTCACGGAACTGGGTGGCAGATTGGGATCGGGCTACCAGGGACATTTGCTCATCAGCGGTCGGTTGTTCTCGGGTCTTCACCGGTTCTGGGAATCTTCGGAGGTTGCGACCCTCATGACTGCCTTTCCCACGCCTCTGTGTCTGGTACCAGATCGGAAGCCGAAGCCTCATCCGTGGACATGGTTCTGACAAGGATGACACCACCGAAATTCGCTTCGAGTATCTACGGAAAAGTCAGATGCAGGTCGTCGACAATCCCTGAGGCCGGCAGCACATTCACCTCCCGCAACCACACAGAGCCGTGGTTTCAGATCCTCGCCTGTAGCATTGCTAGAGTCGGGCGCCCTGGCCCCGCCACGAAGGGCTTGAGCGGATTCAGGTCCTGAAACAACTTCGGAGGGTGAGAGTTCCCATGCCTGAACCTGTAGGGCTGATCGACAAATCCGGCCTGCGCAGGGATGCACTTCGGAGCGTCGGACAGCTGCTCAATGCCACGGGTGCATTACTCAGGCTCGATCCGGCTGGAGCTACCATGCAGGCCATCGCTGAACGAGCCAACGTTTCCGTGGCCACGGCTTACCGGTATTTTCCCACCCTTCAACAGTTGCACACTGAGTTTCTTTACAGTGTCCTGGTCAACGCCCGTGATTACAGCCTGGCGTGCCAGCTTAACGGGAAGGAACTCTTCCTCGACACCACCACGAAGTGGGTGCAAATCCTAGCAATCTATGGGAAGGCGCTTAGTCAGATTCGTTCACCTCAAGGATTTCTAGACCGCTTGGACAGAGGCGATATCACAGCTGTCGTCGTTTTTGAGACTTGGGAACGTCCCATTAGGGAAGCACTGCGTGAGATTGGGGTATCCGAGCGGCACTTCCGTCACGCCCTCTTGCTGTTCAACTCGCTTTTTCACTCTCGTGAGGTCATTGATTTACATGAGACTGAGGGTTTCTCGGCTGATGAGATAGCGAACCTTCTGGCAGAGTCTTTCTACGGAGCGGTGCAAGGATGGGCCAGGGGATCTTTGTCAACGCAGGTGGTTGCACGCTATTCGCAGGACCCATTCTTGCCATAAGCCGGTCGTGCAGGTGGAGCTGGCGACCGCCCGGAACCGCGCTACGGAGGGGCAGGGCTGTCTCAGCTTGATTCAGGAAGGAGTTCGAAGAGCGTCTCGATTTCGACGGGTGCCCTTCGCGGTAAAGCGCTTGTTCCGAGCGCAGCGCGGACATGTCTCCCGTTTCCTCCCAATGCCAGCATGAATAAATCTGACGCGCCGTCTATGACCCGAGTCTGATCGCCAAACTCCGGACTGCAACGAACGTAGCCGGTCATTTTGAGCATACGTAGTCGGGAAAAGTCGCCGCTACATGCATGGCTAAGTATGGCGAGGACGTTGAGGGCGCAGATACGGGCAGCAGCCCGAGCGTCTTCCAGCGAAAGCTCCCGACCGACGACCCCTTCGTACTGTAAGACGCCGTCGATAAGGCAAGTTTGGCCAGCGACCAGTATCTGAGACCCGGACTTGATATAGGGGACATACGTTCCGGCTGGTTTAGGAGACTTGGGTATATTAAGGCCCGCATTTGCCAAACGCTCGTGAATCGTTGCGTTATTACTAGTCATTATCAATTCACTTTCTGCTGTGGAATATATTTCTATTGGATTGGTCGCGGTCTTTTAGACGAGGCAAGACTCGTGGCTCCGTGGTTCGTTCCATGTTGACTACGTAAATGTCGGGCGGCGAGGTTATGGCCAACGTGGTTGGCGACACTTCCCAGAACGCGGGCGAGTCCTCATCCCCGTTGCTCCCGACGGCGGTCGTTCGCGCGTTGTGGACTGGCGCCGTGTCTGACGAGAGCAGGCCTGGGCTCACCGGCATGGCGAAAGGGATAGCCTGAACTGTGACGAGCCCAGGCGGCTTGCGGCCCTGAGGGCGAATTCTTCGCCTTCGTCGGCACTGGACGGCCCCCTTCCACCAATGCCAACATCCTCAAAGTGACCGTCGTCTAAGCGCCAACCACGTATAGGTCGATTCCCGTAACTTCTGCCAAATTGGCTCCCGATACCGCAAGCCCTTTGTGCAGACGAACTACCCTCCATACGAACATCATCTATTCCGGTCACTGATATCTCCTTGAGGCTCAGCGCCCTGAATCGGGAGAGGTGTACAGAGGCTGTGAGGTTATTTCACATCATAACCAAACTCAGACTTGAGTTGTAAGTACGTGTGCTCGCGGCGGGCGCCAGGTGCTGAGGGGTATAGTTCGCCAGATCCCAACTCGCCTCAAAAGGCCCACTTCATGCTTGCGGCCGTTCATTTAGCCTTGTTGAGTTGGCCAAAAAAGTGATGAGTCTCACACTTGCGACTTGTGTTGTAAGTTCGGTAGCGTGATGTGCAACACAGCTGAGGGTGCAACTATCCAGGCCCGAGGTCCCGGATGCTGCCTACGAGGGTGGCCTAAGGGTGCGTACTTGATCAAGGGTGCGAACAAAGCCGTTGTCGAAGTGACGCCAAGAGCGTGCGACCAGAGATCTACATTAAGAGAGGCCAAGACCATGCGCGTTAATTGCATCCCACCCGTAGGAGAAGATGAGCCGCGGAAGGGCGGCGCCAATTCCGCCACATTGCTGGCATACCCGGCAGAAGACAAAACGCTTTCAGGAAAAGTGCGCCGCGGAAGGACAAAGCAATGAATCCGGCAAGACCATTTGGCATTGAGGACATCCAGGAAGCTGCGGTTCGCATCGGGAAACACGTGCGACGTACTCCAATAATTGCGTCCCCGCTGCTCGACGAACTCACCGGAGCGCGGGTGCTCGTGAAGGCCGAGGCCCTCCAACTAACTGGCGCGTTCAAGATCCGGGGCGCCTTAAACAAGCTGTTGTCAATGGAGGAGAGATTGCGCTCAAACGGTGTCGTCGCGTTTTCCTCCGGAAACCACGGACAAGCCATTTCGGCTGCTGCCAAAATTACTGGTTGCCCGGCTGTTATTGTCATGCCTTATGATGCTCCCCAGGTCAAAATTGACGGGGTTGAGTGGTGGGGTGCCGAAACGGTTTTCTATGATCCCAACGTCGAAGATCGGGTGGAGGTTAGTCGAAAAATAGTCGAAGCGCGAGGCCTAACGCTAGTACCTCCCTTCGATGACTACGTGGTCATGGCAGGGCAGGGCACGGTGGGACTTGAGGTCAGCGAGGACGTCTCCCGCAAAGGAATCGAGCCGGATGCCATCGTCGTTCCCTGCAGCGGTGGGGGACTGTCCTCCGGCGTCATTGAGGCCATGAATACGGCTTACCCGAAAATTCAAAGTTACATCGTTGAACGCTCAGGCTTTGACAAAATGGCGCGCTCACTCGCAAGCGGCCTACTCTGCACCAACCCTGACGCTTCAAGTGGTTACATGGGCGCAATAGGAGGTCCGAGGCCGGGCGATCGTCCACGCGAAGTACTGGGTCGTTACGACATCAAGGGCTTGACCGTAACTGAAAAGGAAGCTACCACTGCTGTTCAACTGGCCTTCCGGGCATTGAAGCTAGTTCTCGAGCCTGGTGCGGCTGCTGCCCTGGCAGCAGTCATGGAGAGGAAGGCAGATTTCCACGGAAGGACTGTTGTTGTAGTCGCATCGGGCGGAAACGTCGATGCCGGAATGTATGCCGACATTCTCAAGCAGCCTTCCATTAGCCGTCATGAACTTTTGGCGGGCAAGGCAGGCTGAATCACAGGCGAGCCGGCGGGATTACCGGGAATCCCGCTCGCTAGCCTTTGTATGTCAACGGCCTCAACGAATGGAAAACGGCAGCTGATATCCGGCGACGGGCCAGCTTGAGTGCGTGCCCGAACTGAGATGCATCTTTACCTCGGATCCCGAGCTGGAGACTCGCGATGTCTCCCGCCACGACGTGCACCTAACCAAGGTTCTACTTATTGCTTCAGCGCCGAAGGCAATGAAGGAATCTCTGCCCCTTGCCGTTCAGCTTCGACTTCGCATCATCCGGACAGCGATGCCTGTCCCATGACTCTCGCAGAGAAGTTCTGCATCCCTTCTCTGACTTCAAACACAGCGACAATCACCGGTCTTTAGTAAGGAGTAGTAATCGTGAGCAATGAAAATCTGGCTCGGGAAGGTACACGGCACTTTCACGGTGGTGCCTTGGGGGCGCTCTTACCGTTTATCGTCTTCGTTTCCGGGATTGTCTATCTGACCACAACGGGCGATCTCTCATCCGCAACGGGCGGAGCGATCGCCTTTGTAAGCTTCCTTTTCGTGTTTCTACTCATGAGAAATAAAGCGGAATTTACCGGCATCGTGTTCCGTGGTCTCAAAAATGACATGCTTGTGATGCTGCTTGTGTCGTTCCTGCTTGCGGGCGTTATGGCAAAAACCCTGGAAATGGGCGGATTGATTAGTGCTCTCGTGTGGGGAGCCACTGCCCTCAACATACAGGCATGGATGGTACCGGTCATCCTTTTCCTTATCGTCACTCTGATCGGCTTGGCGACCGGAACGAATGCTGGAACGATTGTTACGACTCTGCCCATATTGTTGCCCCTTGGGATCTCCTTGGACGTTAACCCTGGGCTTGTCGTTGGTGCAATCGTGGGCGGTGCCATGTGGGGCGATAACGTGGCGCCAATCTCTGACACGACCATTGTGTCGGCTGCTACCCAAGAAACGAGCGTTTCCCGGGTAGTCAAGTCCCGGCTGAAGTACGCGGGAGTCGCCGGAGCGATGGCTATCGTAGGCTACGTGGTACTTGGCATAGTATTGCCACCTGTGAGCGGCGGCGGTGCGGAAGTTGCTGCCCAGGATGGCAACCCGATGGCCCTGATCCTCCTATCTGCTCCCGCGATCATCATCTTCCTTATGCTCAGAGGCAAGGACATCATTTTCGCCTTATCGATTGCTACCTTCTTTTCTCTGGCTCTGGCCCTCGGCACTGGACTCATCCAGCCGGCTCAAATCGTTGCCTCTAAAGGGGTTATAGTCACCGGCTTTACTGGCATGATGGGAATTTTTCCATTCTTCCTGTTCCTATTCGTCCTCATAGAGGCTTTGCGCTTCGCCGGCGCCATTGAATGGATCGGAATGCAGGCGTTGAAGATTAGCAAGACCCCCCGCACGGCCGAGGGAATGAGCGCTCTAGTTGCTTCGGCGACTTACATGGTAACCACAGTGCACTCAGTGAGTGTTGTAGTTAGTGGACCAATCGTCCGGTCGATAATGTGCAGGTTCAACGTCGACCGAGCTCGTGCGGCCAACATTATAGACTGCATTGTTAGTGGACTCCACGGAGTCATGCCCCACAGCGCCGTCACTGTTATAGCGATGGGAATCGTCGCCCAATCCGCTTGGGTGCCTAAGGGCTTCACCGCCTTGGACTACTTACCCTATGTCCTTCCCAGCCTGTTCCTACTAGTGGTCTTCGCAGTCGCTATCATCACCGGCTGGGGGCGGAGGAAGGAGATGTCCGACGACGATTTCGAAGCGGATCTCGCTAGGCGCGACGCTCTCGACCAGGCGGCCTTGCAAGGTAGCGACGTAAATAGCTGACCGAACGATGCCCTGAATTGATTCAGTCACGCAATGACGGATGGACGCCCACTTGTGTGGGCGTCCATCCGAGGGGAGGCCTTGATCAATCAGGACCGCGACCTTCTGGCAGCAGCGCAAGATTCACTTCCCGTGCGGACGACTGGACCGTCAGGAAATATAAGGGGACCGAGGATGACCGATCGCTTGTAGACGGTTCGTCTTCATCGGCTAAGTAATCGTCCATGACAACAAAAGGTTGCCAGAATGACTCGCCCATAGGAATGCTTAGTAGGCTTCAATGTGGGCTCGAACGTGGCTGCCGTCGTCGCTCAGCCAGCCTTTGCCGGCTGCGTAGACCAGCATGTTGGCAAATCGGTAGTTCCAGCCCATTCCGATCCGTCCCGCGCATTCCTTTCGGATCCAGTCGACAGATACCAGTACGTCTTCGTCGTCGAGTTGCCCGGCGGACGCCCGGTTGAGCAAGGTTGAAAGGTTGTCACGAGCTATCTCTGACAACAGCACCTTGAAGCTGGTGCAGTCGTCGGGTTCATCCAGGGCTACGGATCCGGGGCTGATGCGAACATGCACGGCGGGTTCCTCTTTCGGCAGTGGCTTTGTGCTTATTTCCACTATGCCCAAGGGAGGGAAGCGTCAGGAAGACGAGCTTTTGGATAGCCGGTATTGCCGGAGGTTATGCCTTCCCCGGTGGATCCTTCACGCCGGCCATCAGGTAGGAGGAGACCATGCCGGCCAGCTTGTCCGAAATTTGCGGCCAGTCCAGTTGGCCGCTGCCTTCCATGGTGCTGCCCAAGCCCAGCCGTCGCGCAATAACGCTGTAAGCGACGTTGAAGCACCAGTCGATTTCATCCTGGCCCAGGTATCCGCCAGGCCACTTATTTAGCACGGCAGCGAAGTTGGCTGCTAGCACTGCATGTGAATCTGCACCGCGCTGGGAAATTGTCGCATCGTTTGTGGCCCGGAGCATGAAGGGGCGAAGAATGTTGGCGTACCGCCTGAGGATCTCGATGGTCTTATCCATGGCCTCGCGGACCACGGCCTCCAAACCAGCCTCTGGATGCGTCGGCAGAGGTTCAAAAAGATGGTTGGAGACGGCGTCAATATCGTCCATCTTCCGGCCATGTGCAACGCTGACAAGGTCGTCCTTGCCTTCGAACCGTGCATAGATGGACCCTATGGACACACCGGAGCGGGCACTGACGTCGGCAAGGGTGAATTCGTCGTTGCCCCGCTCTTCCAGCAGGGCCAGGGCCGCCTCGATCGTTTTCTCAAACGACTGGCGGCTCCTGGCCTGCTTGGGTTCGCGGGACTTGGTCTCCGGAAGGTTCACAACGCGATCCTACAGAGGATTCCCTCGTCGGCAGCACTGCGGGCAACACGAATCTCCCATTCACCAGACGGGACCACCCACCGTGATTCCGCGGACTTCCAACGCCTGAACCCCAAAGGGTCCAATGCCATCGCCGCCTGTTTGGTCTCGCCTGCGTCCGCACTGAGGGCGATGAAGCCGGCAAGCCTGAAGTCCGTCTCACCTGGTGCCTTGGCGTAAGCCTGCAGCACGTCCCGCCCCTCCGAGCTACCCGTGTTGCTGACAGTCGCCTGGACGGAGACGCCGGCCACTCCGTCACCGGCAGACCCCCGCTCCGCAAGATCAACGGAAGCAACAGCATCCACCAGCTCAAACGAGGTGTAGGCAAGGCCAAACCCGAAGGGATAGCGGGGCTTGCGGTGTGGAGCCTGGAAATGCCGGTATCCCATCGGCTCGCTGGCCGCGTAGTCCAAGGTGAGTTCGGCATCGAGCCCGGTACCCCAGCCAGGAATGTCTGCGTCGTGCACGGGGAAAGAAACCGGCAGCCGTCCGGACGGGGACGTGGTTCCGCTCAGGAGCCCAGCCAGTGCGGGGCCGAATTCCTGCCCAGGGAACCACGCCATAACGACGGCTTTGACCTTGTCAGCCCATGGCAGGAGCACGGCCCGGGAGGCATTAACGACCACGACAGTTTCCGCCGTGACTTCAGCCACCGCTTCAACCAGGTTGTCGCTCGCGGGGTCCAGTGCCGCCGTCAGGCGGTCAGCGCTTTCACGAGATGACCCCTGCTGGTCACCAATGACGATGACCACTGCGTCGGCACGGGCCGCAACCTCCACCGCGGCAGCCAGGGGGTCGCCGGTCCGTTCAGGTGTTGCGACCGCGGTGATAGCTTGGACTCGTCCGGGCTGGAAGGCCATGTCGACGACCACCTCGATTTTCCCAGCGGGCAGGTCCACGGCGAGCTGCTGTGTATCTGCACGCGCCACCACACCCATGACGTCATCGGGTGCGGGCGGAGGAACCATCAACACCTCGTTGCCATCAACCCGCAAAGAGCTGACGCCCGTACCGCCCGCACCTAAGGTCCAGCGGGTCGGGGCAGCAAGGTTGAAGTATGCGGTGATGCGGGCGCGGCCGGGCACGCCGACCCCAAGGCCTGGAACGGGACCGAACCAGACAAATGCTGATGCCTTGCGGACTTCGCAATAAACAACGTCTTCGGATTCATCGGCTGAAAGGACTTCCAGTAGAACTCCGGGCGTACCGTCGGGAGCCGTGCTGCCAAGCTCCGTCAGAGACAAGGCCGACGACGGCGCTGCGCCGGGTTCGTAGAGGACCTCAACGCCGGGGCCAGCTGCTTCACGGATGGCGTCCAGAGGCGTTACCACCTCGCCCTCGGGCCGGACGGTGGCAAACGTTCCGCCTTGGAAGCACGGCTTGTCCGCGTTGGGTCCCAGGACTGCAAGTGTCTTGATTCGCGTCATGTCGAGTGGCAGGATGTGGTCCCGGTTCTCGAGCAGCACGAACGATTCGGTGGCCGCCCTGCGGAGGACGTTCCGTTGCTCTTCCTGGCTGCGAAGGTGGGCCGGGGTGGGCAGGACAGCGCCGGATCGGCGCCCGGTTCGATCGGCGAGCCTTGTGACACGTTCGACGGCGTCACGCAGCCGCGGTGGCTCAACGTTACCGGCGGCAACGGCTTCCCCGAAGCGGGCGCCCAGATAGGTGGCGGGTCCTGGCATTTCCAGGTCCAGGCCGGCGTTGGCTGCGGCGATGGTGTCGTCCACGCCGTACCAGTCGGAAACCACAACGCCGTCGTACTGCCATTCGTCCTTGAGGACGTTGATGAGTGCCGCATTCTGGGAGCAGTGGGTGCCGTTGACGCGGTTGTAGGCCATCATGAGCATCCAGGGATTTGCCGAACGGACAGCAGTTTCGAACGGCCTCAAGTACGTCTCACGCAAGGTGGCCTGGTCCACGCGGGAGTTCATCCGGCGTCGTTCCGTTTCTGTGTCGTTGGCGACCACATGTTTGGTGCAGGAGCCCACGCCTTGCGATTGGACACCTACCACCCAGGCCGCCCCCAACACCCCGGTCAGGAAGGGGTCTTCAGAGAACATCTCGAACCCACGGCCCGTGAGGGGTGAGCGCGGCATGTTCAGATTGGGTCCCAGGATGGCGGAGACTCCACGTTCTACGCTTTGCTGACCGATCACCTGCCCTATCTCCGAGACCAGTTCAGGGTTCCACGTAGCACCAAGGGCTGTCCCTGAGGGCATGACCAACGAGGTATCCCGTTCGTCCATCGCTTTGCTGACAATGCCGAGCGGACCATCCAATAGGACCATCTGATCCACACCGAGTGTTGGGCTGGCTGACGTGCTCCAGCCGTTGAAGCCGCCGGTGAGTTCTGTCCCGGAGAGGTCCGGAGCGGCGGACGCCTCATGTGCCTGGTCACGCGTAGCGGGACCTGCTGTCACAGTGCTGCAACCTTTTCCTCGAGAGCGGAAGCCTGGAGCAGCGGCTGAACACGCTCAGAAAAGAGTCGCATCGTTTGAGCCGTGAAGCGGCGGCGTTCTTCGGTGAGGGGGCCGCCCATGATCGCCATGAGGACGTTGCCTATACCAAGGTCAGCATATTTTTGGAGTTCGGCGGCGACGGTCTCCGGGCTGCCGTAGAGGCACCATGTTCCCTTGTAGCCCTCGGTCCGTGCATCCGGGGTCGGGCGCAGGTCCACTCCGCTGATCTCTTCTGCAGCCTTGTTGGCAGCGTGTTCACGTTCTACGGTTTCCTGGTACTGCTCCAGGATGATGTCCATTTCCGCAGCTGCCTGCTCGTCGGTCTCAGCGATGTGCACGTGCTGGTAGGAGTGTGTGGTCCACTCCAGTGCGGCCTTGACGGCGTCATCGGAGTGGCCGGCTGCTTCAAGGGCTTTGCGGTAGACGGTGAAGTTCTTTTTCACCTCTTCATAGGCGTTTCCGCTGTCAATCACCGGCGGCGTGAAGGCAAGGATGAAAGCAGGCTGGGCGTTTTTGGCGGCACGCTCAACGCTGGAAGGCCGGGCAGCAACGGACATGACCCGTGGTTCGGGCTTGGTATATGGTGCCGGGACGATGCGTGAAACCACAGCGCCGCGGTAGTGGCCGTTGTCGAAGACAACCGGCTCGTCGCCTGGCTTCTTGGCCCAGAGCTTCTCTGCAATCTCCAGGTTCTCGTTGGCCAGGCGGGAGCTGTCCTGGTAGTTCACTCCGAAGCCAATCATCTCTTCTGGTGTAGTGCCGCTGCCGACCCCCACCAGGAGTTTGCCCTCGGTCAGCTGGTCCAGCAGTGCCAGGCGCTCTGCGAAGCGGACCGGGTGGTGGAGGGCCAGCGTTTGCACGGAGAATCCGAAGTGCATTCGCTCGAGTTTGCCGGCGAGGTAGGCCGCGAAGATGAAGGGGTCGCTGGCGGGGGGAGCGTATCCGGTGAAGTGGTGGTCGGGGAGGAAGACGGCGTCGAAGCCTTTTTGTTCGGCGTCGACTGCGTGTTCTACCATCGCCTGCATGACGGGACGGTCTTCTTCGGGGCCCCGCGAGCGGGAAGTGAGGAACAGTGAATAATGCATGGAATCTCCTGAAGTTGTTGGTTGTGTCAGGCGTGCACGGGTTGAGCCGTTTGCGGCTCGATCCGGTGTTCTGCCTCTGGTATTTCTGTGGTTTGGGTGACCGGGAGGTCCATTGGTTCGGCGTCCAGCTGGGCTGCGGCGCGCGCAACCAGCCGACGGAACCACTGATGCCCTGGATCTGCGGTTTTGGAAGGATGCCACCAGGCGCACTCCACCAAGGTGGGAAGGCTGATGGGGAGCTGCATGATCCTGACTCCGGCCACGGAGGCGAGCATTCGAGCGAGCCTCTCCTGGACGAGGGCCAGCCGGGCTGTCCCCGCCACGGCGAAGGGCAGCATTAGGAAGCTGTCAACAATAATGTCTGTCTTCTCACCGAGTTGAAGGTCATGGACCCGTCGGTCGGCCAAAGTTGAATCAACCTCGGCACCGAAAAGCCGGGCCCAGCGGGCATCGCGCATCTCTTCGACTGTCAGCGTTCTTTCCGTGGACGTGGCTCCCGTGACGCATACCCAGTTATCGGTAAACAACTCGGTGTGCGGGAAACCGGAAAAATGACCCTTGGGGATGAGCACGAGGTCAGCGGACTGAAGCGTCTCCTTGATGCGTTCCACGGCTTGTGGGGTCACGGCATCAAAGTGGACCTGCACGCCGGGGGCTTCCTCTTGGAGCATGCTCATTAACTTCCCGGACAATGCTGTGAGGCAATAGTCCGAAGTGACGATCCGGAAGCTGCGGGTCGATAAGGCCGGGTCAAAGACCGCCTGCGCATCGAAGGTCCGTTCTACCATGCGCAGGATCTCGGAGACGCCTTCCTTGAGGACTTGAGCCAGGGGAGTGAGCTCATAGGCGGACCCGACGCGGGTCAGCAGCTGATCATCGAATTGTCGGCGCAGTCGCTGTAAGGACGAGCTCATGGCCGGTTGACTGATGCCGATCCTGGCGCCTGCCCGTGTGACGTTTCGTTCTATTAGTAAAGCGTCCAAAGCAACCAGCAGGTTGAGGTCCGCAGTCAGGAGGTTGACCATGTGATTCTCCAAATTCGAATTAGAATACTGATACTAATTATGAGGTATGTCACACTCTGGGTCAATAGGCTGCTTCGAGCTAAGCTCTCGGGTTCGGCGGGATCCCTCCGATCGTTTCTGAAACTGCCTTTGCGGAAGCCAACAACTCGTCCCGGCAGTCCTCCAGGCGCGCGACGGAATCATTGCCTGAAAACCCGTTGAGCGTTAGGGTCACAGCCACCTGTCCCTCGGAATCGAAGACCGGGGCATGCAAGGAAGTCACTGCTTCGGGATCGTTGAGCGATGCCGGACCGGACGACGCCGCTCTCTCAATGAGGAGGGGGAGTACGCCACTGAGATCGGGTGCTGCTGTGTCGCTGGGGACGTATATGATTCGTTCGAATTCAGCTGCTGCGCCCAAGTCTACGGATACGGCGTAGCCAGCGGTTCGGACGTGCTCGAGTTCGGCGTGCACCAGTTTGGCGTCCACTTCGCCAACAATTTCACGGGCGTTGGCTATCCATCGCTTCTCAGCGGCTTCGCCGGCCCAAGCCACGTAAAGAGGCGCCAACGGGGCGGCTAGGCCAAAGGAGACACCGACGCGTGATGGTGAACCGCCCGGTGAGCTGTCCACGCCGGCCGCCGTGAGGACGACAACGGAATCGTCGACGACGCCACTCACCAGGACTTCGAGCTGCAGTTTATCCGCGAGGGACTCAATGACCGGGCGGGCGGCGTCCGCTGCCTTGACGTGCCTGGTCAAGGCTGTCGCTGGGGAAACAATGGAAGGAATGGTGAATGAGCCGTATCCACCCCGGAGGAACAGCAAAGGCAATTCCTTGGAAGACCCCACGCCGAGGGCTTTGACGCGACCAATGACGATGTCGTGGTCGCCGGCACGGATGACGTCTTCGATATCGCAGTCGATCCACGCAGCCGCACCTTCGAGCCGCGGGCTCCCGGACGGGGTGTCACCCCATTGGTTGGCGCTGAAGCGGTCCTCGGCTTTTCGAGAGAAAGCGCGGCAAACGTTTTGCTGCCCAGCAGTGAGGACGTTCGCGCAGAATGAACCGGCTTCCCGGATCTTGGGCCAACTCGTGGAACGGACATCGGGCATGAACGCCACCAGGGGTGGATCCAGTGAGACGGAACTGAACGTTCCCACCACCATTCCTGCTGGTTCGTCGTCGCTGCCGGCCGCGGTGATCAGGGTGACGCCAGTGGGGTACTGGCCGAGGACATAGCGGAACCAGGCAGCGTTATCGGGGCTGGTTTCCTGCGTTTCGGCAGTGGAAGCTCGGATGCTTTGGGTCATCGTTGTGCTCTCCTCTTCGTTGAGATTTCCTCCAGTAAACGCGGGAAGCGGCGTGTGCGGAAATAGTTCCAAAGTATGCGCGCTATCGCGAATTCGGATGCTATAGCTCGAGGTGCCAGAGCGTACGCCGATGATACGTTCGTTGAGGTACTGGGGCCCCACGGCCCGTCGGCCGGGGTGAAAGTTCCTCTGGACGCGCATCTGGCCGGTATCGAGTCAACAGTGTTTGACTCTCCCAGAACGAGGTTGCGGTGCGCCGTTCAAACTTGTCCCCTTTGACCAGTTCCGAATCCTTGGGGAGTGAGGCTCCCCCTGACAAATACCCAGGGTCTACCCAAAACGGGGAGCCGAATCAGAACGTAAAGCCGGGACCCAAGGTGCGCGTGGGGCCGATCTACGTGGCTTTGTTGATCATTGTTCTGCTCGGTGCCCTGGATCACACAATCGTCGCCACTGCGCTGCCCACGGTGGTGGGTGAGCTTGATGGGGCCCGCCACATGGCCTGGATCATCACGGCCTACACCTTGGCGATGACTATCGGCATGCCTGTCTATGGCCGTCTGGGAGACCGGTTCGGCCGGCCGGCGCTTCTCATGGTCGCCCTCACTATTTTCCTGGGGGCGTCCGTACTGTGCGGCTTTGCCCAGAATATGTTCCAGCTCTCGCTTTTCCGCGGCATTCAAGGGCTCGGCGGGGCCGGTCTGGCTGTACTTCCGCCCGCGATTATCGCCGACTTGGTTCCGCCACGGCAAAGGGCAAAATACCTCGGGCCCCTGGGATCGGTTTTTGGTATTGCCACGGTCATCAGCCCGCTGGTAGGCGGCGCCGTTACTGACACTGTTGGGTGGCGCTGGGTGTTCTGGATCAACCTCCCTGTTGGCTTGTTGGCCCTGGCCATGGCGTTTTCGCTCCGGCGCCTGAAGACTGTCCGGGGATCGGGCGGGGTCGATTGGCCCGGCACCCTCTTGATGGTGGTCTTCACCTGTTCATTGGTAGCGGTGATTTCGCTGGGTACGGAGCCGGATATCGCTGCGGGGATTCTCTGGGCAATCGGTGCGCTGGCAGCCGTTTCCGGCGTGCTCTTTGTGGTGGTGGAGATCAGATCCAAGCACCCGCTGATCCCGATGAAAATGTTCAAGAGCTGGCCCGTCGTCAACGCGGCCGGCCTGGGCCTGGTTATTGGGGCCGGTCTGTTCAGCGTGGTGGCCTACCTCCCCAGCTACGTCCAGATGGTCTACTCCACCTCGGCTTCCGTGGCCGGAATGATTCTCCTGCCCATGGTTCTGGGGATGATGGTGTCGACGAATCTCACTGGTTGGATTGTGAGTCGAACCGGCAGGTACAAGATCTTTCCGCTGGCCGGGTCGGCGCTGGCTGTTGCAGCAGCCATTGGCCTCAGGCTCCTGCAGCCCGGCACCCCGCTGCCGGTTGTCGGGATTCTTCTGGCACTCCTGGGATTTGCCGTCGGCAGTTTCATGCAGATCACGGTGGTTGCAGCGCAGAACGCCATGCCTCATTCGCTGGTAGGCAGCGTGACCGCCTCCCTTGGCTATCTTCGTGAACTTGGGGTCACGGTAGGCACTGCGGTCTTTGGTGGGCTCTTTGCGGCGATGCTAACGCAGGGCTCGGCGGAAAACGAACTGATGCTGCGGCCGTCGACAATCACCGATCCGCACGCCGTTCAACAGTTGCCTTCAGCGCTTCAGTCCGGGGTGGCTACCATTTACGCCGATGCGTTCCTCCCGATCTTCGGACTGCTGGCATGCATCTTTGCCGTCGGTGTCTTGCTGTCTATCTTCATGCCTGAGCAGCGCCTGGCAGAAAACAGGGAACGTGCCTAAAGCAGTTGTTGACGCTCGTAGTCTTGGCAGCTAGATTAACCATAACCGTAATTACGGTTATGGTTATACAAGATTAAATGCGGAGGTATGGTATGAACAGCGGTGACATCAAGGATGTAAACCGGCGCACTGTGGAACGATTCTTTGTGACCTCAGGGCTCGAGCGGGCTGCCCTTTTTGCTGTGGATGGCCGGAAGGAGCTCCCATGGACCTCTATGGGCCATCCCATCGACATGGAAGGCATCAGGGAGATCAGCTACAACTTCACACGTAATCGGCAGATCTTCACGGACTGGACCTGGAGCGGTGTGGAAATCTTCGACACACAATACGACGACCGGTTCTGGGCGGAGTGCGACGGCCGCGGCGTTATCCGGATAGAAGGCCACGACCCCGTCAACGCCGCAAATCACTACATCATGGCTTTTCGATTAGAGGATGGGAAGATCAAGGAGTTCCGCGAATTCTGCGATCCCACACAGCCGTCACGCAACGATGCCGGTGATCCGGTTCCCACGCCGCCGCTGGGAGGCTGGAAGCCCCCGGCTGAGTGGCAGACGCCAGCGGAGCTCTTGAGCTAGGTCATACGAGGCAAGGAGTCCCATGGATGTCGTCGGAGCGGGCAGGAAAGTCCCGCAGCAGGAACGCAGCAGGCAGTCCGAAGCCAGGCTGCTGGATGCTGCAGAAGACGTCCTCTCCGGCCGCGGCGCAGGAGACTTCAGCCTGGCGGAGGTTGCTTCGCGCGCTGGAGTAACGACCGGCACCATTTATTCCAGGTTCAAAGGCAAGCGCGAACTCGTCCATGCGGTCCATGAAAGAGTTATGGACCGCATGGGCGGTCATGCTGACAGACTGTTAGGCCCGAACGAAAGTCCCCTCAAAAATCCGCCCGAGCAGCATCTCGGCGATATCGTGTCACTCCTTGCGACCGTATTGAAATCAGAGGCAAGTGTCCTCAGGGCCCTGATGTTCCATGCCGTGGAGGACAAGTCCATCTCGGAGCGCGGCGCGGCAGCCCATTCGCAGCTGGGCGAATTGTTCGATGAGGCCCTGCAGCGCCTCATCCCAGCGCTCGCGGAAACGCCAGCGCGCAAACGGTATTGGGCCTTCACCTTTACCTACGACGTTTTGGCGCGTCACTTGGGGCTGGGACATTCATCCCCGCCCACCGAAAATGGTGACTGGGACGAAATGCTCCTAAATCTTTCAGCAATGGTAGGAGCGTACCTGCTGTCCAACGACTAACTTACCGCCCCCACTTCTAGTCACCCGTGGCCAGCAACCGGACGGGACCGTGAAGGCCGGCCGGCAAGGTCGCGGCATTCGCTTCAAAAATGGAAGCTCCCGGACGTTGGAGATTACCCTCCGTGGCATCGCCTGCCAACCGGTTCCGCCACGCGTTCGTTACGGCGATCTCCAGCACATTCCGGCCGGTTCTAATAGCTGTAGTGGCTTCGATACGGAAGGGCCGCGTCCAGAGGATGCCCAGAAGTTCGTCATTGAGGCGTACTTCAGCAAGGTCACTGACCTCGCCCAGGTCCAGAATGAAACTCCGCGCGGGTTGTGAAAGCATCTCATCGACAGAAAACACCTGGCGATACGTCCCGGTCCCCGAAAAGAACCTGACATCAGCCTCATGATGGCCCGCTCCGGGCCCGCTCCAGGGCGCCACGGCTTCCAAGGAAAGTGGGGCTGGTGACTGGGCATCGCCGTCGAAAGTTACCTCCCACGGGCCCTCCAGCGTGTGAATCGTGGTGATGCTCTCCTGCGAACGTTCTACAGGCGCGGCCCCGCCGGTCTGTCGGAGAACAAGGAAGGCCGAGCCGAAGGGCTCCAGGGAGAGGTCGACGGCGGTCCGCCCGGCTTCTGCACGCATGCTGACGGGGGTCCGGGAAGCGGTAACGGCGTCCCACACTTCCGCTGAGGTACTCTCGCCCCTGAGGGAGGCACTGACCTCCTCCGGTCTGTCTCGTTGGTTGCTGATGAAGTACAGTTCCGCGTCGCCGAGCTGGCGGTGGATGACCGGCAGCAGGGCGGCTTCTGATGCCCGCAGGTTCCAATCCGGATCAACCCCCAGCCGGGCAAGGGCAACCGAAACGCCGTCTTCCCGTGGCGCGCCGGTGAGGTCCACCAAGCCGGCTTTTCCGTCCCACAGATTCGCGACGGCGGCAGCCCACTGGGCAGCATCGTCACTTTGACTGGGGGAACTTTCGGGACGCCACCCGGCAACTGTTGCTCCGGTGTCGATCAATTCCGTGATGCGCCTGACGGCCGCCAGGGTCATCCGGTGGCTCGAACCACCGAGGTACAGCAGGCGGTAGGTGGTGCCGCCTGTGGTGAGCAGACCGCCGTCGGGCGTCACAGTCAGGTGGTTCAGCAGGCCGTCAAGGTTGATGAAATCGAAACCGTACCCCTCCGGAACTTCGGCGGCGGAGTCGCCAAAGACGCCGGTAACGGGGGCTTCTTCGCCGTAGAAGTAGGCGACGTCGGCCTGATAAGTGCCCTGTTGCAGAAGGTAACTGCACCGGCCAATGTACTCGAGCCATGGCTTCGCCGCGTGCGCCCAGGTTTCGTTCCGTGAGAATGACTGTCCCAGGTAGGGAGACAGCGTGACTCCGGGTTTTGGCACTGCTTCCGGCTGGTGTGGCGAGGTGTGGATGTTCAGGAGGTTGACCCCCAAGGCGAACTCCATGTCCACGATTGGCTTGAGCTTTCGGGGCGTGTAAGCAAACGGATTCCCGAAAGCACTCATGGACTCCGCGCCGGTAACTGCCTTGCCGTACACATGGGCGACGGAGCCGGCGCCTCGGAGGTCCGCAACATAGGTGGCCCCGGGTCCTTGATCGGGCTCATAGCACCACATGGCGCCCATGGGAACGTCAGCGTGCGAGCGCATCTGTTGGTCATCGCCGAGCTGTGGACGGTGGTCTTCCAAAGCTTCGGCGTAATAGGTCAGGCCCCGCCCGTGGGCAATCCGGGCGATGGTTCCATAATGGTTCTCAGCCAGAAGTTCGGAGATGGTTTTCCTGAGGTCCCAGAGAAAGGAATCACTCTGCTGTGTACTGCCCACGATGACCCCAGTGATGGTGGGCAGCCAGGGGAGCAGGTCGTAGCCGCGGCGCTTTTGGAACTCTTGGCGCATGGCGGTCGTCCAGTTCTGCGGGCCTGATTCGATGCTGTCACTGAGCAGGGCTGAAACACCTGCGAGATCCCTGCCGAGCGCCTCCTCGAAGAATCCCAGGTACTCCTGGAAGTAGTCGCCGACCAAAGCTGCGTCCAGTTTGTCCACTTCCAAACCGGTAGCGTCAACGGGGGCCGGGGCGTTGAGGTGCCCGGTCAACGAGCAACCGAACTGCAGAACAGTCCATTCGCCGCTCGCGGGTAACCAGTCCAACGTTCCGTCCGGACCCAGATGTTCAGTGACATCAATGACGTCCTCCGGTCGAATGGCATCGGACGCTTGGCTGGGCCCGCCGTCGAGCGCGTAATAGTCGGGCACGGGGGCGTACCCGGCCTTTTCCTCCGCGCGGGTTACCCGTGCACCGGAGTAGAGCTGGAGGGCCGACACGGCAAAGGTTTCGCTGACAGGGGCGACCTCGAATGGCAGCGGCTTGATGCCCGGTGCAAGCGGAAAGGCGTGGCTCTTTCCCCTCTCAAGGACCAGCCGGAAGCATCGGGCGGTCACTGTGGGAAAACTGGCGGAACGGACCGGCGACCCTGACGCTGGGAGCTCGACCAGCACGCTGAAGGTCACGCCGTCAGAGCTGGCTTCAAGCCGTGCTTTCGGTGCGGGCGGCGCTCCAAACCCCCGGGATACCGGAAGACCGACACACACCGACGACACTGACGTTGGCTCGTCGAATTCGGCGGCGATCCACGCGGGGTGGGCGTCGGCCTCAAGCCTCACCGCCGGCCAGAACCGGCCGTCTTCCAACGATTCAAGGGGCCGGCCACCGGATATGGTACCGCTGGCAGTGTGGCGGGCGGCTTCCAAAGGAAAGTGGCCGTCCCGGCGGGGAAACGCCACCACGGCCACGTCCCGGTAGAAGTCCGGAACGCCGATGGGATCCTTCCTGACGGCTGCGAAGGGCACGTCCTGGTATGGCCCCGATGACGACGGCGGGGCGGCCACGTGCGTCCGGCCGCTCTGACCAGCGGTCACCCGGGCGGTACTCCACACAAGCTTTTTCATGCCAGCGGCCGGCGGCACCCAGGGGCCGCCCGTAGCGCTCCAACCGGCCGACGTCGCCACAGCCATTTCAAGTCCAAGATTTTTGGCAGTGGTTGCCGCGCACCGAATGGCCGACTGCCAAGCTTGGGACCGAAAAGTGACCGGCTCCTGGGTGTACTGGGGGATACCCATTGAACCCGTGAACGCTTGAACGCCACCTGCACCCGATGCTGCTAACCATTCGAGGTCCTTGACGATCCCCGCCTCGTCCACGTTCCCATCCATCCAATGCCACCAGACCCGGGCACGCGAGCAAAGCGGTGGATCCAGAAACCCTGGGAAAAGGGTGTCTGCATTAACGGAGGCGATGGGCTGGGCATGTTCGGGCACGGGAACATCCTTCGGTGGGGGAGGCGGGCTCGGCCCGCGACAACTGAATTCAGCCTAGAACCAGCGCATACGGCTATGGGGGAAAACAGGCATGCGGAGAGAAGATGGTGAGCATAGACGATAACTATTTCCATGGCCGCCTTGACCTGACCTACCTTGAATGACAGGAGCCAGCTTGTGATCCAGGAAACACAAACTGACGCAAGGCTCGAATCCACTGATCGCTTGGGTGATCAGGACAACGACGTCATGAAAGGCCACACCATGAAGAAAGCAACAAGTTCGGCCGGCCGGAGATTCCTCTCCGCTGCGGCTCTCGCGTCTGTGACTGCCTTGGCCTTAGGTGCATGTAGTGGCAGCGGAAACAGTGCTAGCGCTCCCATAACGGAGGAAACTGGGCCGGTAGAAATTACCCTCGCCACGCCCGCCTTCACGGGTGGCGGCGCAGGCAACCCGTATCTGGCTTTGATTGACGCTTTCAAAGCAAAGAACCCCAACATCACCGTCAAATTGGTGGAGTCCCCCCAGGACCAGCATGGGCAAACGATGCGGACCCAACTTCAAGCCGGCAATGCACCTGACATCTTCTATGTAACTGCGGGACGTGGAAACAATCAGTCCTTCACCGCACTCGCCGATGCTGGATATCTACAAGACCTGACTGACCAGAAGTGGGCTACGGACGCGATTCCGGCATCTGCGAAAAATCTCTATTACGACGATGGCAAGGTTTTCGCAGTTCCCGCGGATCTCGCTCCGCTCACTGAGCTCGAAAACACGGGCGTCTTGAAGGAATTGGGCTTAAAGCAGGCAACTACGCTCAACGAAGTTATCGACCAGTGCAAAACGGCCAGGGCTGCCGGAAAATCGCTTTTCGCACTGGCGGGAACTTCGGGGCCGAACACCGGTCTCCACGCCATGCAATTGGCGGCGTCCATCGTTTACGCAAAGGACCCCGACTGGGATGCCAAGCGTGAAAAGAAGGAGACCTCCTTCGCAAACTCGGATTGGAAAAAGGTCCTTGAACAAATCCTTAAGTTTAAGGATGCAGGGTGTTACCAAGACGGGGCCGCCGGTGCAGGGTTTGACCAGCTGTTCCCCGCGGTAGCCCAGGGCAAAGTGGCTGCTGTTTTTGCGCCCGCCGGAGCCGTCGCTGCTCTTCGTGGCCAAGTCAAGGATGGTTCGTTTGACGTCAACGTAATTCCTGGCGAAACGGCTGGGGACACCCGTCTGATAGCGAGCCCAGGTAATGCTTTGGCTGTGAATGCGGCAGGAAAACATAAGGGTTCGAGCATGAAGTTCCTCGCGTTCCTGGCCGAACCGGCGAACCAAGATGCCTTGGCAAAGTCCAATGGTAATGTCTCCATCGCAGCAGCTGTAGCGGGCAAGGTGCCCTCCCAGTTCCCTACCTTGGAGCCGTTCTTCTCCGAGCCTGAAAAGAAGATTGTCACCCAGCCCAACTACCTTTGGCCTAACAGCGGTGTCTACGATTCTCTCGGCACCGGCATCCAGGGACTTTTGACGGGGCAGGCCACGCCCGACCAGGTCCTGAAGACCATGGACGAGCAGTACGACCGCGGCGCCTAGACCACGGCACGCAACCCTGATTGGAAGAACATCCCATGACCGCACAACTTGAGCAGAAGTCGGAGGGCGCCCGGGTCTCCGGGCGCCAGCCCCGCTCCACCAAGCCGAACGGCAGCAAAGACCACCGCCGCACCGAGCGTCGCTTCGCCACGTGGTGGTGGTTCACCCCCGCACTCCTTGCCCTTGTGCTCATCCACTACGCACCGAGCGCCATTGGAGCATTCTTCGCCTTCACCAACTGGAAAGGCCTGGGAAAGTGGCAGTTTGTCGGCTGGGAAAACTTCGCAGCGATAGCCGAGGGGGGTCCCACCACCGCAGCGCTGATCAACACCTTCATCATCGGGATTTCCTTTGTGGTGCTGACGAACGTCCTCGGCTTGTTGCTTGCACTGGGCCTCAACCGGACCGTGAAATCCCGCAACGTCATCCGAACCCTGATCTTCGCCCCCGTGGTGCTCAGCTCGCTGGCTACGTCCTACATTTGGAAGTTCATCTTTGAACAGGACGGCCCGCTGAACGAATTCCTGCGTTCCGTCGGATTGGAATCACTGCAACGGACGTGGCTCGGTGACCCGTCCACCGTCCTGCCGGCCATCATCATCGTCATGGTCTGGCAGAACGTTGGACTGGTGATGGTCATGTACCTTGCCGGGCTGGCCACGGTGTCCCCGGAACTCGAAGAGGCAGCTTCCCTGGACGGAGCGAGCCTGTGGCAGAGATTCAACTACGTGGTGCTTCCGGCCATCATGCCCTCGGTGGTGATTGCCATGACGCTCATGCTGATCAATGGCCTGCGGGTGTTCGACCAAATCCAGGCATTGACGGGCGGCGGACCCTACGGCGCGTCGGAAACACTCGCCGTCACCATTTACAAGGAAACGTTCGTCATGGGCCGTTTCGGATTCGGTGCCGCGCTCGCCTTGGTCATGTCCTTGATCATCATCATCCTCACGGTGGCCCAGCGCCTCCTCCTCCGCACGAGTTCCAAAGGTTAACCGATCATGTTCCGTTACACGAAGAAGACCTTGCTTCGCGAGGCATTGCTGATCCTGGTTGCCCTGATCTTCCTGCTTCCGTTCTACTTCCTGATCAACCTGGCCTTGAAGAACGGCAACGACGCACTCACGACTTCCGCGATGCAGCTGGTCACCAACCCCACTTTGGATGCCTTTGGACAAGCCATCCGCGGCGGACGCCAGGCAACCTTGATGGATGGGATGCTCAACAGCATCATCATCACCGCCGGCAGCGTGCTGGTGCTGGTAGCTGTGGGCTCCGTCTCGGCGTATACGCTGAGCCGCCGGACAGGAAAGCTAAGCAAGGCAGCCATGGGCCTCATCCTGGTCACCATGGTCCTGCCGGCCCAGGCCGCCATCATCCCCATCTACGTGGGTATGAGGAACGTCGGCTTGGTGGGTACCCACGCCGGAACCATCATCATGTATGCGGGCGCACTTCTGCCCATATCCATCTTTTTGTACATGGGGTTCACCAACGGCATCGCCCGGGACTATGAAGAAGCCGCACAAATTGACGGGGCGTCCCGGTTCACCGTGTTCCGCAAAATCATCTTTCCGCTTCTCTCGCCCGCAACGGGAACCGTGGCGATATTCACCGGCCTGATTGTCTGGAACGACTTCTTTACCGGCTTGATCTTCCTGAACGGCTCGGACGCCGTGACGTTGCCGGTGGTGATCTACAACTTCGTGGGGGAGAGCGTCTCGCAATGGAACGTGATTTTCGCAGCCATCATTATTTCGATGATCCCCATCCTTGCGTTCTTCCTGGTGGCACAGAAGAAGTTCATCCAAGGCTTTACCGGAGGGGTTAAGTCTTGAGTACGGCAGAAGTCCTTGCTGAGGGCCAACGGCGCGCCGATCTTGGCGACGGCAGCTATGTGAACCCGGTCTTTGCCGGCGACCATCCGGACCCGGCCATCCTGCGGGACGGGGACGACTACTACCTCACGTTCTCTTCCTTCGAGTCCACTCCCGGCCTGATCATCTGGCACTCCACGGATCTCCTCAATTGGCGTCCCCTGGGTCCTGCGTTGCCCACACCCATTGGCAACGTCTTTGCAGTGGACATGTGCAAGGTGGATGGCCGCTACTTCATTTACGTCCCCATCATTTCAACCTCCGTCTCGCCTGATCCCGGTGCCCCGCCCCAGATTTATGTCATTCATGCCGACTTCATGGCCGGCCCTTGGAGCGAGCCGATCAATCTTGGAATCAACGGCCACATCGATCCCGGGCATGTGGTGGGCGAGGACGGCAGCCGCTACCTGTTCCTGAGCGGTGTCAGCCGAGTCCGCTTAAGCGCAGACGGGTTATCCACCGACGGCCCTTTGGAGCATGTCTATGACGGCTGGCGTTACCCGGACGATTGGGTGACCGAGGCGTACGCCTTGGAAGGACCGAAACTCACCAAGCGCGGCGAGTGGTTTTATTTGACGACGGCGGTAGGCGGCACTTCCGGTCCGCCCACCGGGCACATGGTTACGGTGGCCCGCTCGCGCTCGGTTCACGGGCCTTGGGAAGACTGCCCCGCGAACCCCATCATCCGTACCTGGGATGCGGCCGAGCCGTGGTGGAGCAAGGGACACGCCACGCTTTTTGAAGGCCCGGGCGGTCAATGGTGGAGCATCTATCACGCCTATGAAAATGGGTTCACCACTCTGGGACGCCAGACCTTGTTGGAACCCATCGAATGGGACGAAAACGGCTGGCCCCGCGCAACCGGAGGTGATCTCTCCAAGCCCCTGCCTGCACCTGTGCCGGGTGCTTCCGCAGCCGGAGAAACGCGTCACGGAATACAGCTTTCGGACGACTTCGCGGAAGCCCGCTTTGGCATCCAATGGTCATTCCACGCCCCTGCCAAGGATGAATACTCGCGGGTTTCGATCGACGACGGCCTGGTTCTCGCAGCAAGGGGCAGTGATCCTTCAGACAGTTCGCCGCTGACCTGCATCGTGGGAGACCAACGCTACGAGGTCACCGTCGAAGCGGAGATTTCCGGCGGCGCCCAAGGCGGGCTGCTGCTCTACTACAGTGATCGGCTGTTCTGCGGGATGGGCCATGACGGGGACCGGCTGTGGAGCTACCGCGCCGGAAAGAACATTCCTTACTGGCGGGAGCCGGCCCCTGCGGCGTCAACAATCCACTTCAGGATGGTCAATGACGCCCACATCGTCACGCAGTACTACAGCACCGATGGGATCAACTGGACGCGCCACGGGCTGCGGTACGAAATGTCAGGCTACAACACCAACACGGCCGGCGAACTCCTGAGCCTGCGGCCCGCACTGTTTGCCACAGGGTCCGGCCAGGTGCGCTTCAGGAACTTCCAATACCGCGTAATTGAGGATTAATGGATAACCGAACCCTCCCCAGACTGGAACGATCCGGAGACCATACGCGGCTGATGGTTGATGGCGAGCCGTTCCTCTGCATAGGCGGCGAGCTCCATAATTCCAGCTCTTCAGATCGCCGGTACATGACTCCCCTGTGGGAGAAGATCGAGGCCTCCAACGCCAACTCCGTCATCGCAACGGTGGCGTGGGACCAGGTGGAGCCAGAGGAAGGCTTTTTTGACTTCTCCATTGTGGACGGGCTCTTGGAAGACGCCCAGACTGCGGGGTTGAAGCTCGTGCTCATCTGGTTTGGTGCCTTCAAGAACGCTTCTTCCACGTACGCGCCGTCGTGGGTCCGACGCGATACCGCGCGTTTCCCGCGTGCTGATCGCGGAGCGGAACCCATGCAAACTCCGTTCTCCTACAAAGGCTCGACGCCGCGTCCCACCTTGTCGGTCTTTTCCAAAGAACTGTTCGACGCCGACAAGGCCGCGTACAGCCGGTTCATGGACCACCTGGCCGGAACCGACACGCAGCATACCGTGATCATGGTCCAAGTGGAAAATGAAGTCGGACTGCTGGGCGCTGGGCGGGACCGATCGGCCGCTGCGCTTGCAGCCTGGAATTCCCCGGTGCCGGAAGCTCTCCGGAAAGCCCTGGCCAATGATGAGGGCGCCTTTGATCCGTCGTTGGTTGAGGCTCTAAGGCCCATCATTTCTACGGACGCCAGCTGGAAAGCACATTTTGGCGACGGAAATCCGGCAGCCGATGAGGCCTTCATGGCGTGCGCCTTTGCGGGCTACGTTGGGGGCTTGGCCGCGGCAGGCAAGGAGATCCTGGGAATTCCGGCCTACGCCAATGCGTGGATAGGGCCGCAGCCTGGACAGGAATTGCCGGGTAACTACCCCAGCGGCGGTCCGACGGCGATGATGTTGCCGGTGTGGCAGGCCATGGCGCCAATCCTGGACTTCCTGGCTCCTGACATCTACGTACCCAATTCAGCTGAGGTCATGGGACAGTACGCCTCTCCGGAGAATCCGCTGTTCATCCCGGAAGCCCGGTTCAGGGCCGGAGACGCCTTCCTTTCAGTGGGACGGTTCCGTGGCTTTGGCTATCACGTTTTTGGGCTGGAAGATGCCAGGCCGGAAAATCAGTACAGCGAAGCCTGCCGTGCGATCGTTTCCCTGACCAAGGACATCGTTGCTGCCCAGCGCGATGGACGGATCTTCGGCTTCGCCCTGGAACAGGACGATGACGGAGTGGAGACTGATTTCGGCGGCATCACCGTGAGCATCCGTAATGCAGCAAAGCTCTATACGGCGATGCTCCTTGACGCAGGGGTGGTCCTCCCGCCTCCTCCGGAACTGCCGGGTGAGACTGAAGGAGCAGCCCACGGTCACACTCCTGGCGATAACCGTCCCTTTGGTCTGTTGATCCAGCTGAACCCCCTGGAGTTCCTCGTAGTGGGACAAGGTGCACTGCTCGACTTCCACCGCGCCGACTCTGCGCTGGAGGTGGATTCGGTTCGGGAACTCCGGCTGACTTCTGAAGGCTGGGAGGAGGGTCGGCTCCTGAACGGTGATGAGCGGCTTCAGGTCCTCCAGAGCGACCGCATCAGTGCTGCACGTATCCGGTTGCTGAACATCAGCCACCACTGACGGGGCTCGGCAGGGTGCCGCTGTCGCTGTGGATTGCCTGGTGCCCTTCCAAATGTTTCCAAGGAGCGCAATGCAGAAAGACACTGTCCGATGGGGTGTTGTCGGGACCGGAGGCATCAGCCACCAAGTTAACTCCGACTTTTCCTTCGTCGAGGAAGGGCATGTAACCGCTGTCTGTTCCCGGCAGCAGACATCCGCTGACCTGTTCGCACGCAGATATGGGATACCACTGAGGTTTACCAACATGTCTGAGATGCTTGGCTCAGATATCGATGCCGTGTATATCGGAACACCGCACGTGACCCACTTTGAGCTGGCTTCGGAGGCTCTCCGCGCTGGAAAGCACGTCCTGTGCGAGAAACCTTTGGGACTGAACTCCAGTGAGGTTAGGACGCTTTCCGAGTTGGCTTCAGCAGCTGGAGTCTTTCTCATGGAGGCCATGTGGATGAAATTCGCACCACTGTATAGGAAGATCACCGAGATCGTCAATGATGGAGCCTTAGGGGATGTGCGCAGCTTGCAAGCCAGTTTTGGGGCGGCCTTCCCACGGGACCAGTCAAGTCGGTGGCGGCCCGGTGGCAGCACTCTTTTGGATCAGGGTATCTATCCCGTTACCCTGGCCCATATGTTGTTCGGTGCTCCCACCTCCCTTCAGGCTGTGGGAACGGTGCGGGCCGACGGCGTGGATCTTCGGGGCCACGCGATGCTTGGTTACGGAGGTGATCGCGTGGCGCAGTTGGGTTTTTCGATGGTGGACTGGCTCGATTCCAGCGCCATGATCGGCGGCTCGGACGCCTGGCTAACCATTGACAAAGGATTCTGGTACGCATCGGCGCTGACGCTTCATCACCCCCGCGAACGAGGGCAGCGTGATGATGAAATTGTTCAGGTGGAACGGGAGGGTTTCGGCTACGTTCCGATGCTCCGGGAAGTCTCCCGAGCAATTCTGAACGGCAAGCTCGAGCACCCGCTTCACACTCACGCCGACGTAGCAGCGATCTACCAAACAATGGACGCCATTCGTGGGCAACTCCGTGATCAGAACGGCTCCACACCTGTATCTGCATAAATAGCCAGTGACCGAGTGTTGGGTGTCAACACGTGGTGTAGGCACCCAACAATGGTGATCAAGTGCCCAGATCTCGCGCTGTGCGGTCGCCGTCCGGCAAATAGGGGCTGGCTAAGGCTGCACTCATACCCCGGGCCAGCGACCGGGCTCCGAGGACCGCGAGGGCTACGGACGTCAGGGTCGGGTTGCAGGCGGTGGGCGTGGGGATCACTCCATTGCCGGCCACGTAAAGCCCCTCAGTACCCCACACCTGACTGTCCGGACCGCATACCGAGCGGCCGTCGTCGTACTGTCCCATCCGGACCGACCCCTGGTAGTGGAGCGACGAACCCGCGGGGAGCAGGAAAGGCGGCCTGTCATCCAGGAAGGTACCCAGGACCTTGCCAGCGCGGGTCACTGCGTCCTTGGCCTGCTCGATGACCCGGAGGTCCTTCCACGTGAGGTTGTAATTGATGGTCATGCGGGGCATCCCGTAGTGGTCCAGGCTGGTGTCATCGAACTCCACCCTGTTTTCTTCCACGGTCTCAGTCGCGCAAAACCAGCCGAGGCCAATGACAGACCCCGGCACTACGGGGTCGTCTTCGGCGAGGGGCACCGGGGAAGCATCAAGCTGCATCACCTGGCCGTGGAACGGTTCCTCGTCCGTGTAGGGAACCCAGGAAACGCCGCTGTGCACCGCGGCGCCGGTAACGGCCTCTCCGGCACCTGATTGAACAACATCGGCCGGTAAACGCACAGCACTGATGACTTGCGGCTGGTCGTTCAGGTACCGGCCCAGAGCCCGCGGCCGCACGCCCGAGGCGAACAGGAGCTGCGGTGTGCGGAGGGCATCGGCCGCCACCACCACTGCAGGGGCATGGACGTGGGTCACCGTACCGGTGGCGAGGTCCTTCAACTCGACTCCGGTGACGTGTCCGGCGTCGAGCATCACCCGTTGGCACAGCGTCTGGTCACGGAGCTCAAAGAAGTCACCGCGCGTTGTCGGTTCAGCCAGCGGACCCATGACGACGTCGGTCCCCGACCACGTGATGGTGCCGTCAGGATGCTTTCGCACGGCAAGTGGCATGGGCTGGATGGCGGCAGCGCCGGTGCGGTGAAAAGCGTGTTCGAGCCGCTCGCGGACGTCACCGGAGAAGGGAGCGTCAGCGAATGCCTCCGAAGTGACGGACAAAAGCCGTTCGGCCTCCCCGAGCGCCGCATCAAGGGTTCCGTCGTCCAGGAAGGAGATCCGCTCGGATGCTCCGGGCCTTGGGCAAGCGCAGGTCCAGTGGGCGCCCATGCCGCCGACGTTGCTGGACATGGCGGCCGCCGGCATTCCGGCCAGGGGAGCCAGTTCGTCCGGCCGCAACAGGAAAGTCCCCGGACGACCGGGGCCGGGGACAGGGGACTCGGGGCTAAGCGAAGTGACCGGTCCTTGCGATGCCAGTTGGGCCGCCGCCCGAGCTTGCGGATCCGGCAGGTTCTTGACGTGCAAACCTGGTGGTTTGGACAACGACGGGCCGGCTTCCACCATCAGGACCCGCAGTTGCGGAGCCTCCTCATGGAGGGTTCGGGCATAGGCGGCGCCTGCGGGACCGCTGCCAACAATGACGACGTCGTACTCATGGGTTTTCACGGGAATCCTTCACGGATCACTCAGTGCCCGGCCTGTGAACCTGCGGCACGGTGCCCGGGAGCATCAGCGCGCAGTGCGCGCGGTGGTCGATGCAGGCACCTGGTAAAACGCTAACTGGTGAAAGGTCCTTGGAGCACCTCCGGCAGTCATTCAATCTGTGGATGCGCGGCATAGGCGTTCCTGATCCTGGGGCCACTGCCATTTGCCGGAAGCCCCCAGTAGCGTTGGACTACGCCCGTCGTAGGTCGGTGCGAAATGTCGCGTCCAGTGCGCGCCAAACACGAGGAGCTGGGTGTTGAGTACCGCCCATCAGATCAAGCGTGGAGTCAGTTTCTACAGTTACCAGGAAGAGTGTTTCCTGAAGAAGATGTCCTTGGAGGACTGCGTCAGCGAGGCTGCCACCATAGGGGCCTTGGGGATCGAGATCATTCCCGAACAATCCATGACCGGGTATCCGGATCCTGGCGAAGCCTTCTACCGCACGTGGGATGGTTGGATGGAAAAGTACGGAACCACCACGGTGGCCACGGACCTTTTCCTGGATACCAAGCGCTATCCCGGCCGGGTCATGACCCTGGACGAGATGACGGAGTCCGTTCGCAAGGACCTGGATATCGCCAAGAGAATGGGCGCCAAGCACGTCCGGGCCATCATCAACACGCCGCCGGAGGTCATGGAAGCGTGCGCCTCCTACGCTGAGAAGCTGGGCCTGAGGCTGCTCCTGGAAGTGCATGCGCCCTTCCATTACGAACACCCCTGGGTGATCCGGCATTTGGAGGTCATGCATCGCTTGCAGTCTCCTGCCCTGGGTTTCATGCCTGACATGGGTACGTTCGTTGAACGTTTCCCGCGGGTCATGTCCGACCGGGCGCTGCGCGATGGAGCCAGGCCCCGGTTTGTGGAGCTCGCGGTGGAAACGTACAACAGCCGCGGGGACGTTCACGGGCTCATGGATACCTTCAATTACATGGGCGCCAACCCGGTGGAGCAGGGCATCGCCAGGCTTTCCACTTTCCTCACCTGGAATGATCCGCGGGTGATGTTGGAGCACATGCCGCTGATCCACCACATCCAGGCGAAGTTCTACGAGATGACCGATGAGGGCACCGAATACAGCATCCCGTACGACAAGATCATCCCGGTGCTGATCGAGGGCGGTTACAACGGCTACCTCTCCAGCGAATACGAGGGCAACAGGCACATCCAGGACATTTTCGAGGTTGACAGCGTGGAGCAGGTCGGCCGCCAGCACAGGATGTTTGAGCGTTTGCTCGGTGAAGACGACGGGGTTGCTGCAGGCGCCCCTGCCCAGGGAGGCCACAGTGTTCGATAAGTACATGATTGTTGAGGACACTCTCCGCAACACGGTTGAAGATGATCGCGTCACGGGCTTCGAGCTGGGCGTACGGCTTCCCTACTACCGCGGTTTGGGACTTTCCATGGTGGAGGACGTGCAAGTCACTGTGGACGGCGAAACGGCCCCGGTCTCTGCGGTGTCCCTCACCGTCCACGGAAACACCTACAAACTCACCGACCTTCCCGGCATCTTTGACGACCGCTGGGAAATGGGGGAGGTCGCAACTGTGGCGGTGGACAAGCCGGGCGGACTGGGCCGGGGCGAGCACTCCGTGGCCGTGCGTGAGAGGTTGCGGATCTCGTACATGCCCGTCCCGGGCGGCGGCGCCGACCAAAAGGTACTGACACTCCGGGACTGATCGCCGGAGCCGGCGCGATGTCCCACCATCAAAGAAAGGACCAACGGTGACATCAGCGCCGGTACAGGACCAACTTGTCGAAAACCTCCTGGAGGCCATGACGTGGGAGGAAAAGCTGGGCCAGCTCCAGATAGCCTTCCGCCCCCGTCTGCAGGATGCCGCGGATCTGGTCCGCGGCGGGATCGGCGCAATCTTCTGGCCGCGCAGTGCCGCGGCCACCAATGAACTGCAAAGGATAGCCCGCGAAGAAACTGCTCATGGCATTCCGCTCCTGGTGGGATTGGATGTCATCCACGGGCAGCGGACAACCTTTCCTGTCCCTTTGGCCCAGGCGGCCAGTTTTGATCCTGCAGTTTCTGAAACTGACGCCCGCGTCACAGCGCAGGAAGCGGCGTCCGGGGGAGTCAACTGGACGTTCTCGCCCATGATCGACGTATCCAGGGATCCCCGCTGGGGCCGTGTTGTTGAAGGCTTCGGAGAAGACACGTACGTCAACAGTGTGTTCGGAGCCGCCAAGGTGCGCGGCTACCAGGGCGACTCGCTGGGCGATCCGGATTCCATCCTTGCCTGCGCGAAACACTTTGTGGCTTACGGCCAGGCGGAGGGCGGGCGGGACTACAACACCGTTGACGTTTCCGGCCAGCGGCTCCGCAATGTGTATCTGGATCCGTTCAGGGCCGCGGTTGACGCCGGCGTGGCAACTGTCATGGCGGCCTTCAACACGGTTTCCGGGCGGCCGGCGCACGCCAACCATCACCTGCTGACCTCCATCCTGAAGGATGAGTTTGGGTTCGAAGGCGTGGTGGTGGGCGACGCCGATGGCGTCGTCAACCTGCTGGACCACGGAATCGCCGAGGACCTGGATGACGCACTGAGGCAGTCGTTCGCGGCGGGCCTGGATATTGAAATGGGCGGTAACGTCACAACGTCCGACGGCGGCACCCGCCTTGGTCCTGGAGACGTGCCGTCGGCGCGTGTGGACGACGCCGTGCGCCGGGTTCTCCGCCTGAAACTTGCGTTGGGCTTGTTCGCCGACCCATACAGGTCACCCGGGGATGAGGTGGTGGTGCCGTCTTCCGAAAGCCGCCGTGCTGCGTTGACAACCGCGGAAAAAGGCTTGGTCCTGCTCAAGAACCATTCCGTTCTTCCCCTTGGAACGGCACGCCAGCGGGTACTTCTGGTGGGGCCGTACGCCAACAGCACCGATCACCTCGGGGCATGGGTGCAGTCCTTTGCAGAACCTGCCGGTTCCTTGGCCGAAGCGATCCGGGAAGAGTGCCCGGAATGGGATGTGACGGTTCGGGAAGGCACGGGTTTCTTTGGTGGCGACTTGGACCTGATCGGACAAGCAGTGGCCGACGCAGCCGACTTCGATGCAATCGTTGTTGCTGTCGGTGAGCCTTCGGCACTGACGGGTGAAGCCAGTTCCCGCAGCGATCTCCGGCTTCCTGGTGCCCAGGAACAGCTGATCCGGGCTGTCGCTGCTACCGGCAGGCCATCGGCAGTTGTCATGTTCAACGGACGTCCGTTGGTCACCTCAGACTGGATTGACGCGGTGCCGGCACTCCTTGAGGCCTGGCACTCAGGACTGGAAGGGCCACGCGCTGTGGCCCGTGCACTGAGCGGCGCAGTGAACCCGGGTGGCCGGCTGCCCATGACGTTCCCCAGGTCTTCCAGCCAGGTTCCCATCTACTATGACCACGAGAACACGGGGCGGCCCGCAAAAGTGTCCGGCAGTCTCGCCGGCGGCGTGGTTGATGTCGGGCTCATGGGGCCCGGCAACACGGACGACCACTACACGTCGAAGTACAAGGACCTCGATCTTGGTCCCCAGTTCCCTTTCGGGCACGGCCTGAGCTACACAACCTTCGGGTACGCCGAGGTGGACGTCTCGCCGACGACGATCACCCTGGCTGAGCTCCAGGCGGGTAGGACAGTAAAGGTAGCCGTCACTGTGACCAACACCGGAGACCTGACGGGAGACGAAGTCACCATGCTGTTCATACGCGACCTCGTTGCCTCCCTTGCCCAACCGGTGCGACGACTGCGGGCTTTCACCCGCAACAGCTTGGGGGCAGGTGAAACCAAGACATCGTCCTTTGAGCTTGGCTGGAAAGATCTGGGTTTCTCGGACAACAATGGCCGCTACCTCGTTGAACCAGGTGCCTTCGAAATCCATGTTGGTGGTGGCCTCGAGGGGACGGCCAGGTGCGGGCTTGACGTGCTTGCCTGACGTGGCCAGCCCAACAACGTAAAACAATCGGGTAGCCGAGGCAGGAATTCATGAAATCCCTGCCTCGGCTACCCGCTTGGTGTTCGGCGGCAGCCGAATCGTCAGCGACTGGCTCCCAGATCTGCCTGAACGGCCCGGTTACGTGGCCGGTGTCGGGCCGGGACGCGGGTGAGGGCTTCGCGGCGCTCGCCTACGGTATTCTCGATGGTTCCGATACGTTCGACTATCATTCGGACAAAGTCGCCGGTTTTCAGTGGGGGAGGGGTTTGGGCGCCGTTTCGCCCCCAGAGTTCTGCGAGGCATCCGCTGCCGCAGGTGCCTGAGCCGAGGACGTCGCCAGGCCTAACCACCGAGTCCTGGGACGCGTACGCGACGAGTTCCGCGAACGGCCAGCCCATGTTGGAGAGCAGATCCTGGCCGATCGCTTGACCATTGACTTCCACGGCCATGCGGATCTGCAGAAACCCCTCGTCGTCATGCAAATCTTCGAACTCGTCTGCAGTGACGATCCATGGACCGAGCGTGTTGGAGAAGTCTTTGCCTTTGCAGGGGCCGAGGCTGACCTTCATCTCACGCCGCTGCAGGTCGCGTGCTGACCAGTCGTTGAGCACGGTGTACCCCAAAATGTGGCGGTGCGCGTCTTCGGAGGTCAGGTTTCGGCCATCACTGCCCGGAACATGGCCGACGACGGCGGCGACTTCGGTCTCGAAGTCGAGGTCATTGCAGCCCGCGGGAATGCCGATGACCTCGCCGGTGCCCGTGACTGTGTGCGGGTTGGTGAAATAGAACGTCGGGGCCTCATACCACTCGGGTACCACGCCTGCCACGCCATCGATGCTTTTTCTTACGCCCTCAACGTGTTCCTCGAAGGCAACGAAATCGCGGATGGTGGCCGGTGCCAGTGGAGCGAGCAGCCGCACGTTGGCCAGGGGAACCGACGGGCGGGCACCGATGGTGCGCCGGGCGATGTCCAGTGTCTCTTCGAGCCCGGCGTCCAGCAAAGTCTGTACGTCCTGTCCGTCGGCCAGCGCGAAGCAGTAGCCGTCCTGAACGAACCCTGCCCAGGTTCCGCCGTCGTGATTCCAGCGGGCGATCTTGACCATGGCGGTGTCCTTAGGCTGTGGCTCGGTTGGTGGTGTGTGTTGCCGCAGCGGTGATGCCGAGCCGGGCGGCGTTGCCGCCGAGAATCCCCGCGCCGTCGGCACCGGCAAGCCCTGCCGCCAGGACCTCCGCAACGGGTTGCTCTGAGCCCATGTCGAACGGGTAATCCGAGCCGAGCAGTACCTGCCCAGGACCGGCTGCCTCGACGAGTGCGCGCAGTTCGCGGGAATTGTGGACCAGTGAATCGAAATAGATCCGTTGCAGATACGACGATGGCGGTTCGGCGCACCGTTGTGCTTCGGGGCGGACTTTCCAGGCGTGGTCCGAACGGCCGATGGTGGTCGGAAGGTAGCCACCGCCGTGCGCGGCGATCACTTTGAGGTTCGGATACCGGTCCAGGACCCCACTGAAAATAAGGTGGGACAGGGCCACGGCATTTTCGGTGGGCTGCGAAACGGTGTTGGCCAGGTAGAAGCGGTCCAAGCGTTCGTCCAACGAGCAGCCGAAGGGGTGCAGGAAGACCACAGCGCCGAGTTCTTCGGCCCGGAGCCAGAAGGGCTCCAGCCGGGCATCGGAAAGCTCCACGGTGGAGCGTTCTGCGTCGCCGGGTGTGCTGGCGAAGGAGCCGATTTCCACCCCCGCCAAGCCGCATTCAATGACGGCGTGCTCTAGCGCTTCGACCATCAGGTGAGGGTGTTGGAATGGGACGATGCCGAGGCCGTTGAGCCGTTTGGGCGCTTTCTGCACGAATTCACATATGGCTCTGTTGGCCTGCCTGGCAAGCGTCAGGGCGAGTTCTTCGCCGGCGAAGTAGTAGAAGTGCGACGGTGACGGCGAAACCAGTTGGACGTCCACTCCTTGGGCATCCATGTCTGACAACCGCCTGTCGAGGTCGGTCAACTGCGGCCAACGCTCCTTGATCATGAGTCCTGAGTTGGACATGGACTCAGGCCCGTTGCGCCGCACCTCCAGTGCTTGGAGGGCTGCAAATCCATCGGGATCCGCTGTTGCAACGGTTTGTTGAAGAGCCGGGATCAGGATGTGCGCGTGGACATCGACTGTGGGCTGGGGGCTGAGGGCATTGTGGTTCATGGGTTCCTTAAGGAGATTGGAAAAACGAGTTCTGTGGATGAGGCTGCCGCGGTTTTCCTTCCAAGGGCCGCCGTAGGCGGCATCGAGTTCTGCCCTAACCCGTGAGCCGTCCGCTTGGTTGCGTTCCTGTTTTCTTCCACAAGGTAGGTATAGATGGTGTTCTGTCCGGTGGGCAGTAGTCGGTCAGCACCGATAAGGAGGCCCCAGTACTCGGTGCCGCCACCCGCCGCCGTGCGGACCGGTAACGGATCCGAAGTCGTCCGCTATACCGGTGACGTTTTGCCCCGCTGGATAATCGCACCGGCTTTTTCGAGAACCTCACCTCCACGTCGGCGTCGGCCAGGAGGATGGCGGCAGTAAGTCCGGACGCTCCCAGCGACGATTCCGGCCTTCTCTACTGCCGCCATCCTTGACTCCCTTGTGAGACGGCGTTACCAACAAATGCGCTGAGGGATGTAGTGGGCAGTCCTAACGAAGCGCGATGGGGTTGACAGGCGACCCGACAGCACCGGTGACGGGCAGCGGAGCGGCGGTGAGCATGAAGTCATACCTTCCGTCGGCGGCACAGGCCTCGGCCAGCGCATCCGGATCCCACATTTCCCCAAGGAACAACCCGAGGTTGGGAATGGCGATCTGGTGAAGTGGCTGGAAAGCGCCGTCGAACTCGTTGGGACGCACTTCAAAGCCCCACGTGTCCGTTGCGATTCCGGCAATCTCGGAGGCATGCAACCACGCCGCGGTGCTAAAGGACAACCCTGGAGCGGAACCGCCGGCGTAATCACCCCAGCCGTCGCGACGGACCCGCGTGTACTGACCGGTTCGGATCACAACGATGTCGCCGCGGCGCACTGATGAGCTGGCCCCTTGCACTTCGACAGTGCGCTCCAGGTGTTCCGGGGTGATGGCAAAACCATCCGGCAGCTCGCCATCGGTTCGCCCCAGTAGCGGACCAAGCGCGCGCCCAACATCGAGCAGCACGCCACGGGTGACGATCTTGGCCGCAGCGGTCTCGATCCCCGTGACAAGGTCGCCTTCGGAGGTGACCACGTCACCGGCGGCCCTACCGTTCCAGGCCTTGCCGCGATCGAAGATATGGCCCAGTCCGTCCCACTGCGTGGAACACTGCAACGGCATGGCGATGACGTCGTCTGCACCGCCGAAACCATGCGGGAAACCTTGGTTTCCGCGCTCGGCGTCGACTCCGGTGTCGGTCATGGTGTGCACAGGATTGGTGCGGCGCCGCCAGCCCTTCTGCGGACCGTTCGTGTCGAACGGCTGCGAAAGGGAGAACGCCTCGCCCGTAGTGACCAGGGCTGCGGCTTCAACGCGTTTCGCCGCATCGATGAAGTTAAGCGTGCCCAACACGTCATCGTCGCCCCAACGGCCCCAGTTGTTGTACCGCTCCGCTGCGGCCTGGATACTGCCCAGCGGATCCTTGCGCACGATAAGTCCACTGTTGAGCGCCTCGGCCGTCACCGTTCGTCCTTGCAGTGGATAAGTTGGGTACCGAGGCCCGTGATGGTGCCTTCCATGACATCGCCGTCCTGGAGCAGGCGGCCCCAGTGCTGACCGTTGCCTGCGGGGCTTCCGGTCAGGACAAGGTCGCCCGGGCGCAGCGGCATGGTCTGGGAGGCTTCGCTGACCAGCTTGGCAACACCAAAGATCATGTCCTGGGTGGACTCGTCCTGCATTGCCTTGCCGTTGAGCTTCAGCGTCACCTGAACATCCTGCGGATCGCCGAAGAACTTGGCGGGAACCAGCAAAGGACCCGTGGGCAGGAAGCCCGGCGCATTCTTGGCCCGGTACCAGTCAGAACCAATGGCCGGCATGTCCTTGCGGAAGACGAACTCCCGCGTGGTGATGTCATTGACCATGGTGTACCCGAAAACGTGATCGAGGGCTTCCTCGGGGGTAACCCGGAACGCCTCTTTGCCGATCACCGCTGCCAGTTCCAGTTCCCAGTCGTGCGACTTGCTGTAAGACGGCAAGGTGAGCGGGTCCGTGGCGGAAGCGATCGCCGTCGGGAGTCCGATGAAGAAGTACGGCGTTCCCTGGCCGGCGCGCTGATCCATCATCGCGGCAGTCTTGGCCCGGACTTCCTCCGCGTCCTGGCCGGCCTCGCGGTGTGCCACCGCCAGGTCAACCACGTGCTTGCGGTAGTTTGCGCCGGTTTGCAGGACCTGCGCCGGTTCAACGGGCGCAAGAATTTCGACGGCGGCGCGGTCCACGCCGGTATCCTCACCGGCTGAGGCCGCCAAGGTGTCCAGTTCTGCTTCCAAGCTGTCCCAGTGCTGGATCAGGGAATTGATGTCCGAATCCAGCGGCAGGACGCGTTCCCCCACGAGAAGGCCGGTGCGGGCTTTGTCCGAGCCCGATTCGAGGAAGCGGACCAGCGAGTATGCAGCCTCAGTCATCAGCCCCGGCCCTGCTTGGCGTAGGGGTTGAGCAGGGCTTCCTTCATTTCAGGGGACGCGCCCTCTTCAGTGGCCGTGAAACCTTCAGCGGGCGGGAAGGACTCGGTCATGGAGTGCGGCATGGCACCGTTCTTGTAGAAGTTGTTGGAGCCCTCGGAGGGCTTCCACGTGTTGGCTTCCCAGTCCGGAACATAGTTGCGGTAGCCGCCTGAGTTGAGCTCCACGCGCATGCCGGACGGGTCACGGAAGTAGAGGAAGTTTTGCTCACCAACGCCGTGGATGGAGGGCCCGTATTCCATGGCGGTGCCGTTTTCCATCATGACGTCCGCGGTGCGGAGCAGGTCTTCCGTGGCGTCCACCCAGAAAGCGATGTGGTTGACGCGGCCCGGGCGGCCGGAGGTGTCGGCCACGACGCCGAGGTCGTGGGACTTCTCATTGGTGGTGAGCACGGAGAAAACGGTGATGGGGGCTTCGTCCAGGTCCACGAACGCCATGACGCGGAAGCCCAGGGCCTCGTTGTACCACTTGGCAAATCCGCGGACATCCGAGCACGCAACCGTTACGTGGTCAAGGAATCGCGGGGCAGCAGCGTGGCTGCTGCGGCGCTCGGGACGGTCCGGGTAGGTGGATTCGAAGCCGGGCTCTGCCACGAATTTCTCTACTTCGTAGAAGAGGCGCATGTGGTGTCCGTAGGGGCCGGTGAATTCATAGGCTTTGCCGAAACCGTGGCCGCCGGCAGTCCACGTTCCTTGTACACCGGTTGCTTCAACGCGGGCTGCTGCTGCTTCGAGGGCGGCCTGGGAGTTGGTGCGCCAAGCCATCCGACCCAAGGACGCTTCGGGGCCCTCGGTGATGACCAGGCTATAGCGGTAGTAGTCGCCCCAGCAGCGCAGGTAGACGTTGCCACCCATACGGTCGATGATGCGCATGCCGAACTTTTCCTCGTAAAATTTCGCGGAGGCTTCAACGTCCGGGGCGGTGATCTCAAGGTGGGCAAGATGGGAGAGGGGAGTTTCCACGATGAATTCCTTCTGAGTGCTGGTTGCTGCGGACAGTTGTTTACAGGTCCTGTAATAACGATGGTTCAGATCCCGTGCTTGGGGAAGAACGGATTGTTGATAGAACACATTCGTGAAATGGATACCCGTGGTAAGCGCGGCGGCGTGGTGGGTTGCGGTCGTGCGTAGCTTCAGTGATTTCGCCCCCTGGCTCCGGATCGGCGCGCGCCGAGGCAGTCCTGGTTACGGGCCGGTTTTCGATAACGTAGGGTGTCTGTGACCAAGTTGAATCGAGGGTTTTCGGCACGTCTGAAATCTCATAGTTTTCGAAAGCTTGAAATACAGCCCTGATGCGAGAGGATAATCGCCAGCATGGTGGCAAAGGATGAAGGCCGTCACGGGATGCCCACGGACGAGACTGTCGGCCTTCTCGGAATCATCAACCTCGTGCGCACAGGAAGGGCGATGACGCGATCGGACCTAGGCAGGGTCACGGGGCTGGGACGCGGCGTTGTTACTCAACGGCTGGAACGGGCATTTGCCTTGGGATTTCTAGGGGAGGGCGTCTTGGCCCCGTCGTCTGGAGGAAGAGCACCGAAAAAACTCCAGTTTTTGGCAAACCAGGGCATGATCGTGAGCTGCGTAGTCACAGCGGAACAAATTGAGGTTGGCGTGGCGATGCTGGACGGTAATGTTCTCGGCCATTGCAATAAGGCTTGGGACATGTCACGAGGACCGATGGAGACTTTCGAAGCCACGCGCCACGTCATTGATAAGTTGCTGGCCAAGGAAGCGTTCTTACCCGTATGGGGTGTCGTCATAGGTCTTCCGTGCCAGGTGAACTTCTCGGAAGGGCGTGTCGTTGCTGCCCCCGGCATGTCGTCAGGCTGGGGCGGTATTAAAGTCAGAGACTATTTCGAGGAACGATACAGGGCGCCGGTTTGGGTAGACAGTGAGATCAATCTACTTGCTATCGGCGAGAGGACAGGACTGGCAACAACCAACCCTGACCTCATTTATTGCAAGGTGGATGCGGGGGTCAGCTCCGCCTTGCTCACTCAGGGACGTGTCCATCGAGGAGCCAATGGGGCGGCCGGAGAATTGGGTCATGTCAAGGTGGCCGGTTCCGCTGATGTGTGTCGCTGCGGCGATTTGGGCTGTTTGGAGGCAATCGCTGGAGGCTGGGCCTTGTTGCGTAGTGCCGGTTCAGCCATGGGGGAAGGCGCCTCGACGTCGCTCCTGAGGATCCTTATGCGGAGGGCCCTGTCTTTGGAGGACCTTACTCAAGCGGCCAGAGACGGCGACGCCTTGTCCGTGAGTCTCGTCCAAGCCTCGGCCCGGACGACGGGTGAAGCGCTGAGCCGCCTCGTTAGTATGTTCAACCCCGATGCCGTGATCCTTACAGGAGCCGTCGCCTCTACTGGAGAACTGTTTCTCTCGGAGGTCCGGCAGAGAATATACGAGCTCGCATCACCTCTTGCGACTCGCGACCTGACAATTGGTCTTTCAGCTTTCGAACCACAGGCAGGGGTTAGGGGCGGAATAGAACTCGCGCTTGAACAGCTGTTCGAGGTTACCTTCGCTGACTGGTTTGCCAATTCCAGGCCTTCCCCGCAAACCCAAGACTCGGCCCCGTGCGATTCCAAAGCGAGGTAAGGTTCTCCGCGGCCTTAGTGTCCCGGCGCCAGAGCCAGCAGTCTTAAGCAGCCCGACCAATTGGTCGGGACCATCCAGCTTGCCCGGAGTCCGCCAATATTGAATGTTCGAGTCCCCTCGCGACAGCGTTGAAACAAAATTGGGCCATGACCGGCCGACACCTGGTTGTGTTTGTCACGAAAAGCAGTCGACGATGGGGACAGGCCGAGGTACCCGGGGAGCATGGCAAAAACTAGAGTGGTTCTCGCCTTATCTCCCATTTATAGTCGACCCAGACTTCGACCCCAGCTTCCCGAATCACTATGCGCCGGGCTTCGAGCCCCATGGCTTGGAGCCATAAAGCCTGATCGTCGGGAGTGACAGCGTCCACGGTGCCGGCGTCGATGAATTCGCCGTTTTGGCGTACCTCTACCCATTCGCCGACGAGTGGGATCCAAGTACTATGAGGGTGAAAAGGCACTGATGGTCCTTCCTCCAGGCGGAGTAGTTGTTCTTTGGTTTTACGGAAGACGCGCGCCGGCACCCGACCTTCGGGTTGCCTGTTGCGAGTTGGACTTGCCGGCGCGGTCTTGTCCGTTCCCGATCGGCTAAGAGGAGTGGCCCCTTTACGTGGGTGGCATGAAGGATCGATCAGTTCATCGTTCAAGGGTGCTGCTTGGAAACGACCACCATATAGAATATATGGGGTTCAACGCAGGGATTCAACAAACTGTTCTGCCGGTTCACTTATACAGAACTACTTTGTATGCCAACCATCGAGAGCTATCGGCAATACATCTCGTAGCGGCGAGTGTCCGATACTGTTTTCGTGCGGTCCGTCGGACCTGAAATTCAGGGACACTGCTAGGCAAAAGATTAGGCCGGGCAAGTACCCGGCCAAATCTATTGGTTGCCCAGCTCAGTCCGCGCGAACAGTGCGCGGGTCTACATTGCGCGCGAAGAGGATGAGAACCGCAGCCAGGAGAATCGGTACGCATCCCCAAATCAAGGCGGCATCGATCCAGGATTGACCGGATGCCAGGGCCGCGGTGAGGAACACGCCTCCAAGAATTGCGCCCAGCTGCCCTGCCGCGTTGATGATCGAGCCGCCCGTAGCCCTGGTGTGGACTGGGAAGCTTTCGCCGTTGAAGAACAAGAGTGCTGCGAACGGGCCGATCAGGAAAAAGAGACCAAGGCTGTAGAAGGCAATAACTAGCACTTCGGAGGCCGATGGAACCAGAAGCATCGCGGCGAAGCTGATTGAGGAGAAGAACCAACCGATTGCGATGGTGTTCCGTCGTCCGATTTTATCGCCTAGCCAGCCGTGGAAAACGTAACCGCCGAAGGCTGTCGCGTTGGAGATAACCAGGATGAGCAGGGCGTTGCTGAACTCAATGCCCTTGCCGGACTCCGCTGTCAGGATCGAGGTTCCGAGGATCGCGAAGACCAAAATACCCAGCCAGCTGAGGAGGAAGGCTCCACCGATGACGAGGGTTGCCCGGAGTGATTCGCCTTTGAAAGCTGAGACCAGTGGGGCGTGCTCGTCCCGGATTTCAACTCCTGCTGCCTTGGCCAAGGCCTCGGCCTCTTCAACGCGTCCTTCCGCCAAGAGTTTGTGTGCATTGCGGCGGTTGACGAACTGGGGGCTTTCTTTCAGGTATCGGGCAGCGAATCCGATGAAAATAGCCGGGAAGAACGCAACGATAAAGCACAAAGCCCATCCGCCGATTGGCATCAGCAGGTAGATGGACAGTGCCGCGATTACTGATCCGATGGGCCAGCCGGACTGCACGAGGGAGTATATGAGGCCCCGGCGGCGCGCCTTGGCAGGGTCGTTGTAGGCGTGGGCGAACATTTCGCTCAAGTATGTGGCATTGAGGGCTTGTTCCGAGTAGCCCAGACCGGCGATGGAACGGATCAGGATCAGCAGTACGATGCCGACGCCTCCGACTACGCCTGCAACCCAGCCCGCTGCTGCCGTGAGAAGTGAGGCCACTGCTGCGCCAATGACAGCCAAGACAATTCCTTTGCGGCGGCCGATTTTATCGACGATCGGGCCGATGCCGAAGGCGACCAGTGCAGTGCCGACGGTGATCCAGGTGTTGATGTTCGTAGCGTCGGCCGGTGCCCAGCCCAGCTCGGCAGCCAGAACGGGGAGGAGGTTTCCGAACAGGACGAAATCGTAGACCGCGAAGGTCCAGGCGAAAAAGCAGATCCATGTTGCGATTTTGACGTCACGTAGCGTGACTTTTTGCACTTCGACCGTAGTTGGGTCTGTTGTTTTCATGGGTGATCCTTGGAAGGTGATGGGGGAGGGTAGGGATCGCGAGGAAGGTATGCATCAGCTCGTGTGAGCCATGCCGTTGGGGTCGGGAATCAGCTAGTTGGAGTAGAAGCGTTGCTGGATCAGCTCGCGGCTTGCGCCGGCCGCTATGAGCAGTGTTAGGAGGAGCCTTGCCTTGCAACCGTCAAACACTCCGGCACTCATGAGGCCGGAGGCGAGAAGATCTCTCTCGGACCCCGGGAATGCGTAGGTTGTCCGGTAGAGTTCGCCCGCTCCAGTGCGGGAGGCGAAAATAACAGGTACGTTTACAGCGGTCCTCTTGAGTGCCTCTACGATTTTGGCGGGGACGTGGCCGCCTCCAAAAACTTCGACGATGATGCCGGAATATCCAAGATCAACTGCACTTTCCAGCAGGTCTGCGTCCGCATCCAGACCGAGCTTGAGCAAAGCGACCCTCGGCAGAGGGGCTTGATCGGCCCCAAGATTTACGGCCTCGGTCTTATGGCGCGGCACGAGGGGAATGTGGACTCTGTCTTCGTTCACCCAACCGATGGGACCCGCGTTTGGAGAACGGAACGCCGCCGTGCTGGACGTGTGGGTTTTCCGGACATACCGGGCAAGGTGAATCTCGTCATTGAAAACTACCAGCGGGCCAAGGCCATGAGCCAGAGGGCTTGCCGCTGTCCGGACAGCCGCCAGGACGTTGGCGGGACCGTCCGCCCCCGGGAGGCCGGCATTGCGCATAGCCCCGGTCAGTACGACGGGAATGTCCGTGTGGAGCACCAGATCCAACAAGAAGGAGGTTTCTTCCAAGGTGTCCGTGCCTTGGGTTACGACTACGCCGTCGAATCCGTCAACTGCCTTCTTCTCGATGAGTTCGCCGAGTTCCAGGATGTCGGTGATTGTGAGATCCCCTGACGGGTAGCGGCGGAACGAGGTGGGAACGAGTTCGGCCAATTCAGCAACCTGCGGCACGGAGGCGAATAGATCAGAGCCCGACAGTCGAGGGATGGCATCTCGTCCGTCAGCGTTGGGAACGGACGCGATGGTCCCGCCGAGAGTAAAGAACGCGATTTTCGGGAGTTGAGATTGCACGAGAAGTCCTTGTTGGTAGGCATAACGCCCTGGGTGGTAGTGGATTAGGGGTCAAATGGGCCGGGCGCAGGTCGTGGTCTACAGTTCCAGTTCCCAGTCCTTGATGTTGGCTAAGGGCCCGAACAGAGAGGCATCCAAGTCTGCGGACAGTTCCCTACCTGTGAGGACACGTTGTGGCCAATCACGGTTTGCGAGGGCGGGTTTCCCAAGTGCGACAAGCTCTGCCTGACCACTCCGGATCAGGTCGGCGCAGTCACTTGGGTGGTCCAGGTTGCCGTTGGCGATAATTGCCACACCGCTGTGGTGTGCAGCTAGTTCGGCGAGTGTCTGCTGATGGCCGTGGAATGCGGGATCAGTGGCCCTGTATTCAGTGGTATGTATGAAGTTGACCCCAGTTTTTCCAAGGGCGCTGAAGATGGCCTCGGCTTCGCCCGGACCACCACTCCACCGGTGTTCGTTGTCGCTGACTTTCCCCTGTGAAATGCGGATGCCTACAGCCATGTCTCCGCCGACGGCTTCAACGACCTCGTGGCAAACCTCGGCGGCGAACCGTATCCGTGCCGTGGGCGAGCCACCGTATTCGTCCGTGCGTTGGTTGAGGTAGTCCGTGAGGAACTGATCGATCAGGTATCCGTTGGCACCGTGGATTTCTATGCCGTCGAAACCTGCATCCCGGGCAAGGAGGGCTGCGGAGACGAAGCCCTGTTTCGCCTCTTTCAGTTGTTCGCGAGTGATTTCGAGCGGCTGTCGATACGGACCTTCACCGCGGTACATGCTCAACTGGGTGCCTTTGGGTGCTACAGCGGATGGGCCAATCGTAGCTTCGACATATCTGTTTCCCTGCGATTGGCTGCCGGCGTGCATGATCTGTGCGAATACACGTGTCCCTTGCTTGTGGATCTTGCGCAGCACCTCTTTCCAAGAGTTGGCATGTTCCGGAAGAGCCATTCCCGGCTGGTAAAGGTAGCCTTGGCTGTAATTGGTATCGGTGTAGAGTCCCTCTGTGATGATGAGCCCGAACCCACCGGCCGCGTACCCCTCGTAATACGAGGCCATGACGGGCGTCGCTTCGCCGCTCTCGGCAGCGCTGACACGGGTCATGGGTGCTACAGCAAGCCGATTAGCTAACCGAACTGGACCTAGTTCGTACGGTTCAAAGAGGGGAGAGAGTGCGGTTGCTCCTGTAGGCATCGTGATCTCCTGGCTTCGCACGGATTGATGGTGTAGTGAATTGGGTTGAGGGTTGCCAGGGTGGCGGAATATGAGCCGCCGCCCTGGCCAAACCGTCTAGGGAAGGTCGCGATCGAACGGGTATCGGGCATTGGAGTCGAACGGGAAGCGGCGGCGGAAATCTTCGGCAACGTCCTCAAAGGGTTCGAAACTGACTCCGTCGTGCTTCAGGATGTGTTCAAGCAGGCGTTCCAGCATGAGCAGAACCTGAGGACGGCCCGAGACGTCCGGGTGAATCGTGATGGGGAAGATGGCGTAGTCGTATTCGCGGTACACCCAGTCGAACTGGTCTTTCCACATCTGCTCAATGTCGCGAGGGTTGACGAAGCCGTGGCTGTTGGGGCTTCCCTTGATAAACATCATGGGAGGAAGGTCGTCCACGTACCAGTTGAAGTTGATTTCGACCAGATCAATTTCCTTGCCGCGCACGAGCGGCTTCATCCAGTGGTCTGCCGGTTTGGTCAAATCAATCTTCGTCCAAGAGTCACCCGTACGGGCGTAGAAAGGCTGAAAGTCGTGGAACGCCTGACTGTGGTCGTACCGGAAGCCGTTCTTCAAGAGTAGGTCTGTGGTGACTGAGGACAATTCGCACCAGGGGGCGATGTAACCTCGGGGTGCCTGCCCTGAGAAGCCCTTGATCAACTCAATCGACTTATTCAGGACGTCTTCTTCCTGCTGAGGGCTCATCAGGATGGGGTTTTCGTGAGAGTAGCCGTGGGCTGCCAGTTCGTGTCCAGCGTCAACAATTTGCTCAATGCGGTGAGGGAACGTCTCAATCGAGTGCCCAGGGGCAAACCAGGTGGTCTTGAGGTCGTACTTCTTATAGAGATTTAGCAACCTTGGAATCCCGACCTCGCCGGCAAACATGCCGCGTTGAATGTCTGCCGGGGAGTCCTCCCCGCCGTAAGAACCGAGCCAGCCGGCTACGGCATCGATGTCGGCCCCGATGCAGACCTTGATCTCTTTCGTCATGACATTTCCTTAGTGTGTCTCGCCTACCAGCGCGCGCTGGGGCTCTTCTGTGACGGCGGCCCACCGTACTGCTGCTTGCGTGCCGAGCGGCCTCGATTTTGTACCTAGGGGTGTTGGCCCTGGGTGCTCCAGGCTGCGTGATGTGAACCACGCAATCCATTGCGTTGATACTAGGTGTCTTGAGTCACAGGCGTCAAGAGGCTTCTCAAAGGGGTTTTTTATTAGGCGGAAGTCCCCGGGGTGTATTGTCCTGCAAACCATTGCGTGAGAGCCTAGATGAAGGCAGCTTGAGGATCCGATAAGGTCGACCCAAGCAAATCCAACGAGAGGGCGGCCATGACGTCGAAGGCGACAATGGAGGAGATTGCCCAGCGTGCCGGGGTTCACGTTTCTACTGTTTCGCGGGCCCTCGGTACCGACAAGACCGGGGTTGGAAGCAAGACTGCGGACCGCATCCGAGCAATTGCGGCCGAGATGGGCTACCAACCGCATCCGGCAGCGGCTGAGCTGAGAACCGGAAAAAGTGGATTGCTGGGAGTGCTTGTGCCGGACTTGAGGGACATGGTTCTTTCCGAAATCTACGCTGGCGTAGATGCGGGAGCCCATGAGAAGGCGTACAGCACCTTTGTTTCGAACACTCAGGATGGCATCGAACTTCGCCGTAGTAAGCTCGAGGAGTTTCTGGCGCGGCGGGTCGAGGGCATAATTCTCGGAGACGCGAGGCTTGATGGGGATGAACTGGTTGAAACCCTCAAGCGGCGCAGGCTTCCCTATGTCTTGGTGAACCGCCGTTTGCGGGGCCATCCTTCCGTGACCACGGACGACATCCTTGGTGGTTCGCTGGCAGCAGAGCACCTTCTGGAGCTAGGCCATGAACGTGTGGCGATCGTGGCCGGGCCCAGTTTTGTCAGCACGTGCACCGAGCGTACGCACGGATTTGTACAAAGGTATCTTGAGCGTGGAAAGCTGGTGGCGGATAGCTCGATCGTCCACTCTGGCGCCGATGTATCCGGCGGATATGAAGCCGCGGCAGCCATCCTCGACCGTCACCCCGAGACGACTGCAATCTTCGCCATAAATGACTTCGCAGCCATAGGCGTGATGGGGGCAATCCGGGATCACGGTGCCAAACCGGGTGAGGACATCGCGGTTGTAGGCTTTAACGACGTCGCGTTAGGGCAGTTCTTGCCCGTTTCCTTAACGACGGTCAGATCGCCGATGTTTGAGATGGGGCGGCTCGGCGCGCGAATGCTAATTGATTTGATCGGAGGCGGGTCTGTGGAACCATTGCTCCTCAAGCCAGTGCTCGTACCACGGCAGTCGACCATTGGAGCTACAAACCGACTGCAGTTGAAGACGGGGCGTTCCTGATGTGCGGCGGGTGTGGGGCAGGTCCGCAGAAAGTGGACTGGTTTAGCGCAGGGGTGCCATTGACGCCGGCTGCCAAACTTCAATCCCTCGCCAGACTGGCATCGGCAGCCAACCTCATCCTGGGTTCGAGGGGACTGCGATCTACCGCTGATCAGAGTTCCAGGTCGGTTTCACTGTCAACCAGCAGCGGCCGTACTGCTGTCGTAAACAACCCGTCGGACCTCTGCCGCAGTGCCAGCGTGCTCCTGGGTGGCCCATTTGACCCTCTTGCCGTGGACGAGGCCATTGGCGGGGGAGACGGTGGGCATGAAAGATGATTCACGTCACCGTCGTTGGTGGTTTCCTCGGAGCCGGGAAGACCACCTGGTTGTCGCAACGCCTCCTCGATGAAGGGGACTTGTTAGCCAACTGCAGCGTCGTTTCCAACGACTTTGCAGCAGAAGGAGTTGATAACTGGCTCCTTGCCGCCGAAAGTCCCCATGTAATGCCTGAGGTACTTTCCATAACGGGTGGCTGCATCTGCTGTGATGCCAGGGAGGAGCTGTTGCATTCCTTAATTGCGCTCACCGAAGTAGGACACCGCAAGGGGGAAAGCGGCCTCGCCAGAATATTCATTGAGACTTCAGGTGTGGCCGATCCTGTGGCCGTAGTTCAGCACATCGCAACTCACCCCGTTCTCCGGCACAACATGATTGTTGATGAGTTCGTCTGTGTGCTGGATGGCGCCACGGGGAGGGCGCAACTGCTTCAGGGGCGCATCCAAGCGGACCAGCTCTCCACTGCCGACAAGATAGTCATCACAAAGGCGGACGTCGCCGATCCGCGGAATTTGTTGCAACTGCAGGCTCTGGCCGCGAGCGCTGCTCCTGCCGCGGACGTGCACGGATCAAGCTACGGACGTCGGCACCCATTACCCGTTGCGCAGGAGCATGATCCCGTGCCCCAGCTGGTCCAGGACAGCAATCCGCGAGGGTGGGAAACACCGACTGCAACAGTCCTGTTTCTCTCACCCGGAGTCATCTGGGAAGAATATGCTCTTTGGTTGGAGATGCTCCTGAGCTCGAGGTCTGAGCAAATTCTGAGGACGAAGGGCACCATCATGACGCCGCGCGGACCGATTGTCCTGCAATCGGTCGGGGCAGTCATTCAGCAACCGATCTCCGCTCCGGACATTCCTCGTACAGCCAACGGCTCGACAAGCATGGTCTTCATTACCCGGGGCTTTGATCCTGGCCTGCTCGAAGCTTCTTTGGCGCGCTTCGTCCCATCTGCAGCCATTGCGCGCGGGAAGTCTGAGTGACATGACAACAGCTTGGTAAGAGCTGGCGTCACGCGTGTGACGCCGGCTCTGATGTAGAGACACGTGCATGAGGCAGTGAAATTGGGGGAGGCTCTTGCTGAGGCAACTCGTTGCGTTGGCGCTATCTGAGGGCAACCACGTGGTGCGCATAGAAGTGGCCGGCCCCCGGCGGGAGACCAGCCACTTATGCAGTGATGCTCTACTATCGCGATTTTCCGGAAGCGACCGGGCTGAGGACGGAGGTTTCGGTGCTGTGACCACCGCTGACCGAAGGGACATAACCTGTGCCCGGATCGGCCGGTTCTAGATCTGCCTCAAGGCTGGAGTTCCTTGACGGTTCCTTGACCATGAATGAAGCAATTAGAGTCAGAGCGATGCAGCCTGTGACGTACCAGAAGAATGTGGTTTCCATCCCGGACTGCTTCAGTGCCAGCCCGATCGGCTCAACGGTTCCGCCGAAGGAGGCGGCAACGAGTGCGTGCGGTAGTCCGACGCCTAGTGCACGGACTCTAGTGGGGAACATTTCAGCTTTAACGATTGAAGCGCAGGCGGTGTAGCCGGAGACGAAGATCAGGCAGAGCATCATCAAACCGAAGGCGGCGAACACGTTCGTGGTGTCTGCAAGGATTGTAAGGACAGGTACGGTGACGATCGTGCCGCCGATGGAGAAGAACAACATGACCTTACGGCGTCCGTAGAGGTCCGACAAGCCGCCAGCGATCGGCTGCAAGAACATGAAGATGAACAGTGCCACGAAGCTGATGACGCTGGCGTCTTCCTTGGCGATGCCGGAGGTGTTGACCATGTATTTCTGCATGTACGTGGTGTAGACGTAGAAGCTGACTGTCCCTCCAATGGCCAGGCAAAAGACGGCGATGAGTTGCTTCGGGTACTGCAGGAGAGCCCGAAGGGAGCCGACAGGCTTCTTTCCGGTGGACTCGGTTTCGGCATCGCTGCGGGCCTTCTCCAGCTTGTAGTGCTCGGATTCATCCATGGAGCGGCGGAGGACCATGACCACCAGACCGGCGACGGCGCCGATGATGAACGGAATACGCCAGCCCCATTCGCCCATCTGTTCGGGAGTCAGAATGCGCTGCAGCATGATCATGACCAACAGGGCGGATAGCTGGCCTACGATGATCGAAACGTACTGGAAGCTTGAGAAGAAGCCCCGGCGTCCCGGGGTCGCCACCTCAGAGAGGTATGTCGCACTCGAACCGAATTCCCCGCCAACACTTAGGCCCTGGATAAGCCGTGCCAACACCAGGATGATAGGTGCCCAAATGCCGATGGTTTCGAAGGACGGAGTAAGGCCGATCATTAGCGAGCCGCCGCTCATTAGCAGGACGGAAGCTGCGAGGGCGTTCCGGCGTCCATGCCGGTCTGCGTACATGCCAAGCAACCAGCCGCCGAGGGGGCGCATCAGGAAGCCGACGGCGAAAACGGCTGCGGTGGACAGCAACTGGGCAGTGGCGTTCCCGCTGGGGAAAAACTCGGCAGCGAAGTAGATGCTGAATGAGGCGTAGACAAACCAGTCGTACCACTCGATCAGGTTGCCGAGGCATCCCTTCACCACGTTGCTCACTACTCGTGATTTGGCCGGTGCGGTCTGCGTGTTTTGAGTGTTCACTTGAACTCCTTCGTTCTAGTCGGCGGCGCTTGGCTTCTGGTGCCGCAGCCGCCGGTTCGGGGCTCTCGCCCTGGAACTACCTCCAATGTGTCTCAGGTCACCCTGTGTGAACAGCGAATCTGTGTTTTCTTAGCGGTCCCTTAAGACGGTTCATCCTGGATGGGCATGCATACGAAAATGCCGGGCCCGCAGAAGGTGCGGACCCGGCATGACCTGAAGGTCTCAGGAGGTTATACGCGGGCCAGGCCCGGCGACTCGTCGCGGGTTCCTTCAGCGGCGACGCGCTCGTCAAAGTGGGCTGCCAGAAGCTCGCCTGAGTGCATCAGGTGCGCCTCCATCTCTGTTCGCGCCGTTTTAGCATCCTTCGACCGGATGGCTTCCAAGAGCTTAGAATGGTCGTCCACAGTGGCCTTGGGCCACCCTTCAATGCTCGAGTAGAACCTGCGGGGAACATAGCGGGAAACGAGGCCCATGGCCCAAATGATCTTCCGCGAGTCAGCGAGGAGGTTGATCTCCCGGTGGAAGGCATGGTTCTTCTCTTCCAACAACGCGTCGTCGTTGCGTGCCGCGGCAGCGATAAGTTCATGATGCAACGCTTCCAGCTCAGCCAAATCCTTTTCAGTTGCGTTGTGCGTAGCACGTGCCGCCAGTTCCCCACCGATGAGAGCCTGCACCCGAAAGATATCCCGGATGTCCTCACCGGTCAGCGGCGCCACTTGGAAGCCCTTCCGGGGTACCAGCTCCAGAAATCCCTCGACCCGTAGGGATTGAAGCGCCTCCCGGACCGGGGTGGTGGAGATTTGGAGGGACTCGGCCAGGACCTCTGGCCGGACTTGGGTTCCAGGCCGGAGGCTGCCAGACATGATGAGGGCGCGGACGTAGGAGGAAGCCTCGTCGCTCAGTTGCGGACGAACACGTTTGCGCTCATTCATAGTTATGTCACTTTCTGCTTACTACATCCAAAACTACGGCATTTCCCAGGAAGTATTGTCGCAGCTTTCGTACAGGTTATGGCGCGTCGGACGCTAGGCATGGTTGCGCTTGTACGCCTCGGCCGCTCCTGGATGCAGGGGGATCCCGGAGGTGTAGATCAGCGAACGGGTGTCCAGGAACTGAATGCCGACAGCTCCCGGGGGTACCAGTTCCGCGGATCTCGTAACCAGGACGTCGACAATCCTGTTGACGACGTCGTTGGGAAGGTTTGGTCTGGCCAGGAGGATGGTTGAGATTCCCACCGAGGCGATTTCTGTTCCTGAGGCGTAGAGGCTTTTCGGAAGTGTCACCGGCTGGTACACGGGACCGTACTGCGCTTGGAGCGCCCGCTGTTCAGCGCTGAGGTCGAGCAGGCGGATCCCTGACGAAGGACCACGGCCGGTACTGGCTTCCATTTGGGGATGGGGCACTCCTCCCGCGAATAGCGCGGCCTCGACGTCACGAGTGGCAAGGGCATCGAGCACCCCTGTGATCGGCACTTGGCGGATAGTCACCTCGGATTCTTTGATGCCTGCCACCTCCAGGAGGAGACGGCCGGCCCGGATAGTGGCGGAGCTCGCGCCCAAGCTGATGACCTTTCCTCTCAGCTGGGAGACGCTGCGCACGGACGAATTGCCGGCGACCGCGAACTGTAGGTAGTTCAGGTACAACCGACCCACGGCCTTTAAATTCTCGCGTTCAGGCAGTGCGACGTCGGCCAGGACCAAAGCGAAATCGAGCCTGCCTGCAAGAACGCTGTCCAGGTTCTCCACCGAGCCATCAGTGATTTTGGGTTCCAACGTGAACCCAACGCCCGCGCGAGCTACGGCCGCAGTCAGAGATTGGCCAAAATCGTAGAAGAAACCCCGGTTCTCTGCCGTGCCGAATGTAAACTGACGTGTTGGTGCGCTGCAGCTTCCCAGTAGACCGCCCGCGGTAGCGGCAGCAGTGGCCGTGAGAAGCCGCCGTCTTGATAGTTGTTTGCCGGAACTATGAATGAGATTCATGGGCTTGTCTGCTCGTTCGCAGAAGCAAGCGTCAGCACGACGGTGAGACCGCCTCCGGAAGTTTCATGCGTCGTGACGCGGCCGCCATTCCGCTCGATCAGGGCCTCCACAATGGATAGGCCCAAGCCGGTACCGCCGGGCCTGTCCGGCTGATTGGAAGTTCCGCGGAAGAACCGCCTGGTGATTAACTTCAGTTCGCTCGGCGGTACACCGATGCCATCGTCAGCAACCGCGACCATGACCCAACCGTCATCTGCGGGCCTCACTGAAACGTTGACAGTGGCGCCTTTGCCGGCGTACTTGCAGGCATTATCCAGCAGCACGTCGAGGCTTTGTTCGAGGTCGCCAGTACTGATACCGGCCGCGATCGCGGCAGGGGAGTCTTGAACTTCCAGAGTGACCCCTGCGACAGCTGCACTTTCCGCCCAATAATCTGTCCGCTCCTGAGCCACAGCCGAGGGCACACAAACTTCTTGAACCTGTTGCCGGGCGCGCGGCGTCTCTGCCACGGACAAGGCCAAAAGATCGTCAAGGATTTCCTCCAAGCGGAGAGTTTCACCGAGAGCCCGCCGGTAGCTCTTCGTGCCATCCCTACGGACCTGAGGCTCCAAGAGGTCGAGGCGCATTTGGAGAGCCGTGAGAGGATTTCGCAATTGGTGGGCTGTATCGGCCACCAGCCGGCTTTGGGCGTCCGCCGAGGCGTGAACAGTCGTGGCCATTTTTTCGAAAGCTTTTGAGAGCAATCGAAACTCGGGAGGCCCACCGGCGGCGTGCTGGGGCGGCGGCGCGGCGTCACTGCTGGCGGGCTTGGCGACAGGAAGGCTTTCCGTCAGTTCCTGCATGCGCTGGCTGACTTTGTCCAAGGGCCGAAGGATCCACCGGCTGACAGCCAAAGCCAGGAGGCTGAACACTGCCACCGCCGTAATGGACCCTGCGACGATGAGCAGCCACATCCGCAGGATCTCGCCCCGGGGGCCGTCTGTGGAAGCAACAATGACCACTGCCCCGTTGACTTGAGCGCCGGAACCAATCGGCTTGGCGAAGACGGTTGACCTGGAGCTCCAAGGAGTGAGAAGTTCTAGGCCGGACGAGCGTTCGTTGCGCAGCGCTCGGCCGACGGCTGCAGAAACCTCCGGATCTTCCAGTGTGGTTCCCACTACCTGGGGGGAAGCACCCCTGGTGGAAACTACAGCGACAGCATCACCATAGAGGCTGTTGTAGGCCTCAATCTCTTCCAGGACCAATCCGGAACCGGCATTTCGAACATAGTTGTCGGCTAGGTCTGCGAATCGCTGAAGATCGCCGTCCCGGCTGAGGACAAACTGTCGCGTGCGAAGGTCCGCGGACGACAGTGCCAAGGGAACTGCGAATCCTGCCACCACGATTGCTCCGAGGATGGCGAGGACCAACAGCAGCCTGGTTCTCACTGTTCGCCGGTCCAGCGATACCCATACCCGCGGATGGTCTCAATTAACCCCGGGCGCCCGATCTTGGACCGAAGGGCAGTCATATGGACATCCAGTGAACGCGAGACAGTGACAAACGCGTCGCCCCAGATGTGGTCCATCATGTGCTGTCGACTGACGGCGGTTCCCGGGCTCTCCACCAGCATTGCCAGCAGCTGGAACTCCTTGGTTGTCAACTGGATCTGCTCTTCGCCCACTTCCATCGTTCGCCCCGAAAGGTCGATTGTGACATCGCCAAACTCGCGAAGATGAGTCGATGTAACGGAAGCCCTCTGTGCCCGGCGTCGGATAGCCTCAATCCGGGCCAACAGCTCAGCGACACGGGCCGGTTTAACCAGGTAGTCGTCGGCCCCGTTCCGCAAACCCCGTACCACCGACCGTTCATCGTCCCGCGCAGTCAACACGATGACGGGTACCGCTGATACCTGACGTAGGCGCCTGAGAACTTCGATTCCGTCCATGTCGGGGAGGCCGAGGTCCAGCAGGACAAGGTCGAAGTCCGGGTGGCGGGTCAACAGCTCGGTGCCCCGGGCCATGCGGTGGGCCGTGATCCGGTTAGCTTTCAGCGCGTCCACAAGCGCGCTGGCAACGCCGTCGTCGTCTTCGACAACGCCTATCCGCATGTATCGGGTTCCTTTCGCTGGTTCGGGCGGTGCAGGATTTTCCCGCACCGCCCCACCTTCTTCTCTTTGTTACTCTAGGCGCCCCGCTCGGTCAGGACGAGGCAGGATTGCTAGCGGATCCGGAAATCGACGACGCCGGGCTGGGCTGCCGCGGTCAGCAGACGGTCCTGGGCTGCTTTGTGCTCAGCGGAGTAGCCTTCGGCTGGCGAGGCGGCCTCAGGTCTGCCGACGTAGCCCAGACGGAACCGGCTGAGACCCATCTTGAGAAGTTTGGGCAGGACATAGGTCCAGGCACCCATGTTTTCGGGTTCCTCCTGGACCCATACGATTTCTTCCAGGCTGCCGGCGGCCGCCACTTCCCGCATGATTTCCTCGTGGGGGAAGGGGTACAGCTGCTCCAGGCGGAGAAGCCGTACGCCGCTGTCCAGGCGTTCTTTGACTTCAACGCCAACCTTTCCTGTGCACAGGAGAAGCCGGGTAGCTTCGCTGCTCGGTGCGCCGCTGGCCAGTACCGGACGAAATGCGGCGTTCGTAAAATCTTCGACAGCAGATTTGGCAGACTCGGCCCGCAAGAGCGACTTGGGAGTAAAGATGATGTGTGGTCGGGGTTCGTCCATCGCTGCCGCGGCCACCAGCGCGTGGAAGTATTGGGCGGCTGTTGTCGGAATGAGGATACGGGCGTTGTCCCTGGCGGCGAGTTGGAGGAACCGCTCGAGGCGTGCCGAGGAGTGTTCCGGACCTGCGCCTTCCCAGCCGTGGGGGAGCAGGGCAACGAAGCGGCTGTCGCGTCCCCATTTGTCGCGGCCGGCCATGATGAACTGGTCGAAGATTACTTGGGCCACGTTCACAAAATCACCGAACTGTGCTTCCCAGAGCTGCAGGGAGTCTGTGTTGGTTCGGCCATAGCCGTACTCAAAGCCAACGGTCGCCACCTCAGTCAGAGGCGTGTTCGCCACCAGGAAGGGCGCGTCGTTGAAGGTGAGGCGTTCGGTCTTTTCGCCGGTCTTGGCATCGTGGACGACGATGTGGCGGTGGCTGAAGGTTCCACGCTCGACGTCTTCACCGGTGAGACGCAACGGTACACCGGCACTGTTGATGAACTTTAGGGCGAGCAACTCTGCTTGGCCCCAGTCGACACGGAAGTCCTCCTGGCGCAGGGCCAACTTCTTGTCGAACTGGCGTTTCAGCTTGGGGTGTATCGCTACATCGTCGCGGGCTTCCTCGGAGGCGTCCAGAACATCGGTGACCCAGGAAGCAGTGATGGCCTTCAACTTTTCCAGGGTCGACTGACGCGGCGCGAATTCCTGGTTGACTACCGTGTTGAGATCGAAGGCCCGGGCCTTTTCCAGAGCGTTCACCAGGTGCTCTTTTGCCGATGCCCGTGTTCCGTCGACGTACCCCTCCTGAACCAACCCCGCTTTGGTCAACGTCCCGGCGTAGATCTCGTGAACCGGTGAGTGCTGATCGATGTCGTTGTAGTAGACGGGTTGGGTGTAGCGGGGCTCGTCGGTCTCGTTGTGTCCGTGCCGGCGGTATCCCTGGACGTGCAGGACAATGTCCGTCCCAAATCGTTCGCGGTATTCGAAAGCGATGCGGGCGGCTACGAGGTTGGCGTCTACGTCGTCAGCGTCTGTGTGGATGACGGGAACGTCGAATCCTCTGATCACGTCGGACGGCCAGGCTGTGGATCGTAGCTGGAACGGAGTAGCCGTGAAGCCCAGACGGTTGTCCTGAACGATGTGGATGGACCCGCCCACGTTGTATGGATCAAGACGCTGAAGGTTGAAGGTCTCGTAGACAACGCCCTGCCCGGTGAAAGCTGCGTCGCCGTGGAGCAGGATTGGCAATACCTTGCGATGCGCTTCCTTCGGAGTCAGGCCGCCAGCGACCAAATGGTCCTGTTTCGCCTTGACGGCTCCAAGTGCCACGGGGGAAACGAACTCGAGGTGGCTGGGATTCTGCTCCAACGTGACTCCAATGGATGAACCATTGATGTCCGTGAAGGTGCCGGTCCCTCCGAGGTGCTGGCGGACGTCACCGGAGCGTGCGAAGCCGGTGGAGTGTGCCGTGGGAAGGAATTCGGCAAGTATGCGCTCCATTGGCCACTTAAGGACGTGGGCCATGATGCTGAGCCTGCCCCTGTGCGCCATACCCAGTACGGTTTCGCTATATCCCTTGCCTGCCGCCTCGCCTGCCATCTCGGCGAGGGCGACGACTGTGGATTCAAGACCCTGGACAGAGAGGGTCTTTTGCCCAAGGAACTGTGTCTGCAGGTAGCTTTCGAAGACATCCAGTTCGGTGGCAAGTTTCAACGCTTGGACGCGTCGTTCAGCCGCGGGCTGCGGCGTGCCGTTCCTCAGCAGGTCAGCGATCCAGTCGCGGGCTTCCGGATCGGAAAGATCTGAGAATTCGATCTCGACGCCGTCGGGCAGCCAGGAGCCCTCGTCGCGTGCACGTACGGGCTCGAGCCGCGCAACGCCGGCCCCGCCGGTGGTGTTGAACTCCGCCAGGCGCACGTGGTCGTCTGTAGAGGTGTCGGTGGGCAATTCCAGCAGCGGGTCGGACTCATTGTGGAGCAGTTCCCCCTCAAGCTGTGCAAGGAACTCTTGTGAACGAAGGTAGTTTTCAACCGTCCCGAGGAAGCTCCCGGAGTCGGCACCTTGAATTGCGCGGTGATCGTAACTGGAGGACAACGTCAGCACGGGATCCACGGGGTGGGTGGCGGCGAGCGTCTCAAGTCCGGCGGGAATCGCAATGGCCCCGGCAGCTACGATGATGCCGGGGCCGGCCGGAAGCAGCGGGACGCCCGTGGTGGAACCGAACCTCCCGGTGCTGGTGAGTATCAGGGACGCGCCCCGAAGTTTATTGACGGCAATGGAGCCGTCGCGGCATTCCTGCGACAACTGGCCCAGCTCCTGGACGAGGTCCGGAAAGGTCAGAGCTCCTGCATTGCGGATGACGGGAACCATGATTGAGTGCCCGGCGGCCGTTTCGATGTCCACGGCAACGCCCAGGTTCACAGTGCCCTCCTGGACCAGGACGAGGTCGGTTCCGTCCTGTTCGATGCGTTGCCGCACGGCGGGCACGTCCTGCTGGGCAGCACGTGCCATGGCCGTGGCCAGTACGGCCGCAATGGGGACATTGAAGCCTTGGCTCCGAAGCCGTTCGCGCCACTTCATGAGCGCCGAAACCTCGAACGTCCTGATCGTGGAAGCAGTGGGGATGCCAAGGCTGGCTTCCATGTTGCGGGCAAGGGCGGCGCCTCGGCCGCGTAGGACTTTGCGGGTGTCAGCTGGAGTCCCCGAACTGGGGTCTGCCGGGCTGGATTCGGGGCTCAGGTTCTGAAGCATGTGGTCGTCTTTCGTGGTGCGGATCGAGAGCCTGATGCCGGGAATTCGATCAGGCAGGCTTAGGGTTGTATTCCATCGTCCTTGTTATGGAAGAATGCCACCAATACTTTTGCGTGATGGTTCCATGCCATGCTGTTATTGCTCGTCCGAAGTTCTGAAAGAACGGAGATCAAATGGAGATGCGGCAGCTTCAGGCGCTGTTGGCCGTGGCAGATACGGGAAGTGTTACCCGGGCTGCGGAACTGCTACACGTCGTGCAACCGGCGGTGACGCGGCAGATCCACAATCTCGAAGCTGAGCTGAACGCCACCCTGTTTGACCGGAGCCGGACTGGAATGCGCCTCACCGACGTGGGCATCCAGGTGGTGGACCGGGCGCGTCGGGCGTTGTCAGAGCTTGACCGGGCAAGGGAGGAAGCCCGGTCCTCGGCGGCCGGGTTGCACGGTATTGTCACCGTAGGCCTCCTTGCCAGTACCGCCACTTTGCTCGCGGTTCCCTTTGTTGCTGCGGTTGCTGAACGGCACCCCGCTGTACGCCTGCGCGTAGTGACCGGTTACGGTGGCCATCTCAGCAGGTGGCTTGAGGCAGGCGATGTCGACGTCGCTCTTACTTACAGCCAATCGTCGGCGGCTCCGCTGGAGGTGACCCCAATCCTGGAAGAAGACCTTTGGGCCGTCGCTCCTCCGGGGATAGCCCACGTCCCCGAGGCGGGAGTGGAACTCCGCGATCTCCTGCGGCGGGCGCTGGTGATGCCCAGCGCTCCGCATGCCATACGGTCGTTGGTGGAAACGGCCGCTGCCCGCATCGGGGGCTCCCTGGACATTGCCGTGGAAACCAACGATGCGGGCGTCCAGAAGCAACTTGTCCAAAGTGGAATCGGTTGGACGGTCTTGCCGGGGATTATGGTCGCAGAGGACGCCGAAGGCGGTGTCCTTAACTCAGCGCCCATTGTTGAGCCCGGTATTCCCCGAAAAATCGTCCTTGCGCGGCCCTCCAGTATGCGGTCGACTGCTGCCGTCCGCATGGTTGCCGAACTGCTCCAGGAGACCGTGTTGGACCTCATTTCAGCAGGCAAGTGGCCCTCGGCCCGCTTGATCGGATGACGCTTCGATCAGCCAAACCTCACAGCTCGCCCTAGTTGCCGCGGTGTAATCCAGACTTCGAACCTGTCTGCCGCGGAAAACAATTCACGTTGGTGTGTGCCATCGGCGGCCAGCCACACTGCGGACGGCTCGGACATCGCCTTCTCCACGACGCCGATGCGCACTACGTGCTGACCCTGCCGGATTTCCACCGTGGCACCCACTAGCCGGCTCCAGCATCTGGAGTTGTCCACTGCCAGCAGCCCGGCCTAGTAAGAGCGTGGCAGGCCAAGGACCTTCGTGGCCACGAAGGACTTGATCATGTTGTTGTTGACCGGTGCCACCTGGAACATGCGGGTTTCCCGGAACTTGCGTTCGACGTCGTATTCATCCACGAAGCCGTACCCGCCATGGGTGTCCAGGCATGCATTGGCGGCCGCCCAACTGGCTTCCGAAGCCAGATGCTTCGCCATGTTGGCTTCGGCGCCGCAGGGTTCGCCGGCATCGAAGAGGCGTGCTGCTTCGTAGCGCATCATGTCTGCGGCCCGGACCTTCATGTAGGCGTCCGTGATCGGGAATTGCACGCCCTGGTTTTCGCCCACCTTGCGGCCAAACACTGTCCGCTTGTTGGCGTACTCGACAGCCCGTGTGGTGAACCAGTAACCATCGCCTATGGCTTCGGAAGCCAGCAGGATACGCTCAGCATTCCAGCCATCAATGACGTATCGGAAGCCCTTGCCGACCTCACCGATGACGGCGGACGCCGGGACACGCATCCCCTTGTAGAAGATCTGGTTGGTTGCGTAGTTGAACATGGTGCGGACCTTGACCACTTCAAGCGTTTCGGGCTGTTCCGCGCGGACCTGACGAAGATCTACCAGGAACAAAGTCAATCCATGCGTCCGGTCAGCACCCTTGCCCTGCGGTTTCTCCGAGGTCCGGGCAAGGACGAACGCCAGATCTGATTCGTCTATCCGGCTGGTCCAGCTCTTGTGACCAGTAATGACGTAGTCGTCGCCGTCTTTGACGGCAGCCGTTTCGATGCTCGTGGTGTCTGAGCCTGCGGCGTCCTCAGTGATGGAGAAGGCCTGAAGCCGCAGGTCACCGGAAGCGATGGCCGGAAGATATGCGTTCTTCTGGGCTTCGTTTCCGTGTCGAAGAAGCGCGCCCATTGTGTACATCTGGGCGTGGCAAGCCGCCGAGTGCCCTCCGGACTTGTTGATTTCCTCCATGATGACGCTGGCTTCCGTCAGGCCAACTCCGAGTCCCCCGTACTCGGTGGGGATAAGGGCTGCCAGCAGTCCTTCCTTGGTCAGTCGATCCACGAATTCCTGAGGATACCTGCGGTTACGATCCGTTTCCCGCCAGTACTCGTCCGGGAACAGGGCGCAGAGTGAGCGGGTTTTGGCGCGCAGCTCGTCAACTGTGGTTTGGACGGTCATGTGATGCTCCTTAAGGTTTTCCGGCTAGTGCGTCGTTGCAGCCTGAAACACAGAATACAGAATATATTCAGAGAAACACAAGGGGTATGTATGAAAACACTGGGCGCTGTCGAACGGTAAAAACATTGACTTTTCGGGACTCAAGCAGCGATTCTTGATCTAGGCACGGAATATATTGAAGTCTGTGTGCCCTGGAAAAAGCCTGACCCCCAAGAAGTCGAAGGAGACTAAACATGACCGAAGAAGCAGCGTCTGCAACAACGACATCCACCCGGGTTGTCCCTGGATGGACGGGCAGGCTGTTCGAAGACTTCTCGGCCGGAGACATCTACTACCATCCGTTTGGCAAGACCGTGACGGAGGCCGATAACCAGTCGTTTACGCTCATGACGCAGAATGTGGCCAAGACGCACATCGATCGCAACTTCGCAGCTGCCACAGAGTTCGGCCTGCCGTTGGTCAACTCAACCTTCACCTTGGCGCTGGTGACAGGTCAGTCAACGATCGACCTCTCAATGAACGTCTTCGCCAACATGGGTTGGGACGAAGTCCGGATGCCGAATCCTGTCTATGAGGGCGACACCATTTACTCCCGTTCCAAGGTCCTGTCCGTAAGGGAATCGAAGTCGCGTCCCAATCTGGGTTTGGTCACGGTTGCTACGGAGGGTTTCAACCAGGACGGAAGGATCGTCATCACGTACCGCCGCACCTTTATGGTTTACCGGCAAGGGCACCTGCCCAGTGTGGAATCAGCACGGCCCGATGAATCGACACTTCCCGACCACGGAGACTTCCAGTGAGCGGCGGTACCACCGCGGTGGCGGGCAGCGACGTCGTCGCTGCGGCAGTAACAGCGTTGTTCGTGCCAGGAAACCGACCGGAGCGCTTTGCGAAGGCAGCCGCAGCGGGTGCCGACGTCGTGATCATCGATCTTGAGGACGCAGTTTCCGCAGCGGACAAAGCAAAGGCGCTTGCCGCCGTCGTTGATGCCCTGGCAGACGGCGGGCTCCGCGCCTTGGTGCGCGTGAACGGAGCCGATGAGCTGACCCACGACGCCGAGATCGCCGCGCTGCTGGACCTCACCAGCCGCCCGGATCACGGATTGCTGGGACTTGTCCTGCCGAAGGCGGACGATCCGGCCCGGCTCTCGTTGTTGAGACAACGGCTCCCGGAGGAGCTGGCCCTGATGCCGTTGATCGAATCCGCCGCGGGAGTTGTTCACGCGCTGGAGTTGGCAAGGGTCCCTGGAATCACCCGATTGGCTTTCGGAGCCATCGATTTCGCCCTGGACATTGACGCATCGGGGGAGGACCGATTCCTGGACCATGCCCGTTCACAGCTTGTCCTGGCCTCGCGTGCGGCGGGCATCGCGGCTCCGCTGGACTCGCCGTGTGTCGAGATTCACGATCAGCACACCATAGGGGAGTCCGCCAGCCTTGCGCGAAAGTTCGGCTTTGGGGGAAAGCTATGCATCCACCCACGTCAAGTGGGCTTCGTCTCGAGTGCATTCGAGCCCTCTGAAACTGAGGTTGCATGGGCGTTATCCGTCGTAGGGGCAGAAGGATCGGCCGTACAGGTGGGCGGGCAAATGATCGATCGCCCGGTCACTGACCGGGCAAAGCGGATCCTGGCGAAAGCCGGAAAGGGACTCTGATGGGACGCTTACCTTTGGAAGGCATCACCGTCGTTTCTCTGGAACAAGCCGTAGCCGCTCCCTTTGCAACGCGGCAACTCGCTGATCTCGGGGCACGGGTCATAAAAATCGAACGTGACGCCGGCGACTTCGCCAGGGGCTATGACACCAAGGTTGATGGCATGTCCAGTTACTTCGTGTGGCTGAACCGAGGCAAAGAGAGCGTGGTTCTGGACCTTAAGTCCGCTGATGGACTGTCCGCGTTGAAGGAACTGGTTTCCAGGGCAGATGTGTTGGTCCAAAACCTTGCCCCGGGCGCAGTCGAAAGACTGGGATTCGGACCTGATGAGGCATTGGCGCTCAACCCCAAGCTGATCCATGTATCCATCTCCGGCTACGGCAGGGGAGGTTCCCATGAACAGAAGAAGGCGTACGACCTGCTGATCCAGTGCGAATCCGGGATGCTGAGTGTCACAGGCGCTCCTGACAGTCCGGCGAAGGTCGGAGTTTCCATTGCCGATATTTGCGCTGGTATGTACGCCTACACCGGTATCTTGACATCCCTGCTGAGCCGCAGTGTCACGGGCCGGGGCGATGTGCTTGAGGTTTCGATGCTTGAGGCCTTGGGTGAATGGATGAGCCAACCCTACTTCTACGCTGAATATGGGGGCGCTCCGCCCGCCCGGAGTGGTGCGCAGCATGCAAGCATCGCCCCTTATGGTCCCTTCGAAGCCAGCGACGGGACAGTTTTTCTCGGGATCCAGAATGAGAGGGAGTGGGCCGTTTTCTGTGCCAAGGTCCTAGACCGCCCGGATTTGGCCGAGCATCCCCGTTTCTCCAGCAACAGCCTCCGGGTGGAGAACCGTGGAGAGCTGCATGAAGCCATTAATGCGGTTCTCAGTGGAATGAGTGCAGAAGCCGTCACTGCTGGCCTGGACCACGCCGGGATTGCGAACGCCCAGCTCAGGGATATGCACGGATTTTCCCAGCACCCGCAACTCCTGGAGCGTAACCGTTGGCGGGACGTGGAGTCACCGATTGGCCCAGTCCGTAGCCTCATCCCGCCCGTGACCTCGCGGGAACTGGGCTTTCGCATGGCGGCCGTTCCGGCTTTGGGGGAACACACCGGAAAAGTCCTGGCTGAACTGGGGATGTCCGCGAACACTCGCTAGTGGATCCGTACGGGGACGGAGGCCGTCCGGGCTATGCCCGGACGGCCTCGGCGTTGTTCGCCGCAGTATAGTCAAGTTCATCGATCAACCGAGGGAAAGCGGGAAGCCCGACCAACCCTCGCCTCGCCTAGACCCCTCTTGCTGCAAGCACTTGCCGTGTGTCAGGCACGTCCCTGCCGCCAGGGTGATCTGCTGGCTTGACCCCGCCGCTGGACTTTAGTGCCGACCGCAGCCGCACTTCCAACAGCTTGGCGATGCCCGCCAGCACCAGGCACAGGCTGATGTAGATACTACCCACCACTATTGCGGCAGGGATGATCGGTGAAGAGTAGCTGGCGGAGCTTCCCACGAGCTTTCCCAAATACAGCAGTTCTTGGTATGTGATCACAAAGCCCAAGGCCGTGTCCTTGAGCACCACCACCATTTGGGCAACGATGACGGGGAGCATGGCCCGGACAGCTTGTGGAAGCAAAACCAGCCGCATGACGGCAGTTTTCCGGAAGCCGAGTGCATAAGCCGCTTCGGATTGGCCTCGCGCTACGGCCTCGACGCCAGTCCGGAAAACCTCCGCCAGCACAGCACCGCTGTAGACCGAAACTGCGGTCACCACCGCTGTGAATGGTGTCACCCATGTTTGGCCGATGACAGGCAACCCGTAGTACATGATCATCATCAGGACGAGTACGGGAATCGCCCGGAGGATTTCGGTGACGAACGCGAACGTTCGGCTTAACCAACGGTGGTCGGACATCCGGCCGAGAGCCAGCCCAAATCCAATCACGAGGCTGATGATTGCTCCCAGCCCAAACGCCATCAGTGTTCGTAAAGTGGCACCTCCGATTTGGTCCCACACCTGCGGGTAGGAGAAGACGCGCCACTTTTGCTCACTGAATTGGCCGGTTGCCCCAAGGCGGCAAGCAACGAATGTGAGCACTCCTGCCACCACGAGCACGGCGACCGCCGCCAGCAAGCGGTTGCGAACGATGGCCTTGGGACCCGGGACGTCGGAAAACACACTGCTCATCGAATGATCCTCCATTTCTTCTCGAGAACCCGCTGTACAAGTGACAAGACAGTGACCATCAGAACAAAGATGAGTGCGACCCATAGGAGGACACCCATGGCATTTTCGCCCCGTTCACTGAGGTTTGCCCTGACTGCACCCAACTCCAGGACAGAGAAGCCGGCAGCAATGGTTGTCATCTTCAGAATTGCAATGAGGGCACTGATCAAAGGTGGAACAACTGACCGGAACGCTTGCGGGAGCACCACAGTTCCCATTACCTGGCCGAACGTCATGCCAAGTGCGCGGGCTGCTTCTGCTTGGCCCGCCGGGATGGTGTTGAACCCGGACCTCAGTACCTCCGTGACGTACGTTGCTGCGTAGAGCCCAATGGCAGCTATGGCCAGTGCTGTGTAGTCCATGCGTGGCAGACCCAACGAGGGATAACCGAACACAAAGAGGAAGAAGACGAGAGTCAGCGGCGTATTGCGCACGATGTTTACGTAGGCTGTGCCAATAGCCCGCGCAGCCGGAACGGAAGACACCCGCATGACACCCAAGACCGTGCCTAGGACCAAAGCTATTCCGGCGCCTCCAACGAACAGCAGGACCGTGTTCCAGAGTGCCTGACCCCAGAGATCGAAGTTCTCAGTGATGATGGTCATTGGAGCGGTGGCCTAGTAGTTGTTGACTTGCGGTTGCTCGCCGGTCTTGCCGGTTTTTCCGAGCGTGGCTTCGTAGATCGATGACCACGTACCCTGACCGTTGGAGAACATCGCGTTGATTTCCTTGCGCAAGCTTATGTCCCCCTTTGGCAGTCCCACGCCGTAGAGTTCCGTACTGAAGGTCTCGCCAACCACCTTCAATTTCTCTGGATCCTGGGAAGCGAACCCCAGTAGTTGGGCTTCATCAGCCGTCATCGCGTCTACTTGGCCAGCTTTCAGGGATTCAACACATTGGGAATAGGTATCGAATTCTGTTGTCTTAACCCCGGGGAAGTTTGCCCTGATGTTCTGGATCGGAGTACCGCCCGTGATGGAGCAAACGTTCACACCAGGTTTAAAGTCCTCCTTGGCCTTGATTTTGTCGTTCTGCTTCTGGACCAGAATGCCTTGGCCCGTCCTGAAGTAGGGCCCAGCGAAGTCCACAGCGAGCTTGCGCTTGTCCGTTATGGAGTACGAACCGACGTAGATGTCAACGTCCCCGTTGGCAAGCGCTTGCTCACGGGCCACTGAGGGAACTGCCTTGTAAGAAATCTTGTCCTGACCGAACCCGAGAGTCGCGGCGGTCCATCGTGCAATTTCGATATCGAAACCGCTTCGCTCACCGGTGACAACGTCCAAATACCCAAAACCGGGCTGGTCCTCTTTCACACCGATGATGATGTTTCCCCGGTCTGCCGCGCGCTTGAGAGTCGGGCTGTCCTGGGGCGTCACCGATGAGGCGACGGCATACGACGGTGCGGCGGAACCGGCGGCGTCAGGGGAACTGTTCGCTGCGCCTGCGCAGCCGGACAGGGCGAGAAGTGCTGCGGCGCCGACCGCTAGCGTGACAGAGGCCTTGAACATGGTGTTGCTCCTTAATAGAGGGGTGTTTGTGACCGCACGGAGGGCGCGCAGGATCACCTTGGCGTGGGGGTGTTCCGGGGATTACTCCCCGAGTGAAAGGAAGTCGAGTGGCCTAGTGAGTGATCAGCTTCGAAAGGAAGTCCCTGGCCCGGTCCGTTTTGGGGGTGGTGAAAAAGTCTTCGGGTGCTTGGTCTTCAAGAATCTCGCCATCGGCCATGAAGACCACCCTGTCTGCTGCCTTTCGGGCGAAACCCATTTCATGAGTGACCACGATCATGGTCATTCCCTCGGCGGCGAGCTCCACCATGACGTCCAGGACTTCGTTGATCATCTCGGGGTCAAGCGCCGAGGTTGGTTCATCAAAGAGCATCACCTTGGGGTCCATGGCCAGTGCCCGTGCAATGGCAACTCGTTGTTGTTGGCCACCTGAGAGCTGGGCGGGGAGCTTTGAGGCTTGGTGGCCCACACCGACTCGTTCCAGTAACTGGAGCGCTTTGATTTCAGCGGCCTTTTTGCCCATTTTCTTTAGCCGGATCGGGCCGACAGTCACATTGTCCAGCACGCTCATGTGGGCGAAGAGGTTGAAGGACTGGAAAACCATGCCAACGTGGGATCGCAGCGCAGCAAGTCCCCGTCCCTCGCGTGGAAGTTCCTTTCCGTCCACTTCGATGACTCCGGAGTCCACTGCTTCGAGACGGTTGATCGTCCGGCAGAGGGTTGATTTGCCGGACCCGGAGGGGCCGATGAGTACCACCACTTGCCCCTGGTGGACCTCCAGATCGACATTCTTGAGGACATGGAGTGGCCCAAAGTGCTTGTTCACTCCGTGAAGAGCGACCATGGGCCGCGCTGTCTCGCGGGCAACGGTGCTCTGACCGGAGGGGGACGCGTAGGAATTGTTCAAACTATTTGCCTTGCTACTTGATCTAACAGGGATGGATCATGGGCCGCAGTTGAGGATGTGCGAGCAAACGGACGGCTCTGGCGTCATTGCCAATGTCAAGTCGCTCCCGCTCCGAAGGACGGCGGTGAACCGGGTTGTTGTTTCCTTTTCAGCCTAGAGAGCTGGTGACATGGGTCACCATAGTTTTGCCATGCCCGTCCGTGGTAGCAGATATGCCGGATGCTTATATCGCAGGAATCCGGCAGCAGGAGTGGTCGGGAACCATCGATGTAGGGTGGGAAAAGAGGCGGTGGAAAGTTTGGATTTAAGGGAACTGCAGACATTTCGTGTTGTCGCGGAGATGGGGAGTCTGACAAAGGCGTCGGATTACCTTCATGTCGCACAACCCGCGTTGAGCCGCCAGGTCAAGCTGCTTGAGAAGGAACTTCGGACCGCACTTTTTACCCGCGATGGCAGGGGCATGCGCCTTACTCCTGCCGGTGAGCTACTCTTCGAGCGAACTGCTGGATTGATTCGCGATGTGGACCGTCTGCGTGACGACCTTCGGTCGTTCTCTTCGGAACCCACAGGCCACGTTCATCTGGGTATGATGCCCACAGTCAGTACGCTGGTGGCAGCCTCAGTAGCGCGCCGGGTTTTGCTGGACTTGCCTGGGGTGCAGCTCCGGATGTCCGAGAGCTACACGGGCCATTTGGTGGAATGGCTGCACCGCGGCCAATTGGATGTCGCCATCCTGTATGGCCCCAGCGCTGGTCTCCACCTCCCGAGCGAATCGTTGGGAAAAGAGGATCTTGTGGCCGTCGCAGCCGCCGGCGGAGTGCTTAGCGACCGGTCACATGTGACGCTGGAGTGGTTACTCGCCCACCCTTTGGCATTGCCGAGTGAGTCGCACGGGCTCAGGCGCATCATTGAAGACGCCGCGCTTGAGGTTCATCGGCCCGTGAAAGTCGCCTTGGAGGCCGACTCGTTCAGAATCCTTGTGGATCTGGCGGTGCAGGGTCTTTGCCTGACCGTGCTCCCACTATCTGCGGTCCGATCGGAAGTCGAGGCTGGAGTCCTCGAAACAGCGCGTGTGGAAAGTCCTGGCTTGAACCGGGAAGTGGTGATGGCCTGGGCGGGAAACGGCTCACCATCAGTAGCAGCGGCGGCCGTTTCGACGGTCCTTCGTGAAGAAGTTGCGCGCATTCTCGGAGCTTCTTGATTCTCCCATTTCGGCCGAGGTCATTGGCTCTCCATTATCCGTTGATGTGTCGTGCGACGGGGGCCGCCGGCGTTGATTGAAGTCCGTTAGGAGGCGTCGTAAATCTCGAAAAGGTGTTGCTCGGATCGGTCGAGGTAGGCAGCCAGCAAGTCCGCAGCTTCATCGAAATGCGCGTCCTCGAGGGCCTGAGCGATCTTTGCGTTGTCCTCGACGTACCGTGAGTAGAAGTCGACATTCACCGGCTCTTTGAAGAAGAACAGCCTCATTTCTGCCAGCACCTGGTTCATGAGTGTATTGAGTCGGTCGCTCTCCGCCATTTCGACGACGGCGCGATGGAACTGCAGATTCGCATCGGCCAGGCGGTCCTTGTCTTCGTCTTTGGCGGCCAGCTTTCCTGCAGCAACGGCGCCCTGAACAGCTGCGATCCGCTCAGGCGTGCCGCCGTGGCGAACGACCCCGATTTCGATAATGCGCCGGACTGCGTAGAAGTCGCGGAGGTCGTCGGCGCCTGGCGCAGCAACAAACACCCCGCGGTTCGGCAGCCGGACCACAAGGCGCTCGGCGTTGAGTTCGGCGAAGGCCTCGCGGAGTGTGTTACGGGATATTCCCAGTTCCTCGGCGATTGTCGGCTCGTTCAGGCGCATGCCAGGCGTCCATTTGCCGGTAATGAGTTGCCGGCGAAGTTCTGCCGCGACCCGGGAGGCCACGGCCGGGACCGCTACGCGCAGCCGGGCGGCAGGACCAAGCTCGTGTTGCCCAGCGTCAAGGAGGTCGCCCGAAGTCGTCATGACACAAATCTACAGGACTTCCACGATCTGTCACAGACAGAATCGTTGAACGATTCCCAAACTTAAGCAATGATGGTTCCACCACTTCTTCTTGAGATGAGGATCACAATGAGACAGATCGATTTGAACAGCGACGTCGGTGAGTCGTTCGGGCGATGGGTCCTGGGCGATGACGATGCTGTATTCCGTTCAGTGTCCAGCGCCAACGTTGCCTGCGGGTTCCATGCCGGTGACCCCACTGTCATGCGGGCAACCTGCGAACTTGCCGCGCGGCGTGGAGTCACCGTGGGCGCCCACCCCGGTTACCGGGACCTCGCCGGTTTCGGCAGGCGGTTCATGGACATTGCCCCTAAAGAGTTGGCCGATGATGTCGCCTACCAGATCGGCGCATTGCAAGCGATGGCTGCCATCGCAGGAACCACGGTCAAGTACGTCAAGCCCCACGGGGCGTTGGGGAATGCGATCGTCCACCATTCGGCGCAGGCCCAGGCCGTGGTCGACGCCATCCGCTCCGTAGATCCGTCCCTGCCGATCCTGGCGCTGGCTGGCTCCGAAGTATTGACGCGGGCCGAAAAGGCGGGCCTGCGACCCATTCCCGAAGCGTTCGCCGACCGCGCCTACACCCGTGACGGTGCCCTCGCTCCACGCAGTCTGGAAGGTGCTGTACTCCACGATCCGCAGGCCATCACAGAGCGCGTTGTGCGGCTTGTCTCCGAAGGCAGGATCGAAACCGTCGACGGTGCACACATCAACGTCCATGCTGAAAGTATCTGCGTTCACGGCGACACGGCCGGTGCTGTCCAGATCACTTCGGCCGTCCGCGAGGCCCTGGAATCTGCCGGAATCGCTGTAAGGAGCTTCGTCCAATGACGCAGAACCAGACCCCCAGCCCTTTGGAGCAGGCCATGTCCACTTCACCCTCCGAAACAAGCCGCCTTCGCAAGCGCAGCGCGATCAAGGCCTACATCGCGAGCCTGAGCGGCACCTCCCTGGAGTACTACGACTTCGCCATCTACTCCGTAGCCTCGGCCCTGGTCTTCCCCAAGATTTTCTTCCCCGGCAATGACGAGTTCGTCGGCCTCCTGCTGTCCTTCTCCACCTTCGCTATCGGATACCTGGCCCGGCCCATCGGCGGCGTGATCTTTGGCCGGCTGGGAGACAAGCTCGGGCGCAAACACGTCCTCGTCGTCACCCTGCTGCTGATCGGCGCGGCAACCATTCTTATCGGCGTCTTGCCCGACTACAACGCCATCGGGGCAGCAGCTCCAACCATCCTCGTACTCCTCCGCCTGGCCCAAGGCATCGGCGTCGGCGGCGAATGGGGTGGTGCGGTCCTCCTCTCAAGCGAGTTCGGTGACCCCAACAAACGCGGTTTCTGGTCCTCGGCAGCGCAAATTGGCCCACCCGCCGGCAACCTGATGGCCAACGGCGTCCTCGCCATCCTCGCCGCAGCTCTCCCCAACGACGCATTCCTTGGCTGGGGCTGGCGCGTTGCCTTCCTCGCCTCGTCGCTGCTGGTGGTCTTTGGCCTGGTCATCCGTCTCAAGCTCGAAGAAACCCCCGTGTTCAAGGCGCTCGTCGAGAACCAGGAACGTTCTGAAGCTCCGCTGCGCGAGGTGTTCACCACCCAACCCCGAGGCTTGATCGCCGCGGCCCTTTCCCGGATCAGCCCGGACGTCATCTACTCAATGTTCACCGTCTACGTCGCGGTCTACGCCACCAAGGTCCTCGGCATGAGCACCGGAAACGTCCTGACCGCCATCCTGATCGGCTCCGGAGTGCAGATCTTCATCATTCCGACGGCGGGAGCCCTCACCGACCGCTTCAACCGCCGGCTCGTCTACGGCATCGCGGCCGCCGGAAGCGCCATCTACATCCCGCTGTTCTTCATCATGATCCAGGACCGCTCCGTCGTCACCCTCACCCTGGGCGTCATCGGCGGCCTGATCTTCAACGGCCTCATGTACGGTCCACAGGCTGCCTTCATCACCGAGCAGTTCCCTGCCCGGCTCCGCTACGCGGGAAGCTCCCTGGCCTACACCCTGGCCGGTGTCATCGGCGGAGCCATCGCCCCGCTGATCTTCACTGCACTCTTTGCCGCCACCGGAACCTGGCACTTGATCGCCGTCTACCTGGCCGTCTGCGCAGTCGTGACCATCGTTGGTGTAGCCGTTGGCCGCGACCCCCAGCCCGAAGAAGACCTGAGGCTCCTCCATGACAGTAATGCCTGAAACGTTGCTCCCAGGAACCGGTCCGCATAGCTCACACGTGAAGTCCGTCCGTACCGTCGGCGAACGGGGAGTGTTGGCCGAACTTGCAAACCCTGACGATGTGCTCGCCCTGACCGAGATGCTTAACCACGAGCCATTCCCCGGACAGCGCGAGGTAGTCCCCGCAGCCGAAACGGTCTTGGTCACCGCGGAAAGCCCCGCAGCTGCCGAACGCATCAAGACTGCCCTGGCAACACGGACCATCCCGCCTTATCAGCATTCAGCCGGAAAGCTGGTTGAAATCGACACGGTCTATGACGGCCAGGACCTCGCGGTCGTGGCCGAGCTGGCCGGCATCAGCCCGGAGGCGGTGGTTGCAGCACATACCGGCCAGCTGTGGACCGTTGCGTTTACGGGTTTCGTCCCTGGATTCGGCTACATGGTGGGTGAGAATGGCTGTCTGAATGTTCCGCGCCGGGCCACGCCCCGTACGGCGGTCGACGCCGGATCGGTTGCACTGGGAGGCGCCTACTCCGGTGTCTATCCACGTCGCTCACCCGGCGGCTGGCAGATCATCGGCCACACCAACTGCCCGATGTGGGACAGCAACCGCCCCGAACCGGCACTGGTCAGCCCGGGCACCAGCGTCCGCTACAAAGCGGTCCGGGAATTGGTGTCCGTCAGCCAACCGGACCCGGCGCGCCGAGCGGCCAGTACTCAGAATTCCGGTTTGGAAGTCCAGATGAGCATGCCGCTCACCCTGGTCCAGGACCTTGGCCGGCCCGGCTATGCGGCCATCGGTGTGTCACGGTCCGGAGCCCTGGACCAAGGGTCCCTGCGGCGGGCCAACAGGCTCGTCGGGAACCCTGAGGGCGCGGCCGCCCTGGAAATCGTCGACGGCGGCCTGGTGGTGAGGGCCGTCGGTGACCAGATCGTGGCACTTACCGGTGCCCCGGCAGGAATCCGGATCACCTCGGAGACCGCGGCCCGCACCGCGGATGCCGCCACAGCGTTTGCGGTTCTTGACGGTGAAACACTCGCGCTCTCGCCACCGCAGCATGGCGTGCGCAGTTACCTGGCGATCCGTGGCTCCTTTGAGGCGGAGCAAGTCCTTGGAAGCAGCTCTACCGACACGCTGGCGGCGTTGGGTTCCTCGCCGCTGGCTGCCGGTGACTTCCTTGGGGTGGGTGCGGATCCAGGCACTGCTGTTGGACTTCCGGAAACCCAGCCGGACTTCCCGGACCACGCGGCTGTTGAGTTGGAGCTCGGGCCCGGGCCCCGGGCCGACTGGTTCTCCCCGGAAGCCCTGCGGTCGTTGCTGTCCCAGGAATGGACCGTGACCAACGAATCCAACCGGATCGGAATGCGCCTGTCAGGGGAACCCCTGGAACGTATCCGGGATGACGAACTTCCAAGCGAAGGAACCATCTGCGGTGTCATACAGGTTCCACCCACGGGCCAGCCAGTGGTGTTCCTCTCCGACCATCCAGTCACTGGCGGATACCCCGTCATCGCGGTGGTTGCACCGAAAGACCTGGACAAAGCAGCCCAAATCCCTGCCGGCGGAAAAGTCCGTTTCACCCCCTCACCATCGATGACAGAAAGTACTTCCTGATGCATAAGATCCTGATCGCCAACCGCGGAGAAATCGCTGTGCGCGTTGCCTCTGCCTGCGCCGATGCGGGACTGGCTTCCGTGGGCGTCTACGCCGACGCAGACGCCGACGCCCTCCATGTTTCGGCCGTGGATGAGGCCTATAGTCTCGATGGTCGGACCCCGGCCGAAACCTACCTCGACGTCGACAAGATCCTTCACATCGCCAAGCGCTCCGGTGCCGATGCTATCCACCCCGGCTACGGATTCCTCTCCGAGAACGCCGATTTCGCCCAGGCAGTCCTCGACGCCGGACTGACATGGATCGGACCTGCTCCAGACGCCATCCGGGCGCTCGGCAACAAGGTCACCGCCCGGCAACTTGCAGTGCGCACAGGGGCGCCACTGGTTGCCGGCAGCGACGGTCCCGTCGCCAACGCTGCCGAGGCCCGGTCCTTCGCCGAAACCCACGGCCTTCCCATCGCCATCAAAGCTGCCTTCGGCGGGGGCGGGCGAGGCCTTAAAGTGGTCCGCGATTTGGATGCCGTGGAGGAAGCCTTCGACTCCGCGGTCCGGGAAGCCGTCACCGCCTTCGGGCGCGGGGAATGCTTCGTGGAACAGTATCTGGACAGGCCGCGCCACGTGGAGGCCCAGATACTCGCCGACAATTTCGGCAACGTAGTGATCGTCGGAACCCGTGACTGTTCCCTGCAGCGCCGCCACCAGAAACTCGTCGAAGAAGCGCCAGCACCATTCCTTACGGAGGAGCAATGCAGAACCATTTACGAGGCCGCCCGCGCCATCTGCCGGGAAGCCACTTACGCCGGGGCAGGCACCGTGGAATTCCTCGTGGCTGAGTCCGGTGCCATCGCGTTCCTGGAGGTCAACACCCGGCTCCAAGTGGAACACCCCATCACCGAGGAAACCTCCGGCGTTGACCTGGTCCAGGAACAATTCAAGATCGCCCAAGGCCTTCCGCTGACCCTCACGGCGGACCCGGAACCCCGGGGCCACTCCTTCGAATTCCGGATCAACGCCGAAGACGTGGGCCGCGGGTACCTCCCCACTCCCGGGACCGTAGACTCCATCACAGTCCCCACAGGGCCCGGCATTCGTTTGGATTCAGGGATCGCGGCCGGATCGGAGATTTCGGGGGACTTTGATTCCCTCATGGCCAAACTGATCGTCACAGGAGCGGACCGACAGCAGGCCATCCGGCGGGCACGCCGGGCGCTAAAGGGTTTCACTATCGAAGGATTGCCCACACTCCTACCCTTCCACCGGGCAGTGCTGGAGTCTCCGGACTTCACAGACTCTTTCGCCATTCACACCCGGTGGATCGAGACGGAGTTCAACCATGGCATCACCTCTGATCCGGCCTTTGACCCAAACCACTCCGGAGCTACCGAGAGGGTGACCGTACCCCTGGACATCGACGGCAAACGGGTGATGGTCGGCTTCCCTGGAAACCTGGCACGCTTGCTTGGCTCCTCTGGCATTGGGCTGTCCAACGACACCGATCCAACAGCACATGACGAGGCAGCGGACACAGGACTGGTCACATCACCCATGTCCGGCAAAGTGGTCAAATGGCTGGTCGAGGCCGGAACGGCAGTCACGGAAGGTGCGCCGCTGGTTGTCCTGGAAGCCATGAAAATGGAGAGCGTTGTTCCCGCCCCGAGGTCCGGCGTACTTGGGGAGGTCCTTGCTGAAACAGGTGCCAGCGTCAAGGCAGGGGAGAAGCTCGGCAGGTTCACTGTCGAATAGCCCAGCCGGGCAACAACAAAGCAGAGCGTACGACGGCGGCGACCGCCCGCCGTCGTACGCTCGCTTTGCGTTTAATCGCCGACCGCGACTGACCTCGCGCACTCGATGAAGTTGTCCGCAATAGTCTCTGAGGTCCCCGCCCGGCTGACGATCGACAGTTCCACGAGATCCATGCGCTGCGAGAGCTCCCGCGCCACTACGCCGCGCCGGTCACCCAAAGACGAGAGTGGCACCAGCGTGACGCCCAACCCGCAGCCGACCATGGCCAACTGGGATTGGATGGAGTTCGCGAAGTGCCTCGCCCGGGGGCTGAACCCTGCCCGACGGCAGGCCGCCACCATCTCGTCGTGATAATCCGGGGAGATGGCGCGCGGCAGCCACACCCAGCTGTCATCCCTGAACCGGGCCAGGTCCACCGGCCCCTCCTTGGCGGCCTCGGCATGGGTTGCCGGGAGCGCCAGGACGAAGCGGTCCCGGCGCAGCGGAACTGACCGCAGCCCCTTATCGAAACCGGGTTGCCTGATGATGGCGACGTCGAGTTCCCGGCGGAGCAACCGGGCGCTGCCGTGATGCGTGTCGATTTCCGAGACTTCCAGTTCCACGTCCCGCCACTTGGTCCTGAAGGTTGCCAAAACGCCGGGGAGCAGGCCGTCAAAAGCCGACGTGACGGAACCGAGGCGCAGGGTCCCGGCCATTCCGGACTTCGCGCGGGCAGCTACTTCTTCCGCCCTCTCGGAAGCCTGCACCAATAAACGGCACTCGTCCAGAAAGAGTTTGCCAGCGTCGGTCAGCAGCACGGAGCGGCTGGACCGGGTCAGCAAACTGGTCCCGAGCTGCCGTTCCAACTGCAGGATGGCTTGGCTAAGAGGGGGCTGGGACATGGTGAGCCGCTCGGCTGCCCGCCCGAAGTGCAGCTCCTCCGCCACGGCAACAAAGTACCGGGCTTGGCGTACCTCGATCATTGAGACGTAATACCTCTTTCAGTTATAGGTAACCAGACCTTCACTATATCGATCGGGGGGGGTCTACTGGAAGCATGACTTCCCAATCAACCCTTCTGGAGCAGTACGCGGCGCTGGATTCCGCAGCTGTCTCCGATGCCCTCGACGCTCTGGACCTGACGCCGGGCCAAGCCGGGTTCCTTCCAGTGTGGGGGACCCCAAAGATTGTTGGATTCGCCGTGACGGTCCAGCTCGAGCCCTACCAGCCGGGCCCCTCCGGCGCCCACATCGGCGCCACTGCGGTGGCCGATGCGAACGAAAGCAATGTGATCGTGGTGGCCAATGACGGCCGCACCGATGTCTCCTGCTGGGGTGGGCTGCTCAGTCTGGGGGCCTCCCTTAACGGTGTGCGCGGGGTTGTGGCCGACGGTGCGTGCCGCGACGTCCACGAAGCCTGCGAAATTGGCTTCCCTGTCTTCGCCAAGGGACGCATACCCGCTACCGCCCGTGGCCGCCTGCAGCAGCGCTCCACCGGTGAACCGGTACGACTGGGCGAGGTGACCGTCACCCCCGGTGACCTGGTCCTGGCGGATGAAACCGGCGTCGTCGTCGTACCCGTCGCCCATCTCCAAACCGTGCTCGACCACGCCCAAGGGGTCGCCGCACGTGAACAAGCCATCGCCGCCGACCTGCGGGCCGGCGTCGCACTTCACGAAGCCATGCGCGACGCGCGCCTGGCAGGAATCACAGAGGAACACTAATGAACACCACTACCCAAACCAGCGTCGTCGAGCGGTTGGCGGCACTGCCCACGGCCTCCGTCTCAGACGCCATGGACTCTCTCGGTCTCCACGGTACGCTGCACGGACTGGCTGGACTGACCTACGACTTCCGCGCCACCGGCCCAGCCTTCACCGTCCAGTACGCTGCCGCCGGTGAGACCCGCGGCAGCGTCGGTGACTTCCTTGACGACGTCCCGGCCGGGGCAGTGATCGTCATCGACAACCAGGCACGCACCGATGTCACCGTCTGGGGCGGCATCATGACCGAAGTCGCCGCAGAACGCGGCATCGGCGGTACCGTCATCAATGGCGTCTGCCGGGACATCTCCACCTCCCTGCAGCAGAACTACCCGCTCTTCAGCCGCGGAAAGTTCATGCGCACCGGCAAGGACCGCGTCCAACTGGTCGCCGTGCAAACCGACATCACCATCAACGACGTCACCGTCACGCCCGGGGACATCATCTGCGCTGACGCCGACGGCGCCCTCGCAGTCCCCGCTGCCGAAGCCGAACGCGTCGCCACCCTTGCCGAAGGCATCGAAGACACCGAAGCCCGGATTGTCGCCTCCGTCAAAGCCGGATCCACCCTGGTTCAGGCCCGCAAGGACCTTGGCTACCACGACCTTCAGTGGGGAAAGAAATGAGCAACGCAGCCCGCGGACACTCCTCCGCCACCCTCTACGAAGCCTCCAAAATGCCCTGTGCATGCGATCCGGGCATCAAACCCGTGTGGCAAGGCGCCAAAGTCGCCGGACCGGCCTTCACCGTCCGCGGCGTCGGCGGAGACAACCTGGCTCTCCACCACGCCGTCCTGAACGCGCCCTCCGGTAGTGTCCTGGTGGTCGACATGCAAGGCGCCGAACACGGGCACTGGGGTGAGATCCTCGCCGCAGCAGCACAGCACCGGGGGATCGCAGGACTCGTCATCGACGGGGGAGTGCGCGACACCGACGAGATGGCGGAGATGGAGTTCCCCGTCTTCTCGCGCAGCGTCACCGTCGTCGGTACCGCCAAGGACTACACCGGCGACTTCACCTCCCCGGTGCGGGTCGGGGGACTGACCGTTCGTGCCGGGGACCTGGTGGTCGGTGACGCCGACGGCGTCGTCGTCCTGCCGCATGACGCCGTCGACGCCGTGCTTGACAAGGCAGACGCGCGCGTCGCCGACGAACACCGCATCCTCGCCGAAATCCGCGCCGGCAAGTCCACCCTCGAGCTCTACTCCCTCTGACTGGATCACAACATGACCACGAACACCATCCAGCACTTAGGCGTTGCGGAACGGATCGCAGCCTCCAGCCGCCGCCCCGCCACCTTGGGCGCGGCGGCTCCCGGAGCGATCTCACTCGCCATGGGCGAGCCCGACGCCGGAACTCCGAAAGCGATTACGGACGCGGCCGTTCGTTCCCTGGCACAGGGACGGACCCGGTATTCACCCATGACCGGTGCCCCGGCTTTACGTGCCGCCCTGGCAGCGAAGATCTCGGCCGAAACCCCGCGCCCCACCACGGCCCGCGAAATCGTCCTGACCCATGGGGGCAGCGCAGGGCTTGCCGCGACCATGATGGCCTTGGTCAAACCCGGCGAACGAGTGCTGCTCCCGGAACCGACGTACTCCCTCTACGCCGACCACGCAGCCATGGTCGGGGCGGAAGTTACCTGGGTTCCCGCAAGGCCGGACGGCTCCCTGGACCTTCAGGCCCTGCGCGCAGAGGCTGGCACGGCACGCATGATCATCTTGTGCAATCCGGGCAACCCCACCGGCCGCGTCTATTCGGCCGCCGACATCTGCGGGATCGGTGAAATCCTCACAGCCAACCCGGACCTGCTGCTGCTCTCTGACGAAGCCTACGGAAGCATCGTCTTCGACGGCCTCGCTTTCACCTCTGCTCTGTCACTAGCCGGCGTTTCGTCGCAGGTGGTCTATTGCAGCACCCTGTCGAAGACCTATGCCATGACTGGCTGGCGTTTGGGGTATGCCGTTGCCGACAGTGCCTTGGCCGACAAGATCAACCTGGTCCACCGCGCGTTCAACGGTCCGCTGAATACTTTCGTCCAGGACGCCGCACTCACTGCGCTGGAGACCCCGGACCAGGAGCTTGCAGCGTTGACAGCTTCCTACCAGCAGCGCCGTGACATGGTGCTGGAGGCGCTCAAGAATGTTCCCCGCATCGAACTTTTGTCCCCCCAAGGGGCGTTCTACGCCTTCCCCCGGATTGATTCGGCCCTGGCCTCAGATGAAATGGTGGACCGTTTTGCCGAGGCGGGGGTACTGGTCCGCTCCGGCAGTGAGTTCGGCCCCTCGGGCGAGGGCCATATCCGGATTTCCTTCGCCACCGATACGGCAAGCCTGGAGGAAGGCTTGCGTCGGTTCGTCACGTGCGTGAACGGGCTTCCGTGACCGGAGGCCCGGCAGCTGGTACCCCGATTATCAGCCTCGGTTTGCCCTCACGGGCCACGAACGCCTTGGCTCGACACGGCATTAGAACCGTGGAGGTCCTCGCGACGTGGTCCCGGGCTGAATTACAGGGACAAATCATCGGGCTTGGCAGCAGTTCCGTGGACCTCATTGAAGCGGCCGTCAGGACAACCGGACGACAGCTGGCCGTCGCCGACCCTGGAAAGCCCTACCAGCTCGCCAGGGTCAGCACCAACCAGCGGCATATCGCCAACCATCACGCGTGGGTGCTCTCGTCGGTGTCCCCCGCCACCACCTTAGGAGAAAGACTTGACCGGGCTGACCAAGCTTGAAGCGTTCACCCTCCCTCTCACCATCGGGAATACCCACGTCGACGTTGCCGGCATGTTCCGCCAAGGCAACGGATTGCCGTTGGTCTTTCTCCACGGATTCGGGTCAACCAAAGAGGACTACGCCGACGTCATCCAACAACCGGAACTCGCCGGCCGCACGGTCCTTGCCTACGATGCGCCCGGCTGCGGGGCAACCACCTGCTCGGGCCTGGACGCCATCTCGGTTCCGTTCCTTGTCTCCGTAGCGAAGGAAGTCCTCTCCGCCAAAGGAATCGACCGGTTCCATCTGGTGGGCCATTCGATGGGTGGTCTCACCGCTTTGCTGCTTGCTGACCAGGAACCGTCCAGGGTGGTCAGTTTCATCGACATCGAAGGCAACGTCGCGCCGGAAGACTGCTTCCTCAGCCGGCAGATCATCAGCCACGCCCACCCCGATCCCGACGGCTTCTTCCATGACTTCCAGGAGCGGGTGTGGAGCTCGCGGTACTACTCCAGCGCGCTCTATGCCGCCAGCCTTCCCCACAAGGTCAGGGCAGGGGCGGTCAGGCCTATCTTTGAATCCATGGTGGAGCTCTCCGACAACGCAAATCTGTTGGAGCGCTTCCTGGCGCTGCCTTTCCCCCGGATGTACATGTACGGGATACAGAACAACACCCTGTCCTACCTGCCCCTGCTCAAGGACAAGGGAGTGGAACTGGCCGAGATCTCCCAAAGCGGACACTTCCCCATGTACTCGAATGCCCCTGAAATGTGGTCACGACTCACAGCCTTCGTCTCCCGGAGCGAACAGGCATGAAGCGACGGGACAACACTGCCCACCGGTTCGTCCGTCAGGACGACTGGACCGTGCTGATTGGTGGCCACGTCCAGGTCAGGCGTCACGGCGTTCCCGTGCAGAGCGGCATCGTTGATCACGCGATGGCCGACTCATCAACCCTCTGGCTACGAAGCAACGGCGTACAACCCCGCCAGGCCTTCGTCCGGAATGAAGGATACGAGATCTGGATCAGCCCCAGAGACCTGCAGTTCCGCACCACCCCAGCGGCAGCACGTATCTGACACGACTCCGTCCCGGCCTGCCGGGACGGAGTCGCTCTATTCCAGCCGCACGACGATGTGCGGCTCGTCCCCACGGAGAAAACATGAAAACACCCTCCCGCGATCGCGCGGACGAACTTGAGAACGAGCGAGAGCGCACAGGTGACGTCGCCACGGCCGTTCGCGACTTTTCCAGCGAAGAGCACGGCTACCACAAATCGCTGAAACCCCGTCAGATCCAGATGATCGCCATTGGCGGTGCCATCGGCACTGGCCTGTTCATGGGGGCAGGGGCCCGACTGAACGGAAGCGGCCCGGCTCTGGTACTGGTCTACGCCGTCTGTGGCTTTTTCGGCTTCCTGATCCTCCGTGCCCTCGGAGAACTGGTCCTGCACCGACCCTCGTCTGGATCCTTCGTCTCCTACGCCCGCGAATTCTATGGCGAAAAAATGGCCTATGCCGCCGGATGGCTCTACTTCCTTAACTGGGCCATGACATCAATCGTCGACGTCACCGCAGCCGCCCTGTATCTGAAGTTCTGGGCGCCCTACTGGCCCCCGCTGCAGGAAACCCCGCAGTGGCTATTGGCACTCATCGCCCTGGTGGTCGTGCTGTCGCTGAACCTGGTCTCGGTGAAGCTCTTCGGCGAGATGGAGTTCTGGTTCGCCCTGGTCAAAGTCATCGCCCTGGTCACCTTCCTGGTGGTCGGTGTCATCTTCCTGCTCAGCGGTGCAGCCACTGACGTCGGACCTACCGGGCTGGTCTTGTTTACGGACAACGGGGGATTCTTCCCGAACGGCGGGATTGCCCCACTCCTGGCCGCCAGCGGAGTAATCTTCGCCTACGCGGGCATTGAACTCATCGGGACAGCCGCCGGGGAAACCAAGGAGCCGGCCAAAGTCATGCCCAAGGCGATCAACAGTGTGGTCTTCAGGATCGCGGTCTTTTACGTCGGATCGGTGCTCCTGCTTTCGCTCCTGCTGCCGTTTACCGCTTACAAGGGTGGCGAATCACCTTTTGTCACTTTCTTTTCTCACCTTGGCGACCCGCAGGCAGGAGCAACAGCGGCATCCATCATGAACTTCGTGGTCCTGACCTCGGCGCTGTCCAGCCTGAACGCCGGGCTGTACTCCACCGGGAGAATCCTTCGGTCCATGTCCATCAACGGATCAGCTCCCCGATTCTCCGGCCGCATGAACCGCAAAGGCGTCCCGTACGGTGGCATTCTCTTCACAACCGTCGTGGCACTGCTCGGCATCGGACTTAATGCCCTGGTCCCCACCCAGGCATTCGAAATCGTTTTGGAAGTATCCGCTCTGGGGATCATCGGGTGCTGGGCAACCATCATCCTGTGCCAGATGAAGCTTCACAAACTCTCGCGGTCCGGTCAGATTACGCGCCCAGCCTTCCGCTTGTTCGGGGCACCGTATACGTCTTACCTGACCTTGGCGTTCTTGGTCTTCGTTCTGGTCTCTATGGGCTTTTCCGAGACGGGACGCTGGATCCTCGCCTCGCTGCTGGTGCTGATTCCGCTGTTGATTGGCGGGTGGTTTGCTGCTCGGGAGGGAATAGCAGCCGCAGCCAAAGAACGCCAAGGTTACACCGGGAGCGTGCCTGTGCTGGCGAATCGTCCGGCGATTGATCAGGGCCGGGCATCAGCGGGAAACAGTACGCCATGACGTCGCGCTATCCGAGAGCCGCCACCGTACCCGCCCTCGTCCTGACGGGGCATCACGCTCCTGTCAGCGGGTGGTGGCGGCCCGACGGTGAAACAGTTCCGTTCCGCTACGTGAAGAAGGGTGCCGTCATGCCAGGGCTCCGGGGGAGCATCGTCAGCTGGAAACTTGAGTTGGAGACCCGCGAGGCTACCTTACGATAGCCCCCTGGCTGAGAGTTCTTCGGGGCGGTTCTATTGCCCGTCTCACTACCCGATCTCACTACCCGATGGTCGCTCGTCGAGTACCTTCCAGGTGCGAGTCGATGGCTGCACAGGTGGCCTTCAGGCTCGTCCCGCTCGGGCTGTTCAAGATGGTTTGGTGCTGGGCCGGAGCTTCCTGTGTCCGGTGGCTCCCTGCTGATGGCCTGCATCCCGATTCGTAGCTGCCGCTGCCGCGAGGACGCGTAGAAATCCGATAATAGTGGCTTGTGGGCTGACCTGACGATGTGTTGCGAAACTCCATATCCATCCCAAAACCGCCAGCCAGCTGACTGGGGCGCCCAAGTCATCATCGTCACAGCCCACTAGGGCACCGGGGAGCGTGGCGTCTGCTTAGCTAGGCTCGCTCTATCGAATCAACCACCTGCGTTGTCGCTTGCAAAGAGGCGGACGCTTCCACCGGCCGGACCTCAATTCGGTGTGGGACATAGCCTGTTGGTCTTGCCACATGGGTGTGGTCCTGCAAGAACTCGAAAAGGATCGGCCGCCTGGACCTAACCGTTGATGTAGGGGTGGTGAATAGGGCACGCCAGGACATTCCCGGTTCTGGCTAACTGCCGGGTGGGCGTCTCCATCTGAGTTTTGGCGCGGAGCCCACAACACGGCTCTGAATCTGAGTGACCTGTAGACCTCGGTAGAGAAAGTCTGGTCGGCCTTTCCAGCGAGGAACCTTCGATGGAGGAGCAGTCTCCAATTGACTAGCGCGGCCGTTGCACTCCAGGGCAAACGAGCGGTGCGGTCCGGGTTGGCAAGGCCAACCGAATGGTTGAACTCGTTATGCGCATGAAGCCAGCTGGGACCGCAGGATGAGGAGGGGAGTTGCTTCTGAAGTAGAATTAGGAGATATGGAACTGGGAATCGGCGGTCGCACCGCAATTGTCCTTGGCGCGGGCAGCGGAATCGGGCGTGGCGTCGCCTTGGCTCTCGCTGCCGAGGGAGTTCGGGTAGCCTGCGTGAGTAGAACTGCTGCGAATGTCGAAGAAACGGTTGCGCGGATCCGGCAAACGGGCGGAACTGCTTGCGACTTTGTCTGGGACATGAATGCTGTCGAAGATGCACACGGTCTGCTCAGTTCAGTTGAGAGGTGCTTCGGGCATGCGGACATCCTGTTCAATAACTCCGGCGGACCGACGCGTGCGGCGGCGAGCTCAGTGAGGCCCCAAGAGTGGGAGCAGAATTTCCGCTCTATGTTTCTGTCAGTCGTGACCTTGACTCAGCTCGTTCTGCCGGCAATGCAAGCGCAGAAATGGGGGCGAATCATTACTACCACGAGTTCTGGCGCAGTCACTCCGATTCCTGATCTGGTTGTGTCAAATACGCTTCGATCGGGAATGCATTCGTGGGCGAAGACCCTCGCAACTGAAGTCGCTGCCGAGGGCATTACGGTAAACGTCCTTGTCCCAGGACGCATAGCGACTGAGCGAACCCGAAGCATTGACACGGCGCGTGCGCATCAGAACCGATTATCAGTGCGCGAAGTGGAAACGAGATCAGTACAAGGCATTCCGGCCCAGCGGTACGGCAGTGTTTCTGAGTATGCGGGTGCTGCGCTATTTCTGGCGAGCGAACCGGCATCGTATATCACTGGCACGATGCTGCGAGTCGACGGTGGTATGGCGGCGCATTTGTGAAAACAGCGCACCTAGACGCACGGCAGCTTTCCGGGGGACACGCCCGTTAGATCCTTTTCGTGGTCGGCGAATGCGAAAACCACTGCCCGCGTATGCTCCCCGCTAGCAGGCCACTTAGCGTGAGCGGATCAACGGCTGGGGTTGGATCCGCTCACGCAGGGCGCAAATGCTTGCGTATGTGAGCTCGTGAAACTACTCGTCGTCCTCTATTTCCGGGAACTTGGCGAGAATTCCCGCGAAATGAGCTTTAAAGTGAGTCTCTGCGGCTGACGGCGAAATCGGCCAACTTTCGACAACATGATCTTCAAGCGGCCTAACACGTCCAGCGGCGCGAGCAATGAGTTCGGATGTCGCAGCGCGTTCGGCCAAGATTGTCAGGAATGCCGCTTCACCTACGCTCCCGCCCCAGGTGACCACGCCATGCCCGCGTTGAATCAAAAGCTTTGCCTGCTTGCCAATAGCGGCTGTGCGGGTACCTCGCGGAGAATGAGTGCCCGTTCCGTCATCATCGGTGATTGCTTGGAGGCCGTAGAGCGAAGCAGACTCGACCGTGAATGGAGTGAAAAATTCCGGGACCGAAGACCACGTGACAGCCGACGGTGAGTGGACATGCAGGACGGCCACAGCATCGGCCCGCGCCTGATGGATCTCCTGCTGACCACGGAACCCACGAAACAGAACGTCCTTTTTTGCCGGATCAACTGGAACGGCGTCGGCATCGAGCAACAGCAGATCCTTGGCGCGCATCTCTCCGAAGGGGATGCCGAGAGGATTGATCCAGTATCGTTCTTCAGGCCCTGGATCCCTCACGGTGGCGTGGCCCCACCGCCCGGTTTCGTAGCCAAGCTCGCCAAATAGCCGCAAGGCCCCCGCCAGCTCAACCTTTCGGTTGTGTCTTACATCATTCGTGCTCATTCAGTTGCCCCTATCAGCAGCTCGATGCCGGCACCCTGTTCGTGTCAAATCACGAGCATGGGAAGTGCGCGGCAAGTACCCACTATGGCGCTTCAATGGCGGCATACGAGAGGCGTGTGAACGCGTATTTCCCCATGGACAAACCGGAGATATCGAACAATCCAGAATGGCTATGCGCGCTGGAGTTGTCCGGAGCGTTTGCTGACAGTATCGAAATTATGAGGAGCAATGATGCGCAAGACATGGAAGGCGGTTGCGGCGGCAGCCGTGTTAGCAGTGGGCTTGGCTGGATGTAGTAATCCGGGAGAGCAAGCCGAATCATCTTCGGCGGCGCCAGGCGAGGGGACGTTGAGAATCGCACAGGCTGCGGCTCCCGACTCCCTCGTCCCATGGCAGATCTCTTCCACCGCGTCGATCAACATCGCGCAGCAGGTTTACCACTCACTGGTGGACATGACTCCTGCTGGAGAGTTCACTCCTTACCTCGCCACGGACTGGAGTCAGTCCACCGACGGTCTGAGCTGGACATTCAACCTTCGTGACGATGTATATTGGCAGACCGGCAACGACCTCTTTGGCGACGAAAAGGTGCCTGTGACGGCACAGGACGTGAAGTTCAGCTATGACTTTATCCTCGACCCAGCGAATCAGGCACGCCATTACGACAATTTGGTGAAACTCATCGATAGCGTCGAAGTCGTCGACGACCATACTGTGACTTTCAATCTGAAGAAGGTCGGTTCACTGTTACTATTCCGGTTGAGCAAAGTTCGTATTTTCCCCGAACGAGGCATAAAGAAGAACTGGGACTTCAAGGCGTATCCGGTCGGATCTGCTGCTTACAAATTCAAAGAGCACGTGAAAGATGACCACCTCACCCTTGAGCGAAACGAAGATTACTGGCTGAAACCAGGGGTCAAGGAGGTTGAATTCCGCTTCATCGCGGATCAATCGGTGGCTGCGATTGCGCTCCAGAACGGAGAAGTGGATGTTGCTCTGAACGTTAACCCAACCGATGCCGCCCAGATCACGGAGGCGAACGGCCTGGAACTGGTCAGCGCTGGGCTGGGAAACCCTAATCTCTTCACGTTTAACTTCGACGATCCTCTGCTCTCAGATGTCAAGGTACGCACAGCCCTCGCGCAAGCCGTGGACGCGGACGCAATTATCACTGCAGCCTATAAGAACAACGCTGGCATCGAGGTCGCGAAACGAGGCTTCTCTCCTCTGCCCCCAGAGCGGGCCGGATACGACGCTGTGGCCACTTCAGCAGTGACGCCCCAGTTCGATCCGCAAGCCGCAGCGCGGTCACTGGAGGATCTTGGTTGGAAAAAGAACGAAGCGGGCTTCTATGCCAAAGGCGGCGACACGCTCGCATTCGAGATCAAAGTCTCCAATAGCGATGCGAACAAGGAAAAAGTCGCGGTGGTTACGGCGACGCAGCTTCAGGCTTTCGGTGTTGATGCCAAAGTGACAACTGTCGAGAACGGAACCTTCATCGCAGATTCCGAAGCGGGGGATACTCAGCTCTCGATCTTCAGTGGTTACGACGGCCCCGCCGCATCGACCCAAGTGATGCACACCCAGGACAAGCACAACCCCAACAACGGATATTCCAACCCTGACGTTGACGCTCTGCTCGATGAGGCCTGGACCGTCACGCTTGATGAGAGGAAGAGGTCAGACCAAATTCGCGAAGCAACAGTCAAGTTTGCCTCTGACGTGCCGTATCTTTTCGCCTATTACGTCTATTCGCAGGTTGGAGTGAGCGAACGAGTCGAAGACTTCGATGAATATCCGACTCTGGAATTCGCACTCTCCAGCTCATCGCGCAACGTGACGGTTCGGTAATGTACTGTCCAGGCGAGGGCTGTTCCTTCAGGCTCGAGTCTGGAGGCCCAAGATGTTGATCTACGTCTTCAAACGCATCGCACAATCGGTTCCCACACTACTTGTCATCGTCTTCATCGTATTTTCCCTGTTGTACATCACGCCCGGTGATCCTGTGCTGTTAATCGCGGGATCGAGTAGCGAAGGAATCTCTGAGGAGCAACGCCTCAAGATCGAGCAAGAATGGGGTCTTGATCAGTCCTTCCTGCTTCGGTTCTGGAATTTCCTGTCCGGCGCGATTCAAGGTGATTTGGGTCAGTCATACGCAACCGGCCAGGACGTCGGCTCGACCGTTATCGCCTATTTGCCCGCCACGATCCAGCTGACTTTTCTCGCCTTGCTCTTGTCGCTCCTAATCTCGGTGCCATTGGGTGTGCTTTCCGCGGTTCGACCGAACTCGATCTGGGATCGTGCTGCCTCGGTGATTGCTACAGTCGGAATTTCCATGCCCGCGTTTTGGGTCGGTCTCATACTCATGTACACATTTTCGTTGCAGCTCGGCTGGTTTCCCAGCACGGGGTCAATCAATATTCGGGATGCAGGACTGGACGGTTACGTGCAACGCGCGGTTCTGCCCGCCCTGACACTGGCCTTGGGCATGGCGGCGACCCAAATGCGAGTGCTGCGCGGAAGTATGTTGGATGTCTTGGGACAGGACTACGTGAGATTCGCGAGAAGTAAGGGCTTCTCGGAAATACGATTGATCGTCGGACATAGTCTTCGTAACGCGTTGATCCCACTTGTGACCACTATGGGGACTGAGATTGGCGGGCTTCTTGCGGGTTCCGTTGTAATTGAGTCGATCTTCTCCTGGCCGGGCGTGGGACGCCTCATGCTGACTTCAATTGGAAAGCGTGACTATCCAATGATTCAAGGTGTCACGCTGATCATTTGCGTCGTGTACTTGATCGTAAACCTGTTGGTGGACATCGCATATGCAAAAGTGGATCCGAGAATCAGGGTGGATAATTCATGAATTCAATAGGTATAAAAAGTCGACGTGCATCGACGAAATTCACGGGGTTTATTTGGCAACGTCGGACAGCGGCGATGGGTTTGGCGATCTTCGTGGGGATAGTAGCTGCCTGTCTTTGTGCGCCACTCCTCAGTCCATATGATCCGGTGAAAGATATGGACTTGAACGGGATGCTGATGCCGCCAGGAACACCCGGGCATTTGCTCGGCACCGACGACGTCGGACGTGACGTTTTCAGTCGACTCCTGTACGGAGGCAGATCTTCAATCGCAGTGGGTGTCCTGAGTACACTCTTTGCCGTGGTCATCGGCACCCTTGTCGGCCTGTACAGTGGGTTCTTCGGCGGCAGAATTGATGCCTTACTCATGCGAATGACGGACATCGCGCTGGCATTTCCGTTCTTGATAATCGCCATAGCGCTCATGGCCGCGCTGGGGTCGAGTGCTCAGAACATCGTGATCGCCCTTGCCATCACGATCTGGCCAAAATTTGCGCGACTGATGCGCGGCCAAGTGCTGCAGGTTAAAAGCCTTGACTATGTTGAAGCCGCGCAAGCCTCCGGTCTCGATCGAAGACGCATCATCTTTAGCCATGTCTTTCCGAACGCCTTTCCGCCCCTCATCGTGCAAGTGGCGCTCACCATCGGTTCGACAATTCTGGCCGCTGCGAGTCTCAGTTACCTTGGCCTGGGTGTTGACGCGGCGGCTCCCGACTGGGGCTTGATGCTCAGTCAAGGAAAGACGTATCTTCGCGATGGGCTGTATTTGACCCTCGTCCCAGGCATCGCGATTTCGTTCACGGTCCTATCCCTCAACTTGATGGCGGATGGCCTCCGGGACATCCTCGATCCGAAAGTGTGAAAAATCATGCAGAGCACTTCAGATAGTCCAGCGGTGTCGATTGAAAACTTGCGGGTCGGTTTTGGGGACCGCGCTCACCGTGTTTATCCTGTGGACGGCGTGACTCTCGAGATAGGCACTTCTGAGACGCTAGCCCTCGTCGGGGAATCCGGAAGCGGTAAGACACTCACCGGGCAGTCGCTTGCTCGACTTTTGCCCAAGGACGTCGAAGTGTCGGCGGATAAACTCCGCGTGGTGGGTCAGGAGGTCTTGAGGGCGAATCCGGCGGATCTCCGGGCTATACGTTCCCGCTGCGTCTCTCTGATCTTTCAAGATCCGATGACCGCATTGAACCCGGTCTTCACAGTGCGGAGTCAACTGGCCGCGGTTCTCAAGCAGGCGCGCCCAACGTTGCGAGGCCGGCGCTTGGGAGAAGAAATCGTTAAAGCTTTGCGAGAAGTCGGGATTTCCGATCCTGAAGATCGCTTGCGTGCGTATCCGCATCAACTCTCGGGTGGGCTCCGGCAGCGGGTGATGATTGCGCTTGCGCTCGCTTCGTCCCCTCGTGTTGTGATTGCAGATGAACCGACGACTGCCTTAGATGCATCGATTCATCACCAGATACTGGGGCTCCTGAAGTGGCTCCAGAGGGAACAGCAGATGGCAATGCTCCTCATCACGCACGACTTCAGCGCTGTGGCAGACGTGGCCGATCGCGTTGCAGTAATGTACTCGGGCAAGATTGTTGAAACTGGAAGAACGGCGGACGTCCTTAAACATCCTGCTCATCCATACACACAGATGCTGATCGCGTCGATTCCTGGAAATAGTACGCAGCGCGGAGCATTGCTCCCTGCGATACCAGGCCGAGTTCCGAGGCCCGATAAGCGGCCTACGGGGTGCCACTTTTCAGATCGATGCCCGCTCGTAGCCGAACCGTGTTACACGAGTGCACCCTCGCTGAGCGGCACCGATGACCACCAAGTTGCGTGTTTCAACGCCGGGAAGGGAAGCGCCGCGTGAATCGTGAACTGCTACTCGAAATAGAAGATCTCGAAGTTCGCTTTCCTGAGCGAGGTCGGCTCTTCCGGCAACGCGCACGCGTCGCTGTAGACGGCGTGAGCTGTGAGATCTATAAGGGAGAGGTGCTCGGACTCGTCGGGGAGTCGGGTTCGGGGAAGTCAACGCTTGGGCGAACGCTTCTGGGCCTTCGGGAAGCGCACCGTGGTCGGGTTATGTTCGAAGGGCACGATATTCTTTCGTTGGGGCGCGCAGACACGGCAGCATTGAGGCGAAGGTTTCAGATTGTTTTCCAGGATCCATACTCGTCGTTGAATCCGCGAAAAACAGTCGGCTCTGCGGTATTTGAAGTCCTTCGGCACGTCGAGGGATTGTCAACGGCGGCGGCGTCGAGCCAGACGGACCGCCTCTTCGAATCCGTAGGCATAGACCCTCGAACGAAACACAGATACCCTCACGAATTTTCGGGTGGGCAACGCCAACGAGTTGCCATCGCGCGCGCGCTGGCAACCCAGCCAGAGTTCATCGTTTGTGATGAAGCTGTGTCGGCGCTTGACGTGTCAATCCAAGCCCAGATCCTGAATCTCCTCCTTGAGCTGAAGGCTCAGAACCCCGATTTGACTTTGCTCTTCATCTCGCATGCGCTCAATGTTGTGAAACACGTCAGCGACCGCGTCGCGGTAATGAAAGATGGACGAATCATTGAGTTGCGTCCGACCGATGAACTCTTCAATGATCCGGAAACCGAGTACACGAAACGGCTGGTCTCGCTTTTACCTACGCCAATCGTTCATTGACTCGGAGCTCGCCCGCTTGCCGTTCTCCACGCGAATTTGCCGTCTGGGAGTTGCGCATTGCGGAACTACGCGCGATTCCAGCGTCATTTGTCTCGCGTAGCACATCTGCGAGAGCTTCCGTGTGCTTAAGAAGGTCGGCAGTGTGCAGGGAGAGATGTTGTTGTCGCCCCTGGAGAAGTTTGAATGCGCTCCCACGATGAAAGTGGGCCAAACCCAATCGGCTAAGCTCGATGGCCTTAATACTTTGGTCTTCGTCGTGAACCGCGAGCCAGGCCTTCATGCCGCCGGACGATTCTACCGTAACGCCTCCTGCGCGCAAGGTTTCTACGACGGCGGTATTGCGCCGCTCATACTCCCTTGCCGCGAGCTCGACAGAGTACAGGGAACGACTGTCGGTGAGGTGATTTGCAAGCTGAAGCTGCATTGTTGGGGGGACCCATCGCTCTGAAAGAGTGAGCCCCTTCGCCACGAGTTTCGCTACACGGTTACTCGCTGTCAGTGTCGCGATCCGCAAGTCGTTGCCGTAGGCAAGCGAGTGGTCCTCAATATGCACCACTGACTCACGGAAACCTGCGATATCTACGAGGGTGCTGGCTCTTGCACTTGCGAACAACGATGCTTCAACTTCGACTGCTAGCACGTTGTTGGTAGTTAGAACCGCCGCGGCATTGGCGACCCATTCCTCAGAGACTGTCCGTCCGGTAGGGACCTGAAGAGTTGGTTGATAAATGAATAGCTTGGCTCCGCGTCGGACAGCGGTACCCAACCGTTCAATGCTTGGACCCGAGCCCTCCCACGGCACAGGAATAGCTCGCACTCCCGCGGTTTCGAGAATGTCGAGCAGGCGCGGAGCTGTGGGTGATTCGACGGCCACGTAATCACCTCGCGTCGTGGTCGAACGCACGAGAAGCTCCACAGCATCCAACCAGCCTAAGGTAGCGAGGACGCCAACATGAGAACGGTCTGCGTGGGTCGCGTGCACCTCCTCAAGCGAGGGATGAAGGTGGACCTGGTAGTACGCCCGGGACTTAAGTCCGAGGTGCCGTGGTGCTGCCGGTTCAAGCGGGGCCGGTAGTAGCGATTCGTCGTACAAGGGCAAATGATTCGCCCCGAAGCTGCCAGCAGCGTCTCGGTGTCTGAGCGTGAATGGTCTACGAGCAGGGCCAAGTACGATTGTTCCCTTGCGAGTCTTCGCTTCCGTGAAACCCGCAGAACCGAGCTCAGCCCAAACCTGCCCCACGGACGCAATACTGACGCCCAGCGTCTGAGCGACCTCCCGAGCGGTGGGTAATCGCGTGCCGGGTACCAATTCGCCCGAATCGATGAGTTGAACCAGCAGGTTTTGCAGGTTGCGTCGCTTAGGTTCTCGGACTTGCGATTCGAGCAGATCGAGGATCTCCTCAGTTTCCAGCCGTTGAACATTCGGTGCGTTGTCAGAGCGCATATCTCTCTCAATGGGTGGGCGCGTCCAGCCTTTTCATGAGCTCGTAGCACGCTTGGTTCGGTTTGGCGAGTTCGTCCAGGGATGCGTTCTGCATGGCAAAGTCCGTCACATCAGAGGCTCCCAGGATCAACAAGAAACGTTCAACGAAAGTCAGCCTTGTCCCCATTCCCAGAAGCCTTCGCGTGGATGCTGAATCTAACGCTAATGATGGATGCTGAGGGCCGAAAACTGTGTTGCCCCTCGTTACAGGAACAGAGGCTTCGTGATTTAAGAACCACCCATACCGTGTGTGCCACGGCGTCCCCGGACTTCGTACGTAGTGTCACGGTGCGCTAAGAAGCGACATGCGGGTCTGCAGCGTGTATCGCTGATTTGCATGGCAACCCTATCCAATGACCGCAGGGCGCGGGTCGGAAGACAAAGCGCTTGGCGATATGCCACCGCTTACGAATTTGCTTCGACTTCATTCGACGTCGCACAAGGGGTTGCCGCTGCTCCGTTACGACCGAGGCGGACTCCACTCCCATGCCGCCATTATGGCTCGCGGACTCGGGATCCCCGCCGATGTCGACACCGGCAGAGCTGCTTGTTCTTGGCGATGGCAGCCCAGTCGCCGTCGCCTGGGCCGAGGGCGAGGCCGGTTTGTCGATTTGGGGGCTGCCTCAGTACACGCTGCAGGAAACCGCCTGAACACCATCCCGGTTCCGGCGCCCACTCTTCGGTCAACGCCCCGGCTCCTCGTGGCGGACGCCTCGGGGGAGGGGAGGCACGGTCGCCCATGATGTTCTCCGTTTGGACAGCACATGCATCACCGCCGGGACGCTGGACAGCACCTTGCTGACTCAGTTCCCGGCCCAGCCTCTGGAACGGCGAGGCATCCCGTTCATTACTCACCGTGGTCCAGACACAAAGGTGGTGGCCGGCAACGTCCAGGTCGGCGCCGCCCAGCCTTGACAGATCGTTTTTCCGGCGTCCCTCGCAGCCGCGGCGACTTCTTCGACCTGACATTCGCGCACACCGGACAGCCGGCCCGGCTCCGCTTGCCTCGACCGGTGGTCCAGCAGGGCCGTGCGCACAGGTCAGGCGATGCCGCATGACACTGCGTGCTCTCGAGCGCGCCGCGTTGATCCCGCTTGCCCGCTGCGCCGCGGCAAGTCGCCCACCACCATGCATCCGGCGCTGCAGCTTGGAATTTTTACCGCCAACTTCCGCCGGTGGAGGGGACTTCGAAAGCCTGTCCCTGCCCAGACCGCTGCTGCCGGTCGAGCACAAGTGCTTCAGGCGCACGTCCGTGCCGGTGCGGTCGAGTCAGACATGGCAGGAGCGCCGACTGCGAACCAACTACGCTTGGCTAGTGCTCGATCGAACGGCGCAATGCCGGGGGACCTGTACCGGGTCAACATGATCATGCACGTCAACTCCGCCTCGATGTCCGTGGAGGTAATTTCGGTCACCGTCCTGCAACGGATGGAATGGCACCACTGTGCGGAGCCATGAAAAGGATCTTCCAATGCCTTTACGGATCTGCGTGAGTATTCAGGTTCGTTCAGCAGAGGGCAGCTTTGTTTTGTGCTTGACACGTCGTCCAACACTCTCGGGGAGACAGAGGTTTTCTCGCAATGTGGCGGCCGGGTACTCGTGTGGATAGATTCCGCGCTCCTGCAGGGCCGGCACCAGAAGATCCACGACGTCATCGACTCCATCCGGAAAGGCATGGGGTATTAGGTTTAGCCCGTCAAAGGCATCGGAACGTACGCAATGCGCTAACTGGTCTGCTACGGTGCTTGGCGATCCCACGAAAGCCCGGCGCTGATTGAGGTGCTCCACCAATTGGCGAGAGGTATAGTCACGCTCAGCGGCCAACAGACGCCACTGTCTTGCCTTCACTATGGGGGAGTGCCCAGAATTCACTATGCCATGGCTGCTACTTTGCTTCGTGACAACAGGATCGAATTTAGGCAACTGATGGTCCAGGTCCAGGTCTGTGAGGCTCGTCCCCCACACACTTTCCAGTGTTTGCCGGATTGCCCGGTCATTCAGCGCCAGACCTTTATAGTGGTGTGCTTTGTCAATGGCCTCTGCATCCGATTCCGCCACCACGATGTCTGCTTCGGAGAGAATGACGATGTCGTTCCCCGGTCTGCCGTAGGAACGGGCACGGCGGCGGATGTCCGCGGTGAAGGCAACGGCGTCATCGAATTCGATTCTTTGGGTGAAGACGCCTTCGGCCCTTCGCCCCGCGAAGTCACGTCCTTCATCGGAGTCGCCAGCCTGGAAGTACACAGGCTGGCCCTGCAGGCTCCCGGGTACCTGGGGGGTGGCATCGATGTTAAAGAACTTCCCCTGGCGGCGAACCTGCTGGGGTGCCGCGGACCAAGCCCCTGCCTCGCGGGAACCGGCGATGGAACCGGGAGCGAACCCGTCCCACAGGTCCTGGACGGCTGCCACATAATCCTCGGCATGCGTGTAACGCTCGGAGTTGTGCAGGAATCCGCCGCGCCGGAAGTTCTCGCCGGTCCAGGCGTTGTCCGTGGTCACGATGTTCCACCCGGCCCTGCCGGCGGTCAGCACATCAACCGAAGCAAGTCGCCGCGCCAGGTCCACGGGATCCGAATAGGTGGTGTTCAATGTTGCCACGAGGCCAATGTGCTTGGTCTTCGCGGCCAGGTAGGAGAACAACACCAAAGCGTCAGGCCTGCCGGTGATGGCGATATCGTTCAGTTTCCCGAGGTGCTCGCGCAGCCGCAGGCTTTCGCCGAGGAACACTGTGGAGAAGAGGCCGCGCTCAGCGCTCTGGACAAGCTCGGCGTACTTGTCGAAGTCGTAGTAGTCTTCCAAGCGATCTGTCTTGCTCCAGTCGTAGTTGGGGCTGAAGGGCTGGAAGAGTGCCAGGTGGATGCGGGCGTCGGGGCGTGCGTAATCGATGCTGCTCATGCTGGCTCCTTGCTGGTGGCGATTGAGTTCACGGGCTTGGGCAGGCCCAGGGATTCGCGGAGCGTGCTCCCGGACGTTGGCGGGATGAACACCCCTTCGGCGATGAGGCCCGGGATCACCGCGGAGGCAAGAACCTCAAGGTCGGTGTCCAGCACCGCCGGCAGCAGCCTCACAGCATCCACGACGCCGGAAAGTTCAGTAAGCAGCGCTCGCAGCCCTGCCGCGTTCCCCACAAACCGCAACACGTCCGGCGATGCCGTCCAGGGCGAGGCAGAGTCCAACGCTTGGAGGCGTTCCTGCGCGGGCGAGTCACCGGCGTCGAGCACTATATCCAGGTCCGCGACAACGCGAAGGACGCCCCGCCGTCGTTGTTCTTCCGCGGCAGCAGCGACGCCCGTGACGGTAGCGGCACTGATGACGACGGCGTCAGGAAGTTCCGCCGACAACCCGCCCGGGCGGCCGAACACCACCGGCTGGCCCTGCGGTGGACGGGGCGTGATGGACGGGCCCTTGATGGAAAAGAATTCACCTCTGAAGTCGGCGTAATGGAATTTGTCCAGGTCCAGGAAGCGGTTGTTGGCGGCGTCGGCGATGAACACTCCGTCCTCCCACGTGTCCCAAAGCCGTCGCGTCGCAGCCACTACTTCGGCGCCTTCGCGCTGGACCGCGTCGGGGTCGGCGACAGACCTGGCACCGTAACTGGCCGCAATCGCCGGGGTCTCCCGCACCTCCGCCAGCCAACCCGAACGACCCCTCGACGCCCAATCGAGGCTGCTGAGCTGATTGGCCAGGTGGAACGGTTCGGCGTGGATGGTGTTGACGGCCGGGACCAAACCCAGCCTGTCCGTCGCTGCCGCCACGAACGCGGCGACTTCCACAGTGTCCAGGCGGCCGGTCACGTTCGGGGTTTCCCCGGGGCCGGCGTCCTGGAAAGTGGCGAAGGTGAAACCCGCAGCCTCCGCTTTCGCGGCCACTGCGGCGTACCGCTTTGGTGTCAGGAGCTCCCCCGGTGGGTGGTTGGCGTAGCGCCAGGCGGCGGGATGCGCGCCGTCGCCGTCGAGCTCGATGCCGAGTGCAAACTTGCCCATGAGAATCCCCTACTTCCACATCGCGCGAACGTACTGCTTCTGCCACAACTGTTCCGCCGGCTCGTGCCCAAGTTCATTCGCGGCACGCAAACCAAAGTTGGGGTCCGCCAACCCCGCCCGCCCGACGAACACCGCGTCGGCAGTTCCGGAGGCTACGATCCCTTCCGCTTCCTGCGGTGAGGTGATAAGTCCGACGGCGGCAACCGGAACGTCAGCTTTTGCGCCGATGTGCTGGGCGAGCGGCACTTGATAGCCCGGGCCCAACGGAATATCGGCGGGGAGGAGACCGCCGCTGGAGACGTCCACCAGATCGACTCCGTGCTCCCTGAGCCAGCCACTGACCTCCGCGGTGTCGTGGATGGTGAGCCCGTTGTCCAGCCAATCCGTTGCCGAAAGACGGACAAACAAAGACGGACCTGTGTTACCCAGAACCTCACGGATCGCGTCCACTACCTGCAGCAGAAGCCGAGCCCTGTTCCGGAGCGAGCCGCCGTACTGGTCGGTGCGATCGTTGGAAAGCGGCGAGAGGAAGGAATGCAGGAGAAAGCCGTGCCCTGCCTGGATTTCGACGACGTCGAACCCGGCACCCCGGGCGCGTACGGCACTGGCAGCGAAATCCGCGACGATCCCTTGAAGCTCCGCTTCGGTGGCTTCCGTTGGTTCGGGTGATCCCGGGAAGGCCGTTCGCGAGGCCGAGACCGGCGTCCAGCCGCCATCCTCGATCGGCAAGGCGCCCGCCTCGGCGTCCCACGGCGTGCGCAGGGATGCCTTCCGGCCAGCATGGGACAGTTGGATACCGATCCGGGCGCCGCGCTCATGAACGAAATCGACGATGCCCTGCCAAGCCTGCTCCTGACGGTCATTCCAAAGGCCGGTGTCTGCCAAGGAAATCCGCGCTTGAGGGCAGATTGCTGTGGCCTCTGCAAAGATCAGTCCGAACCCGCCCGATGCCCTTGCGCCGACGTGGACCAAGTGCCACTGCCCGGGCACGCCGTCTTCGGCGGAGTACTGGCACATAGGAGAAAGCCATAATCTGTTCCGGAAGGTCTGACGTCCGAGAGTAATAGGTGCAAATAGGCTCATATTCGCTCGAGACTGGGGCGTACAAGGGGTTGTGCTGCTTTCATGTGTAATCTCCACTTCAGAAAATGAGACACCAACCTGAGCCCACGTATGGTTGGCCCAAGCGAGTCCTGATGAGGTACATCCATTTCCGAGCCTGTAAGACCAAGAAGGCTCTGGTGGACCTGCGACTGCAGATTTGACGATTAGCTGAACGTATGGGAACTACGTTTTTTGCACAACTCCGTTGATCTTGGGCGTTATCTAACGAAACAAGAGACCTGTAGAATTTGCCTTCACTCCTTAACAATTGTTGTGAACGTCTCAAATCTGAAGTGTTGTTACGTCGATTCTCGAGCCGTATTCTGACCTATAATTTAAAGGGGGTTTCCTCGAAGTAGCCAAGTGTTCGTGATTCAATTGTCATTGGCCCAGGTTGGACAGCTATAGCCCATCGGATGGTTGCTACCGTGCAGTCGGAATCCAAATCTCAGGACTCGTTCAGCAGCGGTGCATCGTCCGGACTCACGCGTCGATGTGACCTCGGGATAAAGCTTGCCCGTGCAACTATTAAGCTATGTCTGGGTGAATTTCACTCCATCCATCTGTTCTGAGCTTCAGTACTCGGGCCAGGGGCTTGTCGTCTGGCGGAATGTTCAAAGCCTAACTTCCGGCCTTATTGGCTGACTGGCAGGAGTCGTGCATATCAGTAGCGGAGGATTCAGTTGGCGGAGAGCTCGGTGGTTGTTCAGGACCTCAGAGACGGTTCCTTCGATGACCCGCCCCACTAAACGGCGGTCGTTCGGAGCTCTCGTTTGGTAATACTGGAAATCGCCTATGAGTCCGATCCACCGATTCATACCCCGCGACTCACTGCAACAGCCGTTAGGCCCCGCGTGGCGCCGAAGGTTATGTCGCCGAAATTTTAGCAGTGGCTCATTTAGCCAAATAGATATCGATCAGGTAGTCGTCAGATCGCGCGCTTAGGCGCGAGAGCGGGTCCTTGACCGCCAGCCCTGACAGCGGCGCGCACCACGGACACAGGTTTGGTGAATGGCTCCAACGACCGACAAACTGCTAAGCACCTAAAGCTGTGGCCGGGCTGACCACCCACTAGAGGGTTGTGAAAGAAGAGCCTCTATGAGCAAACTTTCTCGGCACTAAGAACTGCAATCACCTGCGGCGAACTGGAGCTTTGACGCCATCTGGTCAAGCGGAATTGACTGGGGTGCTGCCGGATATCATTGGCACCGTCGTGATTCCTCCGTCAATCGGGGCGAGGCCCTATTATCTGCCGGATGGCGTGGGAGGCTGTTGTCCGACACCTAGATAAAGGAGGAATCGTCGACATCTACGGAAAGCCCGAAGCCCAGGAATCGCCCGTTGCCGGGTCGGTAACACGTCGTCAAATCTCCGCATCAATGCATAAATTCATACAACACGGCCGCCTCTGTCGGCTTGGACGCTCAGTTTGCGGATCTGAACTTGCACCGGATACTCTCCAGCCTCCGGGAAACACGGCGCTCCTGCACTCTTAGGAGTCTTCGGAGGGCTGCGTTCGGGTGTGCATCATGTACGCGGGCCGAGGAAAGGCATTGAGGAGCATGGGCATCGCCAGAGATCTGGACATGGTTATTGCTAGTACAAATGGCGGTGCCGGCTTTGCACGCATTACGTTCCATGAGCACCTGGACAACGCCGCGGCCGCGCTTGCCTCATAGGGAACGTGGGATGAAGCCTGGATCTGAGGCGCGGCGTCGTTCATCTAACGGATGGGCGGGTTTGGCGAGCTGCGTTTGATCTAGACCGTCAGCTCGGACGATCCCCAGCTAATCGCGCGAATGATGGGGATCAAGGTGTCCATGCCACGTCGCCTGTGCTCCTCCAAGGCCCGGTAGGCCGCTTCGGGCTTACGGCTAATAATCGCGTCAACAATCTTCCTATGATCCTCGTTAGAGCGGGCTGGCCAGGGCCGCAGCTCGACAGTCAGCAGTCTCGCTCTGTGCGATTGCTCCATCACCGTCGCGGCGGCTCTCCAAAGGTGGTGGTTCCCACAGGAGATGAGAAAACTCGAATGAAGTGCGTTGTCGCTATCAGCCCACATGTGCAGATCGCCATTTTCCAATGCACTCTCACAGACCGCACATGCCTCTAAGAGCTCCTCGTCAATGCTGTCCCGGCCTCGCTCGCGACTGGCCAGGCGGACCACGGCGGCGCCTTCGAGTGCTAGTAATGTCTCGTACACCTTCTCGATGTCTTTGGGGTCTATCGCGGCGATGACCACACCGCTGCGGGGAGTAATGATTACCCAGCCGTCCACCTCAAGACGTGCCACCGCTTGGTGAACCGGCGTGCGGCTCATTCCCAGCTTACGGGCCAACTGAGCTTCTGACACTGTAGATCCGGGCCGGAGCTGCCCGCGAATGACAGCGTTTTTGATGACCCGATAGGCGCGCTCTGCGTTCGACTCGGATGGCAGTTCTTGATCCTCTGCTGTCGTGGCGACCGGGAGGGCCCCAAGTGCACTATCTGGTCCTGCCAACGTTCCTCCTATGAGCACCCTGTGGGTGTGAACGACTCTAGGGGCCGCTCACACGCGCAGAGAATGGATTGGGGTGTTACAAGCTTAGGATGCCAACTGGAATTCCTCAATGTTCTCTACCGAATAAGACCTTGGTATTCCAGCTGGAATACCAAATTGGTCCCAGTGTCGGACCTGTCCTTTACTGAAGTCCCTCAGAGCTCGTTTCCATAGTCCGGGCAACGACGAACATTGTCGATTCATTCATTGGCTTGGCGCCGATTTGCATTCCGATGCCCGCCCCCGCGACGTCTCTGCCCCAAGGGATTGTGATGACAGGGAACCCGGAAAGGTTATATGGACAGGTGAGAGCCGTAAGCGCGGATGCCACATCGACCGTGGCGGTGCCAAGAGTTGCCGTGGTTGACCCGACCCGAGGAGCTGCGACGGGGATCGTCGGCCATGCAAGCACGTCGCAAGTTTCCAGCGCTACATGCATGTCTTTGGCAATCCATCGCCGGATTTGTTGCGCTCGGACGTAGTCCGTCGCCGATCGGAACATACCCATTTCGAGCCGCAACCGCACATCGTCGGGAAGCGCTGCCGCGCTTTCGCGCAGCAAGTCGTGGTTGGAGACGAATGCATCGGGAGCAATGGTTGCCCCCTGGCTAAGAGCCGCAAACTCCAGGGATGGCATTTTAACGTCTACGACTCTTCCGCCTAACTGCTTGACCAAGCCCTCGAAAGACTCCCAGGCTGAAGCGATTTGTTGGTCCAGGAGCGGCGTCAACCAGGATCGCGGAACACCAATTCTTGTCCCCTGCAAATCCGTCGCCCTCCAGGGCAGGGCAGGGGAGGTTTCCCCGGTTAGGACCCGGAAGATGCGCGCCACTTGATCTACAGTACGGCCGATGGGCCCCACGTGATCCAATGTTGGTGAGACAGGATGAACCCCAACCGTGGAGATCCTTCCGAACGTAGGTTTTAGGCCCACAACCCCGCACAGTGACGAGGGGATCCGGATCGACCCCCCGGTATCCGTTCCTAGGGAGAAGTCCACAATTCCGGCAGCAACTGCAGCGGCAGAGCCCCCGCTGGAGCCGCCTACTATCTGGTCTCTGGCCAAGGGATTGACGACAGGCCCGTTCAGGCTGCCTGCTCCTGATGCTCCAAAGGCCAGTAGTTGCAGATTTGCCATCCCTATGACTGTGGCGCCCTGCTCAATCAGTCTCGCCACAGCCGGTGCGTCAGACGAGCTAGGTGGCTTCCGGAAAGCCTTTGTACCCGCCGTCATGGCGTGTCCTGCAACAGCGATAATGTCTTTGACGGCAAACGTCTCGCCGGCGAGGGCAAGGTTCTCTCCAGCGCCTCGCCGGCGGTCGGCCACAGCTGCATCTCGATGTGCTCGATCGGGAAGAAGGGCTGTGAATGCGTTCAGGTCGCTGTGGGCAGCGGCCCGTTCGAGCGCCGATTCGACTGCTTCCATCGCACGCGGCTTGTCGTCGGTGGTGGAAATATCGTTTCCCATTCCACTTGACTTCTGCTCTGATCCGCCTGGGAGCTCGCCAAGAGTGTCGGCGGCGGTCTCGAGAGGTAGAGGCGCATCACGAAGCTGGACGCTGCGCATACGGTCGCGTTCAAGTTGCTCCAGCCACACCTGTAGGCGTCCATCCCGCGAAAGGCCATGGAAGTCAGCCACCGCGGCAACTGACTCTTGCGTCCAGATCACCCGAGTTCACCATCCTTTTTCCAGTCATCACTTCCGTTGGCCGACCGGTCTTCGCCGGCCAACGCTGCCCTCTTTGCCCGGTCGTGCTGGGAACGCACTCCCCGCCTGGCGTTATTCACTCTTTAGGTACGAGCTGCGGAACCAGTCGTTAACCTGGTCGCTGCTGGCGAACCAGACATTCTCGTGACTGGCAATGTGCGACAACGCTCTCCTCAGGTGCTTGGAACGGAAAGCCTGTCCGGCAACAAAGGGATGAAGTGCGATTGGCATGACCCGGGGGGCTCTTGTGCCTTCTTCGTAGAGGACATCAAATTGATCGATGATCATGTCGCCGAATTCCTCCGCGGACAGCCCGATGTTCAGGACAGCTGGGATGTCATTGATTTCCAGTGTGTATGGAACAGAGATCAGCGAGCCTGTGCGCGTGTTAAACCGGAAGGGAAGGTCGTCGGATGTGAAGTCACACAGATACTCCACGCCCAGCTCTGCGAGGACATTTGGTGTGTTGAAAGTTTCCGTGAGGAAGGGCCCCAGCCAACCCCTGACAGGTGTACCCGTGGCCTGGCGAATCCGCTCAAGTGTAAGGGATATGAGCTTCCGCTCACTGTCTTCACTTAGACCCGAGAGGAAGCCATCCTTGGTGTTATTAATGCTGTGGCCAATCCAGCACCAGCCCCGTTTTAGCCCTTCTTCAATGATCTGCGGGTATTCGTCCACAATATCGGCGTTGAGGCAGATCGATGCGGGAGCGCCCACCTCCTCCAAGGCTGCAGCGATTCGCCATAGCCCAACGCGGTTGCCGTAGTCGCGCCAGCCGTAATTAAGCGGGTCCGGGCTAAATCCGGTGGTTCCGGGCACGAGTGCCGTGCCGGCCACGTCATAAGGAAAGTGCTCGATGTTGATGTACGGGACTACGGCAATCTGTGCGTCATCAGGCATCTGAAGCGGTGCACGATGCACGATCGGCTCGTAGTCGTAATGTGATGTCTGCGTCTTACTCATGAGACGAAACCCTTTCTATGGGCGCTAATACAGGCTTATCAGTGGAAATCCTGCTGCGATCCACCGGAGCGGGAGTGATTGTATTCTGCAGTTCAATTGGTGTGTGCTCATGTACCGAGCTGGGTGGCGAGGTCGGTCAGGTCATTGGCTACATAGTCAAACGATTCCATGCCCTCCACGTCCAGCTCCACTCCGGGACCGTGCTCGAGCGGCCGCAGGATGAAGGCTGTTTTGATCCCTAGCCCTCGCACGGCACGCAGTTCGTCGGCATGTGCCGCGACCATGAGCAACTCTTCCGGCTTAAGGCGAAGCAGCTCGAGCGCCATCTGGTAGGGGCGGGGGTCGGGCTTATAAGCGCCGCACAGTTCGGCGGACAAGATGACATCCCATGGCAGGCCTGCGTGACGGGCCATGTCGGTGAGCATCCTCACATTTCCGTTTGACATCGTTCCGATGATAAATCGGCTCCGGAGGCGGGTTAGGCCGGGAACACTGTCGCCCCACGGGATCAGCTTCGTCCAGACTCCAGCCAGCTCTTCATAGGCATCTGCCGGAAGTTCGTTGAGGCCAAATTTGGGAGTAAGCGTGTACAGCGCCTGCCGGTAGATGTCATCAACATTGACCCACGCGTCGTTCGCTTCCATGGCGGCATCCATGCCGGGACGGTAAGCGTCCCGCCATTCATCGGCGAACGTAGCCCAGTCCACCTGGACCCCGGTCCGTTGGGTGATATCAGCACCCAGAGTTGTTATCGAACGGCGGTAATCAACGACTGTCCCAAACACGTCAAAGGTCAAGGCCTTGATCTGTTGGGGTGAAGTTTCTGGGTACATGTCCTTTGTCAATGCAGTTCCTGATTCTGTGACTTGCCAATGTATGGCCCGGGGGTTTCGTTGAAAAGGCCCCGATTGAAGGTTCTAATGCGCTTGTAGTGTTTTCGCGACGTGCGTCCGAAGTTTTCCGCCTGTTGGCGCCGTTACATCGGCCAGCGCACTGTCATGCCACCGTCAACGACGAGTTGCTGTCCGGTAATGAATGATGCGTCGTCACTCGTTAGGAACCGGATACCACGTGCCACTTCGTCGGGATCCCCGACACGGCCCCAGGGAATGATGCTGGCAGCCTGGTCGAGGCCTTGGGCGCCGAGGGAATTCACCTCATCGAGGGTCTGAGGCGTACGAATCAGGCCGGGAATCATGGCGTTAACACGGATGCCGCGGGGCGCAAGTTCAACCGCGAGGGACTTCACCATGCCGATCACTCCGGCTTTGGCGGCTCCGTAGTGGCTGTTCTCCTTCCAACCGAAGATTGGCCCCAGGAAGGACGAGACAGCAACTAATGATCCCGGCCCGTCCATGGCCTGAGAAGCGGCGCGGAACGTCCGCATGACGCCCGTGAGGTCGATTTCAAGTAGGCCGTTCCACATGTCATCGGTCATGTCGCCGATCGCGGACCGGTGAATGTTCGCAGCACCTGCTACAGCAATGTCCAGTCGTCCGAAACGCGTAACTGCTGCGTGAATCAGGGCGTCGACAGAGTCGCTATCCCTGACGTCAACGTCGACTGCAATTGCTTCTCCACCTTCAGCTTCGACCTCCGCTAACACTTTGCGCACATCATGGGGATCACGTGCAAAGTAGCCCAGCACGACTTTGGTCCCGGCCCGGGCGTACGCGGAAGCCAACGCGCGACCGATGCCACTCGCGGCACCAGTGATCACCGCGACCTTTCCATCTAGACCGTCATCGCGGCGGCTTCGGACTGCTGATTGAGACTGGTTTTCGATCATCGATTTTCCTTAAGGGTTGAGGATCTTTGTGTGATTAGTTGTGGTGCTGCACGACGCGCTTGGTACCGAACAGGAGCAGGACTGACAGGCCAAGGAACAGAGAACCGGCGAAGAGTGCCGCGGCGGTCATGGAGTAGCCCAACGATAGTGCAAGGGTGAGCAAGGCAGAACCGAGCATTGCACCTATGGGGCCCATAATGTGGGCCAGATTCATGCTCATGCCGCGTACGTGAGCGGGGGTTGCTTCACCCATGTAGAACATGAGTGCGGAAACCGGACCGATGAAGAAGAAGAGGACCAGTGCGTACAACGCGATGACGAACTCGGGGCTTGAAGGTCCCAGCAGCAGAATGACGGTCAGTATGGTTGCGATGGACCAGCCCAAGATCACGGTCCTGCGTCGGTTGAAGTGGTCACCCAGCCAGCCGTGGAAGATGTATCCGGCAAAACCTGCCGCGTTGGCAATCAGGAGAATCAGCAGGGCGTTGTCGAAGGAGACGCCTTTGGCTGCAGTGAGGACTGTCGTGCCGAGAACTGCGAAGACCTGCACTGGCATCCAAAAGAACAGCCAAATCAGGAGCATGCAGATAGTGTGCCTACGCAGGCCGGGGACGAACAGTTCACGGATATGCGGTTTATGTGAGCCGATCGGCAGTTCGTAGGCAGCTTCAAGGGCGTCGGCTTGCTCGTTGTGGCCTTCGTGACGAAGGTGCCGGACCCGCTTCAGTGCACGGAAAACAGGCGATTCGGGGAGCCGTGTGGCGGCCAGAGCAACAATAACGGATGGGACCATAGCCAGGACAAAGCACCAGCGCCACCCGACGATAGGCAGTAGCCACGCTGTCAGGCCTGCTGCCAGCATGGCACCAACGGGCCAGCCGCTCTGGACGAGACCGTAGAGGAATCCCCGGCGCTTCGACTTGCCATACATCTCATTGAGGTAGACAGAGTTGACAACTTCTTCCGAATAGCCAAGGCCTGAGAAAGCACGAACGAGGATAAGGGAGAGCGGACCGACAACCAAGCCTGTCGCTCCGGAACAAAGGGCGGCGCCCATGACGGTGATGATCAGAGCCGGCTTACGACCAAAGCGGTCAAGAAGAGGCCCAACAGCAAGCGAAACGACAAGCGTCCCCAGGGTGACCCAAGTGACGATCGTTGTGGATTCTGTCAGTGTCCACCCAAACTCTTCCGACAGAACCGGCAGTAGGGTGCCGAACAGAGTGAAGTCATAGACGGAGAACACCCAAGCAAGGAAGCACACCAGGGTGATCTTGGCCAGTGTGCGCCCGGACGATGAAGGCGGGGGCACAGGTGGGACGTGGTCTTGCTGGCGCCTGGCGCCGGTCTGTACCGACAAGGGCTGGGAATCAGACATATCTGCTCCTTATTGTTACTGGGGGTAGCCTGGCGGCTGGGGGTGGTGGTGATCCGGCTCACGTACTACCATGGTGGCATACCACCTTGCATGTCAACAAGAGTGTAAGTGGATCCATATCATGGTGGCGCCTGCTCTCGTCATTAAGAGGGCTGGTAACTTACCTCGGATACCACGCGGTGAGGCTTGTTTTGTTTCAGGCGCGGTGTACGAATAGGCAGGCTTTATTCGGACCCCGCAAAATACCTGGTTCGTATCTGAAAGAAGGTTCTCGTGCAAATTGATAACAGACGTGCCCTTGTCGTCGGCGGAAGCGGAGGAATTGGTCGTGAAATCGCAGACCTATTCGCCCAGTCAGGAGCATCCGTCGTTGTAGCTGACCGCGCGGCAGCGCCTGATGGCTCTCATAAGCACGTCGGCATTGACGTGACTGACGAAGCGAGTGTTCGCCGGGCCATAGCGGAAGCCAGGGAGATTCTGGGCGGTGATATCGAGATCCTGGTTAATAGTGCCGGGATCCTTTCACAGTGCTACGCAGAAGAGATGACCCTAGAGGAATGGCGCCGAACGATCGACGTGGACCTCACCGGCGTCTTTCTTGTCAGCCGTGAAGTTGTTGGCCCCATGGCAGCGCAGGGATGGGGGAGGATCATCAATATTGCCTCACAACTGGGCATTAAGGGTGCCCCTATGATGACGCACTACGCTGCAGCAAAGGCCGGCGTCATCGCCTTCACCAAATCCCTTGCATTGGAAGTCTCGGGACGGGGCGTACTCGTCAACGCTATCGCTCCTGGCCCAATAGACACGCAGTTAAGCTCGGACTTGGACCCGGAATGGCGAGCAAAAAAGATATCCGAACTCCCCATCGGAAGGTTCGGCAAGCCTGCTGAAGTTGCACCTTCCGCACTCTTGCTTGCCAGCGAACCTGGAGGCAACCTTTATACCGGCCAGACTCTCGGCCCTAACAGCGGAGATGTGATGCAATAAGCAGCGCCCGCAACCGTTCTAAGTTGATGGGGCGCGTTGTCACACAGACGCGCTTTGCCGGCACTCCATAGTTGCCCAGGCCCTCCCCGGCTCTTTGAAAATGCCTTCAAACTGGCTTATTGTCCGATGCGTTCCTTGCGTCGCGGGGCAGCGGTGTCCAGCTGTCTATGTGGCTCCGTTCCGGCTTACCAAGCCAGTCCTGGCCGGAGTAGTACCGTGCCGACACCGGCTGACATCGCCGCCATGCTAGCGATATTCCTCCGGCCAACGCATCACTCTGCCATTGACTCCGGGGAATCGCCACAATGGGGTGTGCGTTGCAGTTCCCCGAAGTCAGTAGGCTAGAACCTCCACACCGGCCTTCCTATCGCCAAAGACGGCCTCGTTCCAAGTCTTGCTGCTCAACCTGCCTGCGCGCGAACATCGATCAGGCAACCGCGATGGAAATACGACAACGGCTACTCAGCTCATCCCTGAAAAAAGGCCGGTGCGGCCAGTAAGGCGACCGATGTAATCACGAGCGAAGTTAACCCAAACACGATGAGGAAACCCATGATCTGGCGGTACGACATACCGCATATGGCAAGCAGGGGCAGCACCCAGAAGGGTTGGAGCGTTTTTGTTGAGATGTCACCCCACATGTAGGCAATCGCTGCTAGATCCAGTAAGAAATCGAGGCTCTTTGGCGGCTTCGGCGAGGTACGGCGCCTCAATTCCAAACAAGGCACCTCCGGACGGGACGAAGAAGTTCAGAATTGAGGAGTACCAGTAAATAAAAAGAGGGAGTGTGGCTTCATTTGAAATTGCCTGCAACCCTTCTGAGATCTTCTCACTGAGCCACCCGAGAGAAGTATTCCAATGATTCCGGCATAGAACGGGAACTGGACAACTACTCCCCACACGAAAGTTCCGCCTGTCTGCGCTGCTGTCAGCAGGGACCGCGGAGTGCCATGCATTAGGACACCCAGGAACGGGAATCTGAAGTAACTTAAGGTTAGACCGTTGAGAAAGCTACCGTCGACTTGCGAAAAGTGGAGGACGGTATAGACCATTCCTGCAAGTCCGATGGACCAGTTGATGAGTCGCGAGATCTCAACTCTTTGCGCAAAGGTCGACGGCGTACTCGCCGCAGTAATCCCGCGCTGCGGCGTTTCCCTTGTCGATCTCTCGGCAGTTTGGTCTTGAGTTCTTCCGATGTACGTACCGTGTTCCGCTGGTCCGGATGCAAGCATACCGCCGTCGCGGTCCAGGCCACGATCGTGACGGCAGTCAGAATGAGGTCGAACGGAGTGCAGATCGCCTGCATCATGTGGATGACCCGAAGAGGTCTTATGCTAATTGCCCAGGTGCTGCCAGCAGGAGCCCGGTGGAGGAACCTAGACCTGACCTGACTGTAGCGCACATACCAAGGTACGCGGCCTCCATGAGTAGGCGGCAGTCTGCCTTGGTCCCGCGGACGCCCATGTATCGCTCCAACATGCCCGCCGCGATGATTCCCAGACCCCACTGCAACCAAAGGACGAGTTGGCTCGTCTGTGCGACCATCGCATTGGTAAGTCTGGGCGGGATTTTCCGGTCGGCAGCCATAGAAGCCAACGGCGAACTGGGGAATTAGGAGGCGACCGCGTAACCATTGACGAGCATAGAGATCATTTGCATGGAGAACGGCAAGAGGTTCCAGAACCCGTCTCCCCATCCCTGCAGCACGGTTTGGACCTTTGGAAGCACCTCTTCTCCGGTATCTATTAGAAGGGAGGCCGGGACGGCCGGAAGCGTGAGAGCCACAACAATTACCCACGGGGCAGGCACAAACTGCTCAGAGAAGTTGCTTAGCGCGTTAGTGATCCATTGAAGGCTGGGACTTGCGTTTCTTTGTGCGACATTGGTTGTCATACTTACCTCATTCGTGCTCGTAGTCGGAATTGCTGTGGGGCGGGGATGACGTATTTAGAGATTGCTTGACCGGCAAACCGAGCATGAAAAGACGTGGCACCATGCAAAGGGGAAGTGTTCAGCCTTGAGCTGCGGCATGGCGGCCGCCGCAAGTCTGCGTCTGGGAAGGCTACTGACCTAGCCTTTGCCCGTCAGGGTTTTGGTTGGGACTCGGTAAGCTCCAAGTTCACGCCCTCCGGGGTATCGCCCAAGAAACACGCCCTACGCTTCCGACCCCCGCGAAATATGGACCGGTGAACTTCTTGCGGCATGTCGAAAAGCACGGACTCGATGTCCTCGACTTCAAAACAGATGTGGTGCAGACCTTCACCGCGTTCATGTATCCAGTCAGCCACCGGGCCAGGACGAAGCGGCTGCACCAGCTGAATGCGGTCGGCTCCGACGGAGAGATAGACGAGCCGCACTCCGGGGTCGTCAGCGATTTCATCTCCCACGACCTTCAGTCCGAGTCTGTCGACGTAATAGCCGAGTGCTTGGTCGGCATCTTTCACTGCGATGGCGACATGATCGATTGCCTTCAGATGGTTGGGATTCATTTGTCTCCTTTTCGTTGGGGGTTTCCGCCGCTGAAGAGCTGCCGTTCGGGCGGGCAGTGGACGGTCCCGGCCGGCACCGTGACATTGCTCTGCCGAGGTGCCGGCCGGGATGGAGGGGTGGCGGTTTAACGGGGGTTGATGTCTTCGAGGCTGCGGTTGGAGGTGCGTGGTCCCATAGTGAGGATGCTCGCGGTAACGATGGCCAGGGCGACCATGATGATGGTGAACATTGCTCCTGCACCGTGCTGGTTCAGGACAGGGATGAGCATAAACGGCATGGCGGCGCTGGAGAGTCTAGAAAGGGAGTACGTCCAGCCCACTGCGGTGACGCGTAGGGAGGTCGGGAAGATTTCGGCTTGGTAGATGTGGAAGGTGTTTGAGTAAATCTGCCCGGTTACCGTGGTGAGGAATCCGAAGACCACGATAAGCGTGGGGTCTGAGGCGTTGGCGAAGCCTAGTCCGAAAGCCGCGAGGGCGATGATCGAGCCGGCCAGCAGGTATTTTCGTTCAAAACGAGCCAGTAGCGGGGTGGAGATTAGGGATCCGACCGGATAGCCGATGAAACTCAAAGCCACAAACAGCAGCGAAGTGGTGACGTCATATCCGCGGGAGACCAGGACCAGGGCCGCCATGGTGCCGAAGCCGTAGTATCCGAAGGTCTGGAAGAGATGGAAGATCGTGAGCATCGTCAAGCGCTTGGAGTAGGGGCGCTGGAAAAGACGCCGCCGGCTGTGGGGAGCCGGGGGATCGGTCACTTCCATGTCCGGCTCCGTTGGGTTTTTGACAGAGGCGACTTCCTCCGAGGCCTGCTGTGCAGGGTTCGTGGAGGACGTTCCGCTGGTGAACATGGCGAGTGCTTGTTCGGCCTCATCGTGGCGGCCTTGTTCGGCGAGCCAGCGGGGTGATTCCGGAATTCCTCTGCGTAGGAACATGACGAGTACGGCTCCGATGGCACCAAGCGCGAGCAGGCAACGCCAACCGTCGACTTCGAAAATGGTGCGTCCTGCAATCCACAGGGAGAGGAAGCCCAAGGCAGGGACGGCGAGGTAGGAGCAGGTGTAGGCGTAGGAAGCTAGTTTGCCACGGTTTTTCTTGGGCAGGATGTCCGAGAGGTAGGCGTCGGCAACAGGGTATTCCGCGCCCAATCCGACTCCTGCGAAAAACCTGGCCATAACCAAGAACCAGGGTTCCTGGGCGAAGGCTGCAATCAGCGACCAGACCGAAAACCAAATCAGGTTCAACATGAATGCCCGGCGGCGGCCAAGCTTATCTGCCATGCCGCTAAGAAGCGCCGCACCCAAAAACATGCCAACAAAAGAGGAGGCTAGCAGCAACTGCAGCTCCAGGCCCTGGAGCCCCCACTCCGTCTTCAAGGCAACACTCATGGTGCTGGAAAGAAAGATCTCATACATCTCGAAAAAAAGACCAAGACCGACGGCAACGATGATCTTCACGTGCATCCTGCCCACCGGCAGGGTGTCCAACCGCGCCCCGATAGATGTCCCGGCCCCATTGCCGGTTCTTGCTGCATTGATTGTCATAAAAGCCCTCTTTCTACTGATTAGGGACGATCCGCCGAGGCGGAAGAAGAGGTCGCATCCAGACTGTGGCGACCGACACATCCTTGCATACTAGGTGGAATGCAGGAAGAGTTTCTTCGTGCATGGTGCATCTTAAAGACGCTGCTGCTTATTACTTCTGGTATGCCACGTGGTATGCTAATTTTAGTGCAGGGTCCCCAAGAATTCCGCCGCATCCGCGCCGCAAGGCTGGAAGGGTAACCCTGGACAAGGCAGTCCTCCGGCCTGGCGCGTATCCCTAGAATCGAGAAAACTGTGAAGAACCAGTATGAAATTGCACTCCTGCCCGGTGACGGCATTGGTCCAGAGGTCGTTGAGGCGACTCTGCTCGTTCTGAATGCCGCGGCAGAGAGCTTCGGCCTCAATCTCAACTACGCCTCGTACCAAGCTGGGGCCGAGTACTACCGCCGCACCGGCGAATCAATTTCGGAACAGGCAATGGAGGCCGTTGGTTTGGCGGACGCTGTCCTTCTCGGAGCGGCTGGGCTTCCCGATGTCCGTCGTGCCGACGGCACAGAAATCACGCCCCAGATCGATATCCGTGAGCGCTACGGACTCTTCGCAAGCCTCCGACCCGCCCGCCTCTTCCCAGGCGTGCCCACGAAGGTCAAAGCCGAATCCGTCGACATGCTGGTCATCCGGGAGACAACTGAAGGACTTTTCGCCGGACGGCACGACGAAATCCAGGACAGCGATGAGGCAGTCAGCGACCGGCTGACCATCACCCGCGAAACATCCGAACGTTTGTTTACCATCGCTTTCGAACAGGCAATCACCCGTCGCCGCATCAATGGAACTCCGGGACACGTGACGCTTCTCGACAAGTCAAACGTCTTGCGGTCCAACGCATTCATGCGCAAAATCTTTAACGAAGTTGCAGCTCGCTACCCGGACGTTGGCACCGACCGGCTCTACATCGACGCCGGCTCTATGATGCTGGTCACAAACCCGGAACGCTTCGATGTCGTCGTAACCGAAAACGTCTTCGGCGACATCACGTCCGAAATTGCAGCTGGCGTCGTCGGAGGCCTCGGTGTTGCGCCGTCCGGCGACGTGAGCCTTGAACACGGCGTTTTCCAGCCCTCCCACGGAAGCGCCCCGGACATCGCCGGCCTCGGCACGGCCAACCCGATCGCGACCATCCTCTCAGGGGCCATGCTTCTCGACTGGTTGGCTGAGCGCCATGACGATGAACGCTGCCAACACGCAGCTGGTGCAATTCGCAGCGCTGTGGCGCGTGTCCTTGAGTCGGGGCCCCGCACTCCCGACCTGGGGGGCACCAACTCCACAGCCGAAGTGACAACAGCGGTCACCGCTGCTCTCGCCTCGACCACCAAGGCATCCGCTTAACAGGGAGCACTATTTCGCCTGTACCTGAAGACGGGGCCGGACCGGCCAGAAGAAGCTCCTGCCGGCCCCGTCTCATATTTTCGTTTCACCTCTCCGGCCAGCGCAGAGCGTGCCGAGAAAGCTACTTTGGAGGAGAACTTGGTATTGCTGACGCCCATTATTAGCCATGAATTCGTCCGGTTGAAGGACGTCACCCTCCACTACGCCGTGGCGGGTACCGGCCGCCCCTTATTGCTCCTGCATGGCTTTCCGGAGACCTGGTATTCCTGGCACAAAGTCATCCCGCTGCTGGTTGAGCGTGGATTCCAATGCATTGCCCCGGACTTGCGCGGTCTCGGGGACAGTAGCCGACCTCACTCCGGCTACGACAAAAAGACAGTCGCGGGAGACCTCCACGAACTCATGAACGTTCACCTGGGCATCGGCGAGTATGCAGTCGTCGGACATGACTGGGGAGGGACAGTCGCGTACGCACTGGCGTCCCACTATGAATCCGGCGTCTCTCACCTTGCCGTACTGGATGTCACCATTCCCGGCGATGGGCAGCCTGACTTGGGCCAGGGCGGGCGACGATGGCACCACACCTTCCTGCAAACGCCAGACCTCCCGGAAGCACTCGTTTTCGGCAAGGAGGAAATCTTTTGCCGGTGGTTCTATGAGAACTATGGCAGCCATCCGGCGGTCCTTCGAGAGGAAACGATTCAGGAATTTCTCCGCAGCTATACCAAGCCCGGCGCACTGCGAGCCGGCTTCGCTTACTACCGTGCCATCCATCAGGACGTCGAAGATAATGCCAATCAGCAAAAGCTGACCATTCCCTGTCTGGCAGTTGGGGGAGGAACCGGCATGGGGCGCGGATACCTTGTGGAGGACTCATTGCGGATGATGGCTTCCGACGTCACCGGAAGCGTCCTTAACGACTGCGGACACTGGATCCCAGAGGAAAAACCAGCGGAACTGGCATCGGTCCTCATCGACTTTCTCGGATAAGCCCCGAAATACTTGATCCGCCTCATCCCCGAAGGAAAACGATGATCGCTCCAGTCCAAACGTACCCTGTGCCCGCTAACTCTGCAGCCTACCAACTCAAGCAATGCAGGCAGCGTTCCAATGGCCACGAAGACCCTTTGAGGGCGGTAATATCCTGGAACAGCCGCGTCGACCAGGATGCCGCTCAGGCCGACGCCGAAGCGGCCGCGGGCATAAACCGCGGCCCGCTGCACGGACATCTGATCATGATCAAGGACAACATCGATACGGCCGGCCTCAGAACAACAGCAGGGGCGAGTTTCTGGAGCAATCGCGTACCGCAACAGGACGCCGAAGTTGTGCGGAGACTGCGGGCTTCCGGCATCGTCATCGCAGCAAAAACCAATATGTCTGAAGTCGCACTAGGTGCAACCAACAGCAACGCGGCCTATGGAGATTGCCTGAACGCCTGGGATACCGCTCGCATATCCGGCGGTTCAAGCGGTGGATCAGCAGCTGCCCTGGCGGCCGACTACTGCCAACTAGCTTTGGGCACTGATACAGGAGGTTCGGTCCGGATCCCCGCGTCTCTCAACGGGGTACTTGGTCTCCGGCCCAGTTTCGGGCGCATCAGCACCCAGGGAGTGGTCCCACTTTCACCTTCACAAGATGTCGTAGGCCCAATGGGACGCACCGCTTTCCACGTCGCAACACTCACAGACATCCTTACAGACGGCAAAGCAGAAAGGAGCGTTGCCGGGCAGGCGACAGCCCGAATAGGAGAGCCACTGACCGGGATGGTTGTAGGAGTAGTCCAACAGTTCGGATCCACGCACATCGACAGCGACATACAGTCAGCGGTGGAAGCGTTCGCGAAGCAACTGGGCCTCCTCGGCGCGGTCATTCGGGACGTCGGCATTGAAGACTGGGAGGCTGCTGCCCCCATTTGGTCGAAAATAGCACCTTATGAAGCGGCAAAGATCTACACCGACCGCCTGCAGAGTTCTCCCGACGACTTCACTCCGGATGTCCTTCGACGGCTGCGGCAAGGGGCCGAGATTACGTCAGCCGAATACAGCAGCGCTCTAGAAGACCGTGCGGCTTTCCAGGCAAGAATGAACGCCAGGTTCGTTAACTTCGATGTGATCCTTACACCTACGACCCCTGTCACAGCCCCGCGCCGCGATTCATCACCGGAACAGCAGGCAGCAGTGGGTGCACTGGTACACCCTTGGGCACTACACCTGGGACCCACCCTCAGTGTCCCAGCAGGCTTTGACAGCGCTGGAATGCCCGTAGGAGTCTCCCTGTCGGCAAGAGTTGGCCATGAGGCAACCCTGTTCCAAGTGGCGCACGCCTACGAGCAACTGCAGCTCCGAGATGTGCGGAGACCATAGAACCCCCTAATCCACCTATGAAAAGAGATAAACCACAATGTCCTTGTCAGAGCGCGAACGCATCCGAATAGCTGATCTTGCTTCCGCCAAGCAGCGGGGCGAACGGTTCGCCATGCTAACAGCCTATGAACAGTACGCCGCCCAGATCTTCGATGAGGCCGGGATTGATGTGTTGTTGGTAGGGGACTCGGCAGCGAATAACGTATACGGACACGACAACAGCCTGCCAGTCACTCTGGATGAACTCCTCCCCCTGTCAAGGGCAGTCGTAAAATCCGTTCGTCGGCCTCTGGTGGTAGTGGACCTGCCTTTTGGAAGCTACGAAGCGTCGCCTGCAATGGCAGTTCAGTCGAGTGTCAGGGTCCTCAAGGAAGGCCTGGCGCACGCAGTAAAAATAGAGGGCGGCGCCTACTACGCCGACCACGTGCACGCTGTGGTGAACGCCGGAATTCCCGTCATGGCGCACATCGGGTTCACTCCTCAAAGTGAACATGTCCTAAGCGGGTACCGGGTTCAGGGCCGGGGCGAAGACGCCACCCGCCTGATCGAGGACGCAAAGGCGTTGGAGGAAGGGGGTGCCTTCTGCGTCCTCATGGAAATGGTGCCTGCGGAGACGGCCGCCGCCGTCGACGCTGCTGTGAAGGTTCCGACTATCGGTATAGGGGCCGGACCTAGCACAACCGGGCAAGTCCTCGTATGGCAAGACATGGCCGGTTTGAGGGGCGGACAAGGCCAGCATGTAGCCAAGTTCGTGAAGCAATACGCCGACCTTCGGAACGAGCTCCTCAACGCGGCCCGACTTTTCGGCGAAGACGTCCGTAAGGGTACTTTCCCGAGCGCAGAGCAAAGCTTCTAACAGGTCCGCGACCGATATGGATCGGTATGAGCCGGTCCAGCAGACCCCACGACAATCCCGGTCTACCTTGGCGTAGCGATTCGCACAAACGGAGGTCACTCCGCTCCCACGCTTATCTTGGTCGGATCAACGTATGGGCTGCCTCGAAGAACAGCTACTTTAGGGCAGGTCGCAGTTGGATTTATGGGCGGTTTCCTGGTTTGTAGGGGCTAGAGGAGCTCATGGCATGTCGAGCTGGTTTCGGTAGGCGGTGTTTTTGTTGGTGTTCCAGCCTGCGATGATGCCGGCTCCGAGCATGTGGTCGGTGAGGCGTGCGAAGCGGTAGCCGGGGTCGGTGTCGAGGGCGAGTTGGAGGTATTGGTGGGCTTTTGATCCTCTGCCTTCCCACCAGTTGATGTAGCCGATGGTGGTGAGGATGGGTGCTGCGTGTTCGGGGGCGGTGAGGGTGTAGGCGTGGGTGAGGAGTTGTTTGGCCCATTCGATGCGTGACCAGTTGGGTGCTTGGGTGGTTTGGGCGAAGAGGATGTGTTCGGGTGGTTCGTTGATGCCAGGGATGTCTGCCATGAGCCGGTCGCGGATGTGCGGGAACTGGAAGTACGCGATGAGCCTCAAAACGGACTGGTCGCTGGGGTAGTCCTTGGTCTCGAGCATGGTGGTCCAAAGCTTGTGGCCGTCCTTGGTGGCTGCCGCTGGATGTCCGCTGAGGATGCTTTCCATGTGGTGTTCGACGGCGGTCGCGTGCTTCCGCTGGTCGGTCGCCGCCGGGAGGGTGACGTGGTTGGTGGGTTCGATGGTGCTGCCGCGGTAGATGAATTCGGCGTTGATCTGGGAGTATTCGGTGGTGGTGAGGGGGATGGCGATGTTCTCGCCGGGGTGTGTGTCGTAGGGGGAGTAGGTGGTGTTGGTGACGTAGATGCCGTCGCGGATGGTGATGCCTTCGTCGGCGAGGACGCCGGTGAGGGCTGCGATGGTGGCCCGGTGCGGTCTCGCTTCTCCTGGTTCCGGAGTGTCGGTGGTGTAGAGAGCGAAGACGATGCCGTTGGCTCGTTCGTCGGACGTCAAGTAGGCGGCGACGGTTTGCGCGAAGTGGATCTCCAAACCGGGTTGCTTGGGGAGGTCGATGCGCAGGGTGGCACCGACTTTGTCTTTGTTCAGGGTGATGCAGACAAGGCTTTCTTGTGGCCAGAAGCCCAGGGTGTGGCCGATGAAACTGAGCAGATCGGCAGGGTCCTTGATGGTGAGCGCGTTCATTGTCCTGTCTCCTCTTGCGTCCTTGACCGTTGTTGACGGGGCCCATTCTGCTGAGGCCCCAGACATCCATGGACGCTTGCCATACCCTTCACCATGACTGGATCGCGCCGGCCTTGGGGATCGAGCGCGTGAGACGCCTGTTGTGCCAGCGTCGAGACGCCGCGACCCATTGGAGCTGCCGCGCAGCCATTTGGTCACCTCGATGCGGTCGCTTGCACGAAAGTGCCCACTGGGTTGTTAGCGAACCCGCCTGCTCTGCCCTCGGGCGAAACCGGCAGCCGGGATCGGAGCGCGGAGAATTCGAACATATGCGCCGTTATCGGCATTGCTAAGGGATTTTAGCGGTAGATGACATTGGTGGGGTAGGCCGAGCCGAGACGTTTATGTCTCTGGCAATGTACGAGGAAAGTACTTGAGCCGCTGCGAGGGCGTCGGCGGCTGCTGTGTGCGCTTTACCGGTTTCGACACCGAGCCGTTTGCAGGTGTCGGCCAGGGAGGCGCTCTCACCGGGGTAGTAGCTCTTCGTCAGTTGCATGGTGCAGATATGAGGCCAGTTTGGGACTATCACTCCCGCTCGCTGGAACTCCGTCCTGAGGAATCCGAGGTCGAAGGCCGCGTTGTGTGCGACCACAGTACGTCCGGCCAGCTGTTGCTGAATGAGAGGGAGGACGTCAGTGAACCGTGGGGCATTGCGGACGTCGTGATCAGTGATTCCGTGGACGTGACTAGGGCCGGTTGCTCGCTCGGGGTCGACGAGGGTTGACCACGTGTCCTGAATGGTGCCTTGTTCGTTGACTTGCACGATAGCAATTTCGACGATGCGGTCTCGTTGCGGCGAGAATCCGGTTGTTTCGACGTCGATGACGGCATAAGGTCCGGCGTCAGCTAGTTCAAGCACGGGCTCGGTGTCTGTCGTGACGATTGATTTGGGTTGGTAGTTTGTCAGGTCTTCCGCAAATTGGGAGGTTGCCGCTGCCAATCGTTTGATGAGTGGCCATGCTGTCTCGACGTCGAGCGCTGCGGCCGCGTAGGAGTGCGTGAGTAATTGGTCATCAAGGTAAAGATCATGCTTGTCGCGCTCTTTGACCATGACGTTGCTCGCTAGGTCAGAGGGATCGGGTGAGGGGAGGGCAGCCAGATAGTTGAGGTCGGTAGCTGCTTGCGCGCGTGTTGTCTTATGGAGCGTCATTCCTACACCGTCGAGGGTTGACTCGTAGTTTCTGCTGCTGAAAAGGACATGGAGTGTGTTCATTGTCCGGTCACCGGCCCAAGGGAACAGAATGGTGTCATCGCCCCATGTGATGAGAGGGCTCACTCGGAGGCCAAGCCTGTCGTAGGCAGCTCGGCCTTCTTGGAAGAGCGCTCGCGCTGCTTCGTCGAGGTAAATGGGTACGTCCCGGTTTTCGTAGAGCTGTTTCATCCGTTGACGTATGCCGTCGGCTAGCAGGATGCCGGTACCTGAGAAGGACGGGGGTCGGCCGCCTCCGGCCTTGGTCAGGTTGATGACTTTTCCAGCGGTGTCGACGTCAAGGATGCGCCATCGACGCCCGGCGAAGATTAGTAGGCCGCCTTCCACAAGCGGTTGGTCAACAGGGATTGATCCTAGTGTGCGGCCTGAGGAGACGAGGCGATACTCTTCGGCCGTGTGGAAGGCACTGTAGAAGCTGTAGTGGTTGATGAGCTGTTCCCCCTTGGTTCCAGCCAGGAGGGTGCCATCAGATGACTGCAAGATGATGTCTTCGTTCCCCAAGCTGCGCAGCAACTGGATGAACATGGATTGACCAACATGGCTGAAGGGGCCCTCTTTGCAGAGGGCACTGTAGAGCTCGGCCGCCGTCGCGCCTCCATGTTGGGCGATCACTGAAAGGATCTGTTGAATCAGCGTCGAGAGATGAAGACCATCTGTATTGGGTGGCTCGTACCACTTCTCGAGCAGCAGCTCGACGGTGGCGACGGTTTCGAACAGCTCGGCACGGAGCTGGTCGACGGGAGGCGTCCGATGATCGACTGGCGGTTCCGAGACGTAGATGCGAAGAGTTGCCGGTTTGCCCCGCCGGCCTGACCTTCCCAAACGTTGGCGCAGCGCGGAAACACTACCCGGTGCGCCGACTTGGGCCACGGCGTCGGCGGAACCTATATCGATGCCCATCTCGAGTGTGGAGGTGCAGACGGCCGTTGTTGGTGTCCCGGGAGACCGGAGCCGGGACTCAACGTTTTCGCGGAAGTCCTTGGATAGGTTGCCGTGGTGGGGGAAGAACTCGTTCACGACGCGCGCACGGTCGCTGATACTTTTGAGGAGGTCGGCGTAGGTTTCGACGCTGGCACGCGAATTGGCGAAGACCAGGTTGTCCTGTCCGCGCAGGTTTCGGAAAAGGTGGTCAGCGATCGCCAGCTTGTCGGGTTCGACCTCCGTGGGATGATCGCCGTCGTACACACCGCCGCCGCTGGTGATGTACCCGCGCAGCTGCATGCGGAGCTCAGCGGCGTCATCGTCGTGGCCTCCGATCACGTGGACGTTTTCTTCGTTGACCGGTCGGAGGAAGCGCGCGGCGATGGAGGCGTCGGAGAGTGTGGCGGAGAGCCCGATGCGGGGGACTCGTCGGCGGATGGCCAGTTCGATCCGGTGCAGCAGAGATTGGAGCTGTGCTCCGCGTTCAGTGCCGATGAAGGAGTGCAGTTCGTCGATCACAATGTACTGCAGCCCGCTGAGCATGGCCGGGAGGCGAGTCCCTTGGATGACAAACATCGCTTCCAAGGATTCCGGGGTAATGAGCAGGAGCCCGTCGGGTGATTCTTTGAGGGCACGGCGGGCGCCGTCGCCTACGTCTCCGTGTCGGCGGTGAATCGGCATGTCCACTTTTTGGGCCAAGGATTCGAGCCGGCTGTATTGATCGTTGATCAGAGCCTTCAAGGGGGAAATGTAGAGTGCCTTCACCCCAGTGGGCAGCACTTCGTTGTCCCGAGCCGCGGCTAGGGACGACAGGATTGGTAGCCAGGCCGCTTCTGTTTTGCCTGAGGCGGTAGCTGCACTGATGATGACGTCGGTATTACCGCGGAGGATGGGGTCGATGGCTTGGGCCTGGGCAGGGCGCAGATGCTCCCATTTCTGTTCCCAAATCCACGACTGAACGCTACGGTGGAGCCGATTAAACGCTGTGTGGGTTTCTGACGCCCTAGAGCTTGAAGACTGAAAGGTCGTCATCGGTGTCGTTCGTTGTGTGGCGGTCTACAGCGGGGTCCTGGTCAGTGAGTAAACCGCGGGTTCGGGTGGGCGTGGACGAAGGGTCCGTGGTGGGGGCCAACGGAGCTAGGTCCGGGTTGGACTCCCGTTCGATGTTGATGCCCGTCACGAGGTCCTCCCAAGCGCGGTCTGGGTTTTGTTCTAGCACTGCGAGCAGGTCGAGGAAGCCTTTGATGGTGTTTCGGGGGGTTCGGAAGTACGCGTCCCCGATTCGCTGAGAGCAGTGGTTCATGTACTGGGTGATGCCGTCGTTGCTGATCAGGTAGGCCGATTCGTCTCCGGCGGCCTGGACGTGCCGCAGCTTGGTCAGCAGGACGTAAAAGTCTTCCGGCGTCAGGCTGGCCAGGCGCAGGACTGGTCCGGAGTAGTCCACGAGTCCGTCGATGGCGTAGCTGTTTTCTTCCAGGCGTGATTGCAACGCGGAGTAAGAGTAGAGGCCGCGGCGGGGATCGAGCAGGAAGTCTGGTGTTCCTCCGAACATGAAACCAAGGTTCGCTGCGCTGCCTTGGGTGGAGTCGTTGAGTATCCGGAGGATTTGTTCGTAGTTGGAGTTTCGAGCTTGTGTGTTGGCCAGCTTGTAAAGGTTGACCATCTCGTCGAGGCAGACGAGGATCCCCCCGAAGCCAGCCAGCCGTACAAAGCGTGCGAGAAGCTTGAGTTGGTCGTAGAAGTTGGAGTCATCGATGATTGTTCGGACGCCGAGGGCTGCTCTTGCGTCGGTACGGGTGGCGAATTCTCCTCGTAGCCACCGAACAGCATCTGACTTGAGTTGTTCGTTGCCGGTGTCGTGTCCTTGCCAGTATTTGGCGATGACTTCGGCGAAGTCGTAGCCGCCGGTGAGTTCGGAGAGTTCAGACAGGCTTCTGCGGATGATGCTCTCGACAGGTGCGCCGGTGTCCCGGGATTCCGTCAGGGCCTGTGAAACGAATCGCTCCACGACGCTGGACATGGCGCCGCCGTCGGGTTTGGCTCGTGTGGCCATGTTTCGCATGAGTTCGGCGTAGAGACTGCGGGCTTGCCCGCCGGTTGCGTGAAGGCGCCGGTCGGGGGAGAGGTCAGCGTGGACGGTGACGAGCTTCTGCTGAAGCGCGATGGATCGCACGACGTGTAGGAAGAACGTCTTGCCTGAGCCGTAATCTCCGATGATGAAACGGCTGCCCGAGCCGCCGTCGTTGATCCTGCTGATATCGGACAGGAGTGCTTTGACTTCGTTGACCCGGCCAACCTGTACGTGTTGTTGGCCCATTCTGGGAACGACGCCGGCGCGCAGAGATTGCAGGAGCGCATCACGTTCGCGTGGTCGGATAGGGGTTTGAGGCGAAACGTTCATGCCAGGAGCTCCTGCAGTGCGGTCGGGTTGATGGTGAGGGTTTCGTCGCCTTCAAGCAGCGGCTCGTCGGCGGCGTCCAACGCGGCTTCGTTGACGGCATCCATGGCGCCCTGCGGTAGTAAGCCATGCCGTGCAGAGAGGACTTCGAAGTCAGCCCAGGAGAGTTGCGTGACTCCGGATAGTGCGCGGACGAGGTTGGAGTGGGATGCATCCAGGTCCCCGATTGTTGAGCTGGGCTGGTTGCTCGGCGCCGAGACGTATGGCCTGGGCACGGCGGGTAGATGGGCCTTTGGTTCGTGAGAGGTTGGGTCGTCCTCGCTGAAGATGTCACCAAGAAGCGCAGAGACTTCCGCTGTCTCGGCCATCTTTGCTTGGATCGTTGATGAGTCGAGGAGGTAACTGCTGGCCGCCGGCGCATCCTGCGTTGCCGGCGGTAGGGGCGCGGGGATGGGAACTCCTAGGTCGGGATTTCCTGCCTGTCGCACTGTGACAGGTCCCGCTGCAGCTGGAGTCGGCGCGGACATGGCTGCGTGGAGGCGGCTGGTGACGACGGCGGTGTCCAAGTCGAGAAGCTTGTAGATCTTCTGGAGGGTACTCACTTCGCTCGGCGCGATCTGTCCATCAGCGGCTGCGACGGTCACCAGCATGTCTCCCAAGGCTGCTTTCTGCGTTGTGGTGAGTGTGCTGAGCCGTTTTGTCAGGCCGGTGAGCTTCACCTCTGATGCCCCGAGCCACTGAAGATGTGCGTGGAGCCGAGTGCGTTCGGCCGAAGTCAGTTGCAAGGAGGATTCGATGTGGGCAGTCAGGTGGTCCAGTTCGGCGGGTGAGATGTCGCCGTCGGCCGCAATTACTGCGGCGGCGAGGTGCGTCATGGTCAGGGCAGTGCTGTACGAAGGCGTCGGCGAGTGAGGGCTCCCGGGCTCCGTATGAAAGAGGACGACAGGTAGTTCGGGAGTAATGGGAGTGCCGCCGAAACGTATGTCGGGTTCGAGTCCGATGGCGAAGCCGTCGAGAAGTGTCGCCAGGTTGACCGCTTCGGGCTTGGAGAGTTTCTGCCCGTTGTTGGGGGACCAGTGTTCGAATAGGTCCTGACCGGTCAGTTCCAGCCGTCGGTGTTCTGCGAATCGTTGTGTCACCCAGGTTCGGAAGGCACCTACCGGACCTTCCGCGTCGACGAGTAGGTCCTTCGGCAGGAGTGCTGCTGCTGTAAGGGTTCCTGCTTTGTCGGGGTTGCGGCCGAGCCAGCGGCTGTAGGGGTCCAGTTCTGCGGTGACGTCATCGAACAAGGCGGCGAGCTTCTTTTGTGGTGCACGCTGGTGGAAGACGTCGGTGACTTCTCCCATGGTCATGGTGGCGCCGCCGATTTGGGAATTGGCTGTCGTGTAGTTGAGCTGCACTTTCGATGCGCCGGGCCGGACGGTGAATCCTTCGCCGAATCGTTGCTGGTAGCGGAGGCGGAATAGCTGTGTGAATTCTTCGGTGCAGCGGGTTGCCGGTGTGCGAACGGCGACTTCAGGGTGGAACCATCCCCATGCCATCGCCCAGTCTGCGGGGATGGCCTTGCCGTCAGCGGCGAAGGAACCAAGGTGGGCTCGGAGAGCTAAGGGTACGTCCCACCTTGATTCTGTCAGGGCCGGGACCTTGGGGGAGTCGTCTTCGGCCTGCAGCATCATGAAGTCGATGACGTCGACGAAGCGGGATGCGTAGGATCGGAAGGACCCACTTGAGTCCTCGTATACATCGAGCAGCGCCAACATCTCCGCCCTGATGCCGCTCAGTTCCGATTCCAGCTCTGGTTGCTTGGCGATGTCCACGAGGACGCGGCGTTCAAGCCCGTACATGAAGAGAAAAACGTAACCGATCGGTGTGTTTGGAAGACGGCGACCTTGGGCCAACCATGAGAGGTATGCGGCTCGCCCGGCGGGCGTGATGTCGGCATAGGAGGGCCAGTAGTTCAGGCATTGGCCTGCCCAGTCCGGGTTGCGGGAGTCGACCCGTAGCATGGGGTTGATCAAGGACGGCTCCGTGCCTCCTCGCGGGGACGTGAGTTCCTGACCGGCGTAGATCATGCCAGGGATGCGGACGCCATTGCCGAGATCCAAGGACTCTTCCGGCCCATACCACCGTGCCTTGCGCTGAACCGCCACGGCCGGTGCAGGGTGATTAGCGGGCTTGGGTTGAACCTGAGGTGCTGGGGTGAGTGCGTGTACCGCGGGTGGAGGCGTGATATCGGGCAGAGGCGCCGGCGGAGCGGCGAGGGCATGGCCTGGGATGGAGACTTCGTTGTCTGCAGCTGATTCCAATTCGCTGACGAATCGGGATGCTGCCTCGGCGCTGGATATTTGCAGGGCCCACCTGAAGCCGTTTGCGTTTTCGAGCTCCAGCTCCGTGTACTTCATGATGGGCAACACCGGATTGCTCTTGAACCGACGGTCCGGACCGCCCTTCTTGTTGACGTACTGCCACGTAGATCCAACCTGGACCGCGTCCGAAGGAGTCGCGCCGGGGGATTCGATGAAGTTTGTCGAGCGCCGACGAATCCGCAGCGAGTCATAAGTGACGTCCGCAAATGCGCCGTTATGCGAGAGAAGGATCCGGTCCGGGAGGAAATACATTGACGTCTTATCGGCAGTTACGCCGGGTACGGCAATGTTCGTCACCAGTTCCCGTGGCCCGTTGAGGTCGAAGCCAGCGATGGACCGTCCAACCAAAGATGATGCGCCTGCGTTGACCTTTTGTTGGTGCCCGGATTGCAACGCCCCGGCCTCATTGATGCGCCAGATCTTCTGGGATTGACCCAAGATACTTCCAGCGTCAACGAGCGCCTGAAATTGGCGGGCATGCCCGTCATTGACGTCATAGAAGATCACGACCGACCGTTTGGCGCGGTCCCGCTGAACAACCCACCAGATGGCAGGAATACCGAGCAGCCACACAAGTAAGCCAAAAGGCATCGTGATCAAGCCCAGGAACACGACCGCGATGACGACCCAGCGAGTCAGTGGTTTACGTTTACCGGCCTCGTTCAGCTGCTGTACGAGGTCATCCGAGGATGTAGGGGCAAGCTCTTGGACGCTGGCACCCCGCTGGTCCTCAAAGACCACATCCGACGATGCCGAAACTGGAAGAAAGGAGTGACCGGAAGATTGCCCGGGCTGCTTCGTACCACCGACCGAGGCCTGATAGTAAACACCACCGGCACCCATGCGTACGTAGTTGCCACGAGGACCGGAGCCAACCCGAAAACCTGGAACACCGGCGCTAACGCCGAGCCCGGACTTGCTCAGATTAAACCTGAACGGACCTGCCTTCAGGCTCTTCCGAACGTAAAACCCCACCATTACCCCCACACCCGGCATTCAGCCGGCAGTCAATCGAATCAATGAGAGACATTCTTGCAGCAGCGTGTATTGATCCTTCAACGGAACACGAACGTGTCGCTGACGTGTCATACAGCCCGCTCGGAATTTCGCAAGTCAACAGCGTCCCCTGTTCCGGCGTTACGGCTGCACCGGGAGTTTCCGATACTCCCACGGAGCATCTGCCCTCGGTGTCACCTCGCCGTCTCCGCACACGACAGTTCATCATCTGTGGAGAAGGCCAACGCTACGGTCCTTTCGAGGCTCGTCGTGCTGGCAGTCCACTTCAGAAGGGGCGTAGACCCCCAGCCGCGGTCCGACAGAAAAGCGGTCCGGCTAATGCGCGGCGACATTCAAAGTTCTGCCACAGGCGCGAACCTTTCCGCGATCGGATGATAGGGCCTGGCGATGGGGGATGGGCCGGACGGCACAGTAAATCCGACTTCCCACCACTGGTTCAAAGTTGCTCTTCTCATTGGTACGACGACTCGTCAGGGCACAAGTGGGTTGAATCGCAGTAAAGACAGGACCTGCACTTACCTAGTTCCTGCCTCGCCGCATAGCTCAGCGATTTCGGCACGCAGCCCCACGATCGAGTACGCGAGCTTTTCGATTACTTTGTGTATTCGTTCGACTGGATATCTATTTTCAGCGATTCCAGTGCGACATCACGTCCCAAAACCTCCTGGGCAGAGGTAGCTAGCGATGAAAGCAACGATATCCTCACTGACTTTGGTCTTTTCGTTCGGTATCTCATGCTTTGTCTCCTTTCGTCAATTTCAAGGGCCACTGTATGTGCGGAAGGACCCCAATTACGTTAGCTCGTATCAGGTGGCTGCAATGAGTCGCCATCACTAACAGGGCGCAGACGGGGGGGCAGGATCCCTGATTGTGCTCTTGGTCGATACTCGTAGTGCGATGGATACAAGATCAGCAACCGGGCTCCGCTTGTGAGCGGCTGTCTGGTTCAGCTCGTCAGATGGAGCAGCGCGTTGCTGGCCGCGATGCCTACCAACGGGCGCCAAGGCGTCTCCTACGCTGTGTCCCGGAATGCCGCTGGCGAGTGAACCCTGGCCGTGGGAAAGGCTGTCATGTTCCTAATCCTGAGGATGACGCTGCCCACAGGCGCCGTCGAAACTGCGTTTTGAGTATTTTCTCTGTCGAGAGCGACTCGGTTCTTGAACTTAGCGGCCTCGTGTCCAACGCCGCGAGGGCATGCGCATTGATTGGGAGAAATCGTCGCGACTTGACATTGCGCACTTACTGACGTTCGGGCCAGCTTGGATCCGGCAACGGACTTCCATGGTCGCACACGGCGAGCGGCCTTTCTCCAAATCGACGCGAACGGGGGAACGATTCTCCGGCATCGTCGCTCGACGTAATGCTCGTGAAGCCTGTGCAACTCGGGTCAGAACGTGCATTGCTCACCGCTTCTTGAAGCTCGCTAAATTGTTGTCAGAAGCGCTCTGGACCACACGGTACGCTCGGCGGACATAATAGTGTCGGCTGCCTCGCGCGTTCGGTATGGTGCCGTGCGGTAGTACACCGAGCAGCAGACCAGCGATCGGGTGCTCAGCCTGTTGAGTTCGCTATGTTCGTCAGCAGAGTTGCGGAATGTGGAGCTTACGAAAAATCGAGAGCGCCACTCAGGCCCTATGTCTCGAATCCAGTTATGTTGACCATCGCCGGGGCGTTTGGGCACTCGACTCCTTTACAAATGCAGCAGTGCGCCAACCACCTGGTGTACGGTAACCTCGGTCCTTCAAGAGAGCTGGAGTGAGTTTGATGGCAAAAGAATCCCATGGTCTCTGTTTCATGTTTGGACGGGGCTCCGAGAAACCAATGATGTCAAGTGCCATTCCGGTTAATGGGCTTGGAGGACCCGTACTTCCCGATACGGAGCCAACTCAGAGAAGTGGGAAGGGAAAGTCGTGAAAGGGAAGGGAAAGACTGTCTCTGGAATCTTTGATCTTCAAGGAGCTGCACGCCTCCTCGTGCTTGAAGCGTACGGTGACTGGTACAGGGATCCGTGGGGATGGCCTGAGCATGATCCAGCATTAATGAGTGAAATCGATGTAGCTACTGATTTAGGATTTGACAAATTATCATCGGGACGTTTCTCATTTAAGGTCACACCGGCTTTCCACTTGCTTACTGTCCCTAAATCCTTTACAGGAGTCCGTCCCGGAGTGGTTATAGACCCAGCAAGCAAACTTGTTTATACGGCTGCCGCATCCCAACTTGCCAAACGTTTGCATGGCGATCTACCGGATTGGGTGTATGGCTGGAGGCTGAGGAATGGCGAGCCCTCCAATACGACCGAGGAGCGGCTACTTTACGATGAATCTGTAAGCGTGGTTAGAAAAGCCCGTTGGGCGCTGCAGACTGACATCACATCATTCTTTGCTTCAACTGATATCGACACTTTGATGGGCGACATTCGATCAAAGGTGGGGCGCACGGCGGCAACAGATGCTGTCGAGCAGATTCTAGATGCTCACAGACAGCTTTCTGAGCGGAGGGGGCTGCCGCAGCGCTGCTATGCGTCCTCCTATCTTGCGAATCTAGCAGTCAGCCATGTGGACGACGCGATTATGGCTGCGCTATCTGAGGGTCGAGTGTCCTCAGTCCGGCGCTGGATGGACGACATCAGCCTCGAGTCGGAGAAGCTCCAGGACGTCTACAGGCTCATTATCGACATACAGGCAGCGATGCGCCGAGCGGGCCTAGAGATCAACACTGCCAAAACGCACTTGACTGATGGGAAGAAGTCGCATGCCCTTCTCAAAACCGAATCTCCCGATCAACTGGAGCTAAAGAACCTCCTTTTGCCGGACTACTCGGTCGAGGCCGATTTTGAGGATGAACCCCGACTGGACCTCAAACCCCTCGAGCAAGCAGAACAGCGGCTCCTAAAGAACCCCAAAGGAATTGGCAGGGGTGAGGGTGCAATGATTCTTAAGGCGCTACGCTCACACAACATGACCGATCGGTATCTGGAGTGGCGGAACATTGCGCACCAGTTGCCTCACATTGCAGACACCCTGGGCCGCTACTTTGCCGTAGCAATACGAGAGAACCGTAGGGCAAAATCAGCCCTAGAAAAGTGGTTCGTAAAATTTGAGGACTCGGAGTGGTCCTCAGTGGATTGGGTGGCACCACAGTACGCAATGGCATTCTCATCAGACAATCTGCCACCGAGCATGACCAAGATACTTCACGTTTGGTTGGCGCAGAGCCAAAGTCTCCAGAAAGTGAGCCTCGCCGCACAGCGACTGAGTGCTAGTGACCCCCCCTCAGCTCGGGCGATTTTGGCCAAGCGCTCCAACACAGAATCTGACCCGCACATTCAGAGAGCTTTGGCTCTCGGTATGGTCGCCGCGGAGGCGAGTCAACAGGATGTCAAACGACTCTTGGGTCGTTCGGCGATTCATAGGTTGACGTTGAAGGCACTTGAAAGTCGCAATTGGCGGCTCCCGAAGTCCAGCCGTGACTTCGACCCTGTCTCAGTGGCCTAGCCTTACGTCCACCTCTATCGGAATATTGGCGTAACGATGGGTCTCGGCGAGCTGGGCGTCCGTTAGCGTCGTGCTTTCGGACGCACCAAATCGGCTGATGTGTCTTGAAGGGAAACCAGACGGACTCAAACTCGAACATCGTTGATGCCCTTATGTGTAGTGCCTGTGGGTGGTGGTCTGTGTACCATTTCACAGCGCGGCGTGGACGCGGGGACAGGGGGCGCCAAGCAACGTGGGGGATTGCGACCGTGTCGGAAATTTCGTCAGGTTGGGAGCGGCGTGAGAGCGCCGAGTGCAGTTTCCTGACCGTTTCCACACGTATGAACCTTGGTTGCAGTTGCGCGGATGGCCAGGCCAGCGAAGACCGGGTATGAGAAAGACAAGCATCGCTGTTGCTTGGGACGGTATATGGAAAGCTAGGCAGTCACATCCTGACGGCACCTCCCAGAAGTGCAGCACGGACCGGGGTGCAGGGCGAGATGGACGCATGTTCACCCCATCATCACTCTGGAGGTCTGCCATGAGAGCCAGGTGGTCGACTGCTGACAGTATGCCGGACAAGGCCGCTGTTCGAACCGGGGCAGTCACCAGGCCTCATCGTCAACAGCGAATGAGCCGCCGTGCTCGCCTCCAACGGCGTTTGGAACGTTTATTCTCGGGGTTGTTTGAAATCTTGGAGGCCTAGTCACTTCAACGTCGCAGCTGGGACGACACGAACATGAATCCGACTTGATTGGCGCTCTAAAGTGGCTTTCACACCCCTATTGAAGGAGCATCCTACATACTTAGACGCTTCACGAATGACGAAGCAGCTGCGCGGCTTCTGGCCCTTGGGTACGAGGCGCTTGAACAGTATCCCGGGTCCGACAACGTGTGGAGGGCCAAGCGCATCAAATGTGGTGGCGAGCTGAATCTGACGTTGAACCGGGCCAGGGGTGCAGGTCGGCCGTCGTGTGCCTGCGATGAGGAGACCCAGGCGCTTCGGGTTCAGCGGATCACTGCATCCAGGATGGCGAACAACGCGGTAGTGGCAACTCAAGGCATGCGCGCTGCCGGTTGGGAACCCCTGGAACCGTACACGGGATCGCATCAGCAGTGGCGCTGCCGCTGCATCGACTGCGGTATCGAAAGCACTCCCAGCTTCCATAACATCGGCGAATTCAAGGGGTACCGGACCTGCTCTGGTCGGCAACGAATCACACCGGAGAGCGCCCGAGCGGTAATGATCGCAGCCGGGTGGATGCCATCAACTGATTTCCCCGGACCCCGTGAGGCATGGGAATGCCGGTGCATCAGCTGCAGCAATGAGGGGGCGCCAACCTACGAAGTCACGAAGAGTAACAAGTCCGGCTGCAGAATGTGTTCCGCCCTGAACAACGGTTGACTTTTTTGATTGGTACAGCTCATTCGAAGTAGGGGAGGGCTCCTCTATGCGTAAAGGAGCCGCAAAGGGTTTTCCGCTACCCAACCAGGTGTAGGCGAGTACTTCACAAACCGTCATGATGGTCACCCAGACAGAGAAAATCGGCCCAAAGAGTATTTTGCGATGGCCGCCTTCGCGGCTTAATCGGTGGGGTGGCTGACCGTTCGGCCTCCAGCCTCTTTTATTCCTGCACAATAAACCCTTGAGCCTCAGGAAGAAGACAACGCTGACGACGGCAGCAATTGAGCTAAGCCATGCGGGTTGCTTCAGATAACGGGCTGTGACTGCAAAGTTGCACGCGAGGAACAGCGCCAGCGCCAGGACGCTGTTCTGGTGGCTCCATCTCGCGAGAACTTTTCAAACCTTGCCCATTTCGGCCATTGCCAGGGCTTCGTTGCTTTCTCTGTCGTCTCTTCGCTCACGGCATTGCTCCTATCCGTACCAACATGGCACACCCGACGTAGGCAATGCCACCAATTGAAGCGAAGATCATCGATAGCTTGACAAGCAAGTGTTTCCGCCAGGCGATCTTGCTCATGCCTACGAGTTGCTTAGAGAGCACCGGTAGTAGGTCCGTCTCCTTTATCTTCTGCACAAGGGCAGGAGGTTCCCAAAACTTCACGTGACCGAAGTAGATGAAATTATCCGGCCACTCTTTGCCGACATGCCACATTCGAAGCCGCGGGATAACTACCCACATGGCACAAGCTGCAGCGAGTACGAGGGCAATGCCTCCGAGGTAGTAGGAGAAGTTCTGCCACGGCCCGGTCAGCGTGCCGAAAATGCGATCCTTTGCAGAAAGGTTGATGACTAAGCCGATGCCGGCTGACTCCAAGGCAAAGGCGAAGGCTGCTTTGGTATCTACCTTGCCTGTCCAATCCACCAGGGCTGCGTGGATCTTCCATGCAGTTTCAAGTGCTGCCTTGTCATCTTCTTTAGCTGGGGGATTAGGCGTTCGTTTCTTCAACCAGGTCATGGGCGTGTCCACCAGGAGCTCGTGTAGGTCGTGACCTTGTAGGGGTCGACGTCCCTTGTCTGCGGCCCCTTGAACATGTTGGTCTTATCTTTTGTGCTCAACTTTGTTGAGTCCTGAAGGTAGCGGTAGACGTTGTCCGTCACGATGGTAGCGCCGCCGACGTTTCGAAGGCCGCTGAGCTTGGCGGCGATAGCAGGGGCCGCACCGATAGAAATAAGGTCATTGTGGTTAGATCCACCGGGCCTATTTCTGACGCCTGCTCGAACGATGAGGGCCTCGCCGCTGTCAATACCGACACCGTGTGAGACTTTCCACCAATCACCATTTGAACGCTTTCGGTTGATAGTGAGCTTGTTGATGACTTCGCAGACCACCCAATTGATCTTCAATGCAGCGCTCGTCGCATCATTGCGCATGCGCTTGCCCATGAAGATGCCCATCACCCGGTCTCCGTCGAAGCTTCTGATCTCACCGCCCTGCGCTCGGATAACCTCGCAGGCACCGCCCAGATACATCCGGTGAACGCGCGCGGCGAAGTCAGAGCCATAGAGCTTCTGCATCTCCGTTGAATCTGCCAAATCGGCATAAAGGTAGGTTGCCTCTACCTTCACTGCGCCGTTTGAGTGAGCGATCTCATCCGTGCTTGGCACAACCTGACCGGTGCGCTCATTCCACGCCACAGTCCACAGCGTCTTCGCGTTCGTGGCGATCTTGTCCGACAGGACGGTCATACTTCCCCCAAGTTTGATTATTCCAACCGGGCAATCTTACCGGTTGGCACGGGGCCCCGGCCTAAACGCTTCCCAACAGGACTCTTCATTCAGAAGCCGGCCACTCCGTAGAACCCGACGTTTGGGCGACATGCAACGGCAGATGGAAGAGCTGCCTAGGGATGTCAATGCTCCCATTTACTTCGCAGTCGTACTCGCTTGGTTCTGAATGATGCTCTCCGCCGCTCCGCCAAATCGGACGCCCTCCACATGGTTGAAAACGGCCAGTATGGCCATGTGGCCCCTAATGTGAGCTGTTCCGAACTTGCTCTATCGAGGCGGTACGAGGGCATGTCCTATGGCGAGAACATTGCGCACGCATTAGTCAAGCGGTCTTCGTCCGAGATAGTGAAGATGTGGAGCGCCGGACCACCTCACAACAACAACATGCTGCCTATGCCGTGGACGGGGGCATGGGACGGGGCCAGCGGCTGGCCATACTTCGGGAAGTCGCGACCAGGCGTTGGTTCATCAAGCGGGCCGCGTTCCTCAGCAGCCGTGCGCCGCTATGCGCTCGATGTCTTCTGGCTTCCCCCTTGATCGGGAAACGAACTTAGAACATACGTTCGAACCATGAGCTCCGGTTTATGGGATCATGCGCTCATTGGTCGCCTTATAGATCTGGAGCTTATTGCCGACGGTGATGTGCTTCAGCTCCGACCATCGGTCCCTGTCGTAGAAGTTTCTGGCCATGTCACCAGTGATTCCCAACCATGTCCTGTAGCAGGCAAACGTCCTGCCGTCGTCGGTACGAAGGTCGCTCAACTTGGCCGCCAGGTTGGGGGCTGAGCCGATGGAAGCGATGTCGTTGTCATTGCGAACCCCGCCGCGAATTAGCAATGCCTCGCCGGTCGCAATGCCTGTGGCGTGTTTGACCGTCATAGCACCCTCGGGCCAATCGACCCAGCGCCCCGCCTTGTCGTCGATGATTTCTTGAACTACCCAATTCAACTTGAGCGCTGTCCTGGCCGCTCGATTTTCCTTTTCAGTACCGTGATATATGGCCATCACCCGGTCGCCGTCAAAGCTCTTGATGTGTCCGCCATGTTCCTTGATGAGGGCGCTGGCGCAAAACAGGAATGACTTGATGATCTTCGCAGCATCGACCGGGTCAAGTAGCTGGCCGAAGTCCGATGACTTGGCGAGATCGGCATAGAGGTAGGTTGCCTGTAGTTGGACGCCGACGTTCGTGCCCAGACCAAGGGCTTCAGTGTCCGGCACGTCGCGCCCGTCACGAACGTTCCAGCTGTTCACCATCATAGAGTTGACGTTGGACTCCATTAGGTCTTTGATCGACATAGTTCCCCTTTAGCTCAGTGTCTACAAGCCTACTGACTGTGGCTGACACTGATCGAGTACGTCAGCACTAACAACCAACAAGGCCCGATCTACGTTAGGAGCGGGCATCTTCTGCGGCGCGGGCGCAGGTTTGACATCCGGCTCCAGGTTGTACTGGCTGAAGTCGAGTGTTCTAAACCCGGCTCCTGGGCCTCGTCATCAGTTCCTAGCACATGGACCTTTTGGTTCAGCGCTAGCATTTGAGCAATCGGCTCCAGCTAGTTGGAACACTCGAAGGCGGCCTGAACGGCATCGTCCAAGTCCGCATGGTCCATGCCGTCATTGGAGGAAGACGTTCAGCCCGTTTGTAGGGCGCTACACATGACACTCCCAAGGCAATGAACAAGTTTGCCTAGATACAGGGGCGCCGGGGCCGCATTGTTCCGTGCGGTATCTATTCGGGCGCGTCGGTGGTGAGTACCTAGGCGTCCTTTGCGGCACATTGCAACCCAACGTGGGGCAGATAAAAGATCTCCATGCCTAAATCTTTGCGGCGGTGATTGCTGCACGCGAGCACGCTCACGTGCAGATCAATGGGAAAATCCGTCGTTCTGGCCTCAGGTGTCCACCGTGAGGTGGTGGCCTGCAGTCGCTCGCCATTGCTGACAAGCCGCTAAACGGCCGGTAGTTGATCTACCTTTGGGCTTGGGCTACTGGGTTCTGTTGAAGTACAAACCGATATCGCCGACGACGGGGACTGTTGACTGAGCTTCCGGAGGCCGGCCGCGCATTGCCAGAGTGTTGGGCCCGAGGGGCATCAAAATAGGGGTGGCGTCGAGACGGGGAACCCGGCGCGTCGGGCCGCGTCAAAGGGTCGTTGTCGTTGCCGACACACATTTCCGTTGTCGCCCATGTTCAACCGCAGTTAGGTTTCTCCGCGAGGTCATCCCAGCCCTGCTCCGTCAAGCGGCCAGCAGGGGCCCCGGTCGGCCGCTCCAGTGCATTACCAAAGGCAACTTCAACTATCTCGACACGACCGGAATATCCAGGCCAAGCGTCCGCAAGACCATATGATGCACCTAAAAGCAGGAGGATTGTGGAGCCAATAACTGATGCGGTCGGGCGTATAGGTGAGCAACTTTTTGAAGGAGGATGTGTTGAATCATCCCTAGCTCAGTTCAAGGAACTCGTTGCTGGCCAAGGGATTCAAGAGTGGATGGCGGGAGTCGAGGACACGCGGGAGCTAAGCCAGTTCGATCAAGAGCATCCGAACTCTTTCAACAAATATGTCCTCGCCGTACACTCCGCCACAGGTTCCAAGCTAGTCCTTCACTCGTGGCACTCGGGAATTCCTTTCAGTGAAGCAGAAATTCATAATCACCGCTGGAACTTTGTCTCAGCTGTCCTCAAGGGAAGTATCGAGGCACAGACACTGCAAGTTCAATCCAACGGCGATATAAGCAAATTGGAGTTCGGCTACTTGTCCCCAGACGGAGGCGCATCGTTCGGCCTCCTGCCCGTTGGAGAGGCGAAGCTGGCTGTAGTCGAGACAACACTATTAGCAGCGGACGCAGTCTACTTTCAGCATCATGGAAAAATTCATCGTGCCCGCCCAGTTGAAGCCTCCACCGTTACGCTGGTGCTGCAAGGTCCGGTAGTCAATCCGATCACTAGGGTTTTTCGAGATGACCGTCCTGGCGAGGAGACCCAGATTCCGGTGAAGCGTCCTTCTGACAAAACGATGCTTGAAGACCTCGCGCGGTTCAAGTCACTGCTTTTGCGAGGACTGTAGGATTGAGTCTTCTTGCAGCCGAGTTTGTCCTCGTCGTACCTGTAGATCTCGCTCAAAAACCGAAGTGGACGAAGGGGCCGCTAAAGCTCGTCAATCTACCGGGTACTCCTCATGAAATTGTTTCGGACACGAGTGGACGGGCCCGGTACGTTCCAGGAAGCCATGTTCCGTTTCTTCTCTATGGCGATACGAAAGATGAACGCCGGTGGCACCAGTCCAACGAGGAGACCTTCAATTTTCGCAGCGAACGCGGCCACGACGTTGACTTTGTATTCACCGGTCGCGAACTGTTTTGGATCCACGATCGGACTCCGCATAACGCCCTTCTTGTTGTTCATGGACGGGTAAACGGTACTGCAGAGCAGTGTTTACGCACTCTCGTTGAGCTCTCAAATCTTGACCCCAAACATGGGGCATCAATTAGATCGGCACTGGAGAGCCAGCTAGGAACCGCGTCGCTTGGATCCGGAGTGCGACGCGCGCGTCTTATGAGCCTTGTCTGCCCTGATGATGCAGGCTTGCCTACCATCGCTTCAAACCTCGAGCCGGAGTGGAGCGCCAAGGACCAGTGGCTCTGGTACTTGGCCACAGCTCACATGCCGGGCACCATAACCGTCAGTCGCGACTCACATGACCAGGTTCGCTCACGCTCTATCCGTGTAACCGATGAGTGGTCAGGGTTTGTCGCCAGCGAAGGCGTCTCTTATGTCGCGGATCGTTTGCCTCCAGCCGGGCTTGCCCAGGCAGATGCGCTTAGGCAGAGGAAGCTCCGGTTCCACACGATTGAGTTAGACGCTTTCCTGCTGGCAGAAGCACAGGACGTGCTTATTAACAGAATTGGTGACGCACTCTTCCAAGCTAGGAAGGGTGGACATCATTCATCTCAATCCGTGGCGGGCATGTCGTCCCCGCTTGCCGCATACAGACTAATGAACTGGGGTGACAGAATAACCGAGCGTGGTTACACGAACGATCTATTCTTAAGCTTGCGCTCCGTCAAGGGGATCCCAGACCGTCTGACAGAACTACGCGAGGACGTCAGGGAGGCTATCACCGAGCTTGAGGCGCAAAGTGCTGCGTCGCGAAACGCAGCTCTGGGAGTCCTGGCAATACTGGGCTTTCCATTCTCCAGCGCCTTCGCCATCTGGGCGGGAATCGAGGATCGCACGATAGAGGGACTCTGGACAGCTATCGCCAGTGCTGCTGGCGCATCCCTGATGCTTTCGCTTGTCATTCCAGGACTACGCTCGATTGCCGCACAAGCGATCGGTTTGAAGAACCGGATAAGGTGAATATGCTGCTGAATGACCTCACCAAGACTTTAACCGTGCGTGACACTCTACGAGTGGAAAGTCTACTTAATGTTGCCCTGCACCTTTCTAAAGGTGGAGCCTTTCCGCGTATTTCGGGGAGCGTTGCACTTATGTTACACAGGAAAAGTAAGTTCCGCGTTCCCGGAGATCTAGATCTCGGTTTCGACAACCTTCTAGCACTAACGTCGGCCAGAGAATATCTGCTTAGTCACTTCGATTCCGCGGTCATTCCTGAAGATATTACCCTCTTCGACGGAAAGGTCGTCGGCACAGAGTTGAGCCTTCTCTGCCGCGATGCGTCGGGTCAGGCCTTAGATCGTGTCGCATGCCAACTGGTACTCGATGACAATAGCGCTGTTGTCGTAGAGCCTATCACTATAGGCCAGCAGGAGTTATGCATTGAAACCCTAGCGTCGCTCACTGCGGCTAAAGTCGACGCAGTTTTCAAGCATAGAATTAACGGCACAGTCAGCAGCAGATGTCGTGACCTTTTTGATATGGCACTTATGCTCGAAGCCGGCGCTTTGCCCCCTTCGCGGGATGTCTCCTACCTGGCAACCTCAATGCTTCCCGGACCGCCGTCCGCCGAGATGGCCTACCCGCGCGAGTGGTTGCCGGTCTGGAGAGATCTTAAGCGCATGCAGGATACGAATATGTCTCTTGCGCAAGCCTGGGCAGAAACACTTAGCTACGCAAGATCGCTATGGGACGTGGCGCTTTGATTTCCATAAATGGTCAACTTGAGGGTGTCGCTGGAATAGATTTCTCAGTACTGCTGGCGCGATACGGTTCTGTTTATGCCGCGTCCAATGCAATTGCTCACGCAGTCGAAACAGTGGGACGTACTGCACCGGTCGCATCGCATCGTCAGTTCGTATACGTTACGCGTGCGCAGGATCTAGAATCTGTGGCGGAAGGTCTAGCCCGTTGCCTGGACCTGAAGCATCAGGAACTTGGCCTGGCAACGATAGGAAACGGACTCAGTTCCTTTACGCAGGCTGAAACCGCTTGGGTGTTGGCCGCCTCAAGTCGTCTAGACCGATGGACACCCGGAAGAGTAGAGGCAGCAGAGTCTGTCGCACGTATTTGGAGGCGCGGTCACTCTAGTCGCCAGCGTTTAGCTACCTTAGGCACCCCTCCCTGGAAACGGCTGACTGCTGGATTGCAGTTAGACAGAGTCATTTACCCAGTACGGGTGATCGAGAATCACTTGGCTAATAACGCTGATCAAGCGGCTCTCAGCATGGATTTTATTGCCTACAATCGCGCAGTGAAAAGCTCAAAGGGTTACATCGGGTATGGCGTGAGCGACAAAATGGAAGAATTTGCAAAAAGCTTACATTTTGATTCATTTACAAATTCTTCCTTAATAGCCCCGCTATTTAAATATAGAACACAACTGCAACGCCCAGTTGATGACTTCGAAGATGGGGCCCGCGCAATAGTGGCCGATCGCGGCGGGGTCGTTGTTCCTGCTACCAGCGACGGTTCGTTGGGGAATGACGGCATGTTGGCTTTGATGCCACGCACTTCCGCTCCTGCTGTCCTCGCGGCCGTTACTGAACTCTGTTCGTCGTTGGGGCTGGAAAGTGCTGCCCACATGATCCATGCAAGTTTGCCAACAGAGAAATGGCTGTTGCAGTCGGAAAGATGTCTCGCAGCTATTAAAGCCGCTCATTATGTGAATCGTGACAGTGTGGAGGCAATTGGGAGATGTGGTGTTTGTGTTTCACTCGACTTAAACAGCGAGGACTCGGAGTACATCGCAAAGCAGGAGAGAATTTTTCAGACCTGTTCCCGCAGGCTCATCAGCCAGAAGTCATGAGGCGTGGAGTCTCCGGAGAAGGGTATATCCGGGGTAAAAAAGTAACCATGTCAGCTGACATGACGTTGTTAGCGGCGCTTCATACCTGGCAGGGGTGGGGCATGAGAAAGCTAAGCGGTGGTAGGTGCCTCGTTTCCAGCCGCGCGTCCTTTCAAGGACCCACGACCGTTTCCCGTTGCTAAGAACGCCAGTTGCCAGGAAGGGGCGGGCTGATAATGAGCCAAAATGGCCGACCTTGTAATCGGCCCTGACAACTCGAGGTGGACGTTCCTTAGCCTGCCTTCAACATCGGCTCTGGTCTGGCTGCTCTGATATCCCCTCCCGACCCTGGATGTCCGCGCGGAGTTGAAGGTTCCGTTAATGCCACTCCGCCTCATCCGGAAGCGCCACGCTGGCCTCACAGCGGAATCCCGCTACGCCCCTAAGGGAGACTCATATTGTATGTCGCCTGGTCGCTCTGAGTGGCCGAATGTCGAAGTTGTGGGCGAGCACGCAGACGGTGAAGGCATACGGTCTGCCTCGCGTACCGGTGGGGACCTCACCGCTCAAAGGAGCGATGGTGAAGTTGAAAGTCTTCAGGTTGAACTTGGTGGCGGGGGCCGGACAAACCCCTATGGCTCGAATGCGGTCTGTGTGCGCTGGAATGGGCAAGTGCTCGGCTACCTGAGCCATGAAGTCGCGGTCTGCTACGCGCAACCAGTCACGAGAATTATGGCCAGCGGTCTTGTCGCCGCTAGCGCTGTCCCTCCGCGACCTTGCCGACCTTGTAGGGCAGGAGTTTTGCTCCTTCGAACTCGCCGACGTGACCTGACCGCCGTCCACAAACGACCCGATCGCTCAAAGTCTGTGCTGGCGGCGAGGTGTGACCCCCAAACTGCGGAAGTACGGCCTCCCGGCATCTGTGGCGGCAGTCCCCTCAGAGTTCTGTGAAGTCATGCCGCCTCCTGATCGAACCGCCATGAATGCGTGAAAGGAGGGAATCTGATGGAAGTGTCTCGCTCGCTGCCGGTCCGCAAATCCGACTACCAGCATGAACCCGCCGCCGCCGACGTAGCCTTATTTTCTGCCGGGCCCGAGGACGTCGCCCCGGCGACCCCACATGGAAAAAAGAGTGTGGACATTGTCCACACTCTTCGCCCCGGACTGGCCCGTACTGCCGCGGACTGGCCCGGATGCAGGCGATGCGGCAACCGGCCTGGCTGAAGGTCGGGGTCACGACGATCATTACGATGACGGCTCAATTCACGAGCTATACCTATGTCGAGCCGCTGTTGCGGGAGAGGGGCGTGACGGAAGAAAACGTCAGCATCGTCTTGCTTGGATATGGTTTTGCCGGAGTGATGGGTCTGTTGACTGTTCTCCGTCTTTCTGATCGCAGTCCCTCCGCAGCCTTCCGATTCGCGGTCGGACTCGTAGCGTTGTCTATAGTTGGTGTTCTCCTCTCCCGGGAGTCAGCGGTATGGACAGCAGTCTTTGTCCTGATATGGGGGCTGACGTTCGGCGCGCTTCCACTTCTGGTCCAAGTCCTTGGGCTTCGGGGAGCGGGAGCCCTGCCTTCCGCGGGAGCGCCAGTCAATAACGCCTCGTTCAACGTCGGGATCGCCGCAGGATCGGCTATCGGTGGAGTTCTCCTCGCGCTGACGAACTTGACCGTACTACTGGTCTCCAGCAGTGTCCTAATGCTAGCCATCTTCGCGACAACCCTGATCCCGCGCTGGCTTCCCAGCGACAGGGCCCATTGATCACGATGGCAACCAGGGTTAAAGCGATATCGCGCCGCGTCTTGCGCGACGAGGTTTCCGACTACGTCGTCGACCTCCTACTTCGGGGAGAACTGGAGCTAGGATCCCCTCTGCACATTGACGCACTTTCCCGCGAACTAGGTGTATCACCGACCCCCATTCGTGAGGCACTAGCACAACTCGAGCATACGGGCCTGCTGCGACGCATGGCGTTAAGGGGCTACACCGTGGCACCGCCCCTGAGTCCACGTCAGATGGAAGAACTTTTCGACGCAAGAGAAGTCGTGGAAATCGCAGCCATTAACCGCGCATCTGCCCACCTGCAAACACTAGTTCCGGCGCTGGCGAAAGCACACGACAACCACCGCACAGCCGCGGAGCATTTCGCCAGCGTGAACCAGGCGGAACAACCGACCAGATATCGCAAATATTTCGAAGCCGACTGGAATTTCCACGAAACCATTCTCAGGAACTGCGGAAATCTATACCTACTGGAGATGGCCGACTTGACGATCACCCACACCCACCGCGTCAGACACAACTTGAGCCACGGACTAAGCGACTCCTCCGTTGTCCTCGCTGAGCACGAGGAAATTTTGGTGGCCTTTCAGCGAAGAGACATCGCTGAAGCAGCGGAAGCAATGCGCAAGCACATCGCAAAAACACGAAACCGTGCGTTGCAATGGTGAACCGCGAGCAGTTTCCCGACCTTGGAAGACACTGAGCCCACCTATAGGCACGATTTCGACAATTCTGCCAGCGGCAAGAAGGATTATGGCCTCAAGCCCCCACCCCGTTCCCCCAAGAGGATTTCCGTGACCAGAGCTGTTTGCTACCCATCGTGAAGCCGGGGAAGAACTGTTGACAGGCCTCACTTCCCCGAGAGTCTTTCACCAAGTCTCGTTGCTCGAGGCGCTGGGCAGGTCACTCGCCGTCAACATCTACGTGCCCATTCCGCTGCCCCTTTTGAGAACTCTCAAATGGACGGCTTCGCCGTCCGCTCAACAGACATTCCAGTCGGCGGCGCGGAGCTCCGCGTAACTGCGTCCCTGCCAGCAGGCGCCGTGCCCGCAGCATTAGAACCCGGTTTTGCTGCTCCCATCATGATCGGGGCCATGCTCCCCGAATGTGCCGACGCTGTAATACCCGTAAAGAAGGCAAAGCCAAACTCCTTTCCGGATCCAGCAGTGGGGGACGTCTCTCAAGACTCCGCTGCCAACCTCTTGACATAGCGCGACGACTACACCCGACAAAAGGACAGCGCCCCCGATCTCACAGTCACCACCGGAGGAGTGAGCAAGGCGCCTACGAGGTCGTCCGCCAAGCGATGGCGGTCAACCGGTCGAATTCCTGTCCGTTGCCATGCAGCCAGGCGATCCACAAGGCCTTGGCAGAGTCGACGGGATTCCCTTCCTCCGCTTTCCTGGAAATCCCGTCAGCTGTTTTGTCTTCTTCGAAGTCTTCCTACGGCCTGCGTTGTCAGGAATCCTTGGAACTCCCGGCCCGCGTCCTGTTCACCGGGTTCGTCTGGCTGAAGCCGTGGACTCACCAGCGGAAAACACGAAGTTCGCCGGGGTCGGTCGACACAGGCGGCACCACAGTCCGGATGGAAGGTGGCTCCGGATCCCACCTGGTCCATGCGATGGCCCATGCTAAAGCTCTCGTTCACACCCCAGCGAAGTAACTGAACTGGCTGAAGGCGACGAGGCTATGGTTGCCGTATTCAGGACAGCCGAGGTTCTAACTGCAGCATCTATTTCTGCCCTGAGCATCCCCTATACGATTGGGGAAGCGAATAATTATGCAGTGCTAGCCGGCAGCTGCAAAATCAGCTGGTCAGTTCTGGCCACGAGCGGACCCGACACGTGAACGCCTATGAGCCGAGCGCGCAACGGACAGTCGGCGTCGTCATCGCCTCGACACGGGCAGAACAAGGAATCTACGCAGATGAGACGGGACCCATCGCTGCATGGATGACCAAACAGGCATTTGAGACGTTCCCCTCTGTGATCGCCCCCGACGGTGAACCGGTCGGTGTTGCCCGCAGTGTGCTCCTTAGCCACGACCCTGCCATCACCACCAGCGGCGGAACAGGACTTAGCCCCGATGACCGCACCCACGAAATGACCCTCACACTCCTGTCTCGCGAAATTCCGGGAACCATGGAAGGTACTCGGCGGGCGGGAACAATGGAGACACGTATGGCTATGCTGAGCCACGGCCATGCCGGAGCCGCAGGGGAGACATTCATCGTCAACCTGCCCGGATCGACGAAGGGAGTCAGGGATGGGTTGACTATCCTTTCCCCCGTCATCGGACATCTCTGCGAGCAACTTGCGGGGAAGCTACGGACACTGAACCGCAATTCAAATGACGGCTGTCTGAGCGACGAGTCCAGAATGGCGGAAACTAGGCCATTGTTGCGGTCGAAACGGACAGCGCCCTGCACGGAAAAGTTCCAACGAAGTGGTGCGGAAGCATTTCGCCGGCGACGTGGCGGCGCATCTTGTGATGGATAACCAGGGGACCGGACCAGTCTTTCTGCGTCTGCGCTGCTTCATGGTTGGCGCGCTGGAGAACGGCGCCGCTAAATCGTTCAACAGGCCTCGGATGCCGTTGTCCGCGGTAACCTGCGACGGTCCGCTCTGGTGAGACGAGTTGCGAATTCCATTTCGGCTCCGCCATCACCCTTGAATAGATGATCTGCAAGATGAGCGCTGGCGTCAGAACAGCGAAACCCGGATTCCCGGTACATCCGCTCTCACGGTCTTAAATGCTATCCTGACTGCCAGTGACGAAGGAAGTGGCCGGCAAGCTCGACGACGGGGGTTCTGTCGCAGGTTTGGCGTCAATAGTTACCCAGTCGCATGTTCTGGCTGGAGGTCACCGTTTGTAGGTTATGGCCGGCAGGGCCGTCGCGCATTCCAGACCCACCAAGTATTTGAAGGCACTCCATGCCGGCGCTACCAAGTGGCAGCCGTCCTGGTGTCGGGCGGCGAATGATGGTCGACGTTTCGGTCCCGCTCGAAATATGGCCGGGCCGCCACAGGAAAGACAAGCTAGTTCCTGCCGGGTTTCTTTCTGTTCATCCGGGGGTAGCTGGGCGAAGTCCGTGGCGGTCCATTCTGTGCCATCCAGGATGTTCTTTGCCATGTACACGGGGCCTCCTCTTTGTGCATTGGGCACGCCTTCTCATGTCCGTGTTGCGCGGTGACGACGGGCGAAAGCTGTCGATGGTCGATATCTGCCTGGCGGTGCTTGGGCGGGCCGGTTTGTCGTCGCGAACATGGTGCACGATGACGTCGAATCGTTTTGCCTGGTCTTGGCGTTGCCGGGCACGCGCCGTCAGGGTGGCAGAAGTGCTGCCCTGACGGCGCGCCGTTACGGCAGGGGTTCAGGACTTGGAGCTGGGTCGTCCGGGAATGTGGCTGAGGATCGATTTGGAGAAGCCGCCATCAACGCAGATGTCCTGGCCGGTCACGTAGCCCGCCAGGGGGCTGATGAGGAACTCGATTACGTTCGCAATGTCGATGGGCTCGCCAATTCGTGCCAAGGGGATGATGTCTTCCCTTGCCTTTTTGATGTGGGGATCGGCGTACATTTTTTCGGTCATCGGTGTGTGGGTCATACCGGGGGAGACCACGTTGACGCGGATCCCTTCGGGTGCCCATTCCAAAGCGAGTGTTTGGGCCAGCATTGTCACCGCGGCTTTGCTGGGGCTGTAGGCACCTGATCCTGCGTGAGGTACCTGACCGGACATGGAGGAGGTGAAGCAGGCTGAGCCGCGGCTCTGGCTAAGGTGCGGGTGGCTTGCTTTGGCCAGGAGCCACGCGCCGCGAAGGTTGACGGAGAACATCTCGTCCCAGTCTTCGAGGCTCACGTCGCAGATGGCGCCGGGGTTTGCGATCCCCGCGTTGGCGACGAGGGCGTCCAACCCGCCAAATTCGGCCACGGCAGCGTCGACGAGTTTAGCTGGCACCTCCGGGTCACCGATGGTGCCCGTCAACGCGATGGCGGTACCGCCCATCGACTGGATTGCACGAACGACTTGTTCCTGGTTGCCGTTCGAATCGTGCCCTGCCACTGCGATCATCGGGTGCACGCCGCGAGCCAGAGCCGCCTCTGCGATTCTGAGGCAGGTCGCTGCTCCGATGCCGCTGCTTCCGCCGCTAACCAAAGCTCTCATTGTACATACTCCTTTATCAGTGGTTCACATGCGGAAGATTTCTTGTGCAAAGGCCCATATGGGTCGGTGAATGCCATTTGCATTGGTGTAGCTCGTTTCGCAATGTGGAATATTATGTCTTTTTCCTGCAGGACTTCGGCCGCCGTGCCGGGTTTCTGGTTGTCGGGCTTAGTTTTCCAGGTCCCAGCCCTTGTCTTTGAGGTCGTGCATGGCTTTCTTGAATTCCTGGACGGGGTTCTGTTCGCGGATGATCTCGAGGACAACATTGTTCACCCCGCACGTTTCCTTGACCGCTTTTCCGAGCCCGTTCCAGTCGATTACTCCGGTGCCGATGGGGTCATGGCCCCAGGTGTCAGTGCCTGTGTCTGAAATGTGTACCAACCCAATGGATTCGCGGTGGGAGAGCAGGGCTTCGACGGGATCCTCGCCGATGTAGGCTGCGTTCGCGACGTCGTACACGATCTTGACTGAGTCGTCGTTGATCGTTTTGACGACACCTGCCAGGTCCTGGATCGTTGGGGTGAAGCAGTAGGGGGTGTTTTCGAAGAGCAACCGTGTCCCGGCCTGTTTAGCCAGCGGAATCAGACTCTCCATGCTCTCGTACATCCACCTGTGGACTTTGTCGAGAGAAGGCGAGATCATCGGGCGTCGTGTGCCGGGGGAGATCACGACCTCGGAGACACCCCAGGCTTCGGCCAAGTCGATCACTGATGCGATGTGCTCGATGCTCTTACGGCGCATGCTGGCGCCGGGACTGGCCAGGTTGATGTCATAGCCGCCGGCGTTCAAGGACCTGATATCGGCGCCGTATTCATTGAGGCGGGCGTGGATTGCGGTGCGTTCGGGGCCGGAGATTTCATCCGGCCAGCAATGTGGAGAGCTGACTGGAACTTCGAAGGTTTTGTGGCCGTTCTCGACCAACTCCGCGATCGCGTCAATTGCTGTGGCTGACCATAGGTAGGAAAACGTATTAATAATCATTTGGTTCAATTGGAGATCCTCTCGGTTCTGCACCAATATTGGAAAAGTCTTTCGTTCACCGCGCACTGTGAGTCTTGACTCCGTTAAGGGACTTGTTCCCAGATGCCGAGGCGGTCCGACCAGGACGCGGGGTCGGCGGCCGGTTGCTGACTGATCGGGCCGTCTGGCGTCCGGGGAAAGCGTGCCTAGTGGAAACGCTTCGCATCGGTGGTGGCTTGCGGGGTACTTGAGACAAGGTGTTCGCCTTCGAGTACCTCCGGATCAGCCAGTGCCACGGTGGCACGGTCACCGCGGTTGCCGGTCTCCGGCAGGGTGAAGTAGACCAGGAGGCAGAGGGCGACGACGACGATCATGTACACCGCGACGAGCATCGGCTGCCCGGCGCCGACGAACGCTGCGGCGATCAGCGGTGCGGTACCGCCGAAGACGGCAATGACAATCTGGTGCGCGAAGCCGATGCCCGAAACGCGGACGGAGGCCGGGAACAGTTCAGCTTGAATGGTGGGATAGACCGACTGCCAGATACCAAGGACGACCCATCCTGACGCCGAGACCAGAACATACACGCCGAAGCCGGGCTGGTTCAGGAGCAGGAGCAAGGGGTAGAACAGCACGATCATGCCGATGGCGCCGATGATCGGGAAGATCTTGCGGCGGCCGATCCGATCGGAGAGCGCACCGCAGACAGGCACGATGACAACCAGCAGGGCCAGGCCGATAACGCTTCCGGCCAGGGTCGAGGCCAGGTCGCGGCCGCTGGTCAGTTTCGCGTACGTGGGCAGGAACGTCGCCCAGGTGTAGTAGGCCACTGCCGGGGCAGAGAGGGCGGCGGCCTGAAGCAGCGCCTTCGGGTGTTCGCGAAGCAGGTCCATCAGGCGTGCAGCTGCGGACTTCTGATCCACGAGGGCTCCTGCCTCAAACTCGGGGGTTTCTTCGGCCCGGGCACGCAGGATAAGACCGACGACTCCGAGGACGCCTCCCACAACGAAGGGGATGCGCCATCCCCAAGCGGCGAGGTCAGCCGGGGCGAAGGATGAGGTAACCATGGCTGCCGCGCCGGTTGCCGCGAGGGTCGCCAGGCCGCTCGCCATGTTGGTGAACGAGCCGAACAGGCCACGCCGCTTTGAGGGAGCGTGTTCCACCATGAACGCGATGGCGCTTTGCCCCTCGCTGCCGGCCGAAATGCCCTGAAGAATACGTGCAACCAGGAACAGAACGGGGGCTGCGTAGCCGATGGTTGCAAACGAAGGCGTGAGGCCGATGATCAGCGAACCCAAAGCCATTCCGGAGATGGACAGCGTCAGAATGACACGTCGACCAAAGCGGTCGGCCAGGGGAGAGATGATGATTCCACTGAGTGGGCGCACCACAAAGCCGACCGCATAGGTAAGCAAGGCCGCAATGAGGGATGCGAAGGGGGAATCGCTGGGGAAAATCTGCGACGAGAACACGGCCGCAAGCAGCCCATAGATGTACCAGTCGTACCACTCAACGAAATGGCCTATCGTGCCCGCCACCATGTTGAGGGTGCGGCGAGGGGGTTCCGTCGCTTCGGGAAGCTCCGAAGCGGCCAGACCGCCGTCGGCTTCTTTTGAGGTCTTCATTGAACTCTCCATAATTCCAGGTTTGTTGCGGAGGGGTATATGAGTCCCGGACACTTCAGTGTGCGGGTCACGCCCGGGCTTTACGAGCCGGCGAGCGGGGAAACCGACTGCCAGGACCTGCAGTCGGACCAACGCTGAGGGCGCCGCCTGACGTGAAGTCGGAAAGGAGCTTATCCAGCCTCCCAAATTCATAATGAGATCGGTTGCTGAGATCGGTTGCAAGCAACAATACGGATGAAATGTGATCCTTGTCAACGTCAGTAGGCTGGTCTCGCTCAGATTTTCACGATTGGCCGTGACGTAGGGCGAATATACGGGCTTTGAGGGGTGCCAAGGCGGCCCCGCGGACCATTCGTGGACGGCTTGCGCCGGGCCTGAGGTCAGCTCTCAAGGAGTGGGGAAGGGGCCTCGTTGTTGAAGTCCTGATAAGCCACTCCGGACCAGGCGCATTCCAGGCTGCCGTAGGCGGACCAGTACTCCTCCCAGTGCGCCAGCTTCCACTGGTCCCGTTCCAGACCGCGGCGAATGAGGCGGGTGCGCAGAACATCTTGGGGGACCCGGACCCGTATTACGGTGATCTCGGGCGAGGGCCACTGGAATTCTTCTGCCGCGCGGGTCAAGTAGTCCGGTACCCCGAAATAGGCTCCAAACGGGGCGTCAAGGACCACTGACCGGCCCAGGCGCAGATTCATCCCCGCCACGTCCATGAGGGTTTCGTACTCAAGGGGCAGCAGGTTCTCGCGGTAATAGTCGTTGGACTCCCGGTCGGTGGGATCGTGCCCGGTGGCCGCCAGTGTGAATTCGATGAAGCGGCCGCTGACCCTGTCCTTGTCCAGGTATGCAGCAGCATGCTCTTGGGCTGTTCGCTGCGCAACGGTTGTTTTCCCTGACCCTGCCGGTCCGATGACGATGAAGACGCGCGGGGGCATTACTTGCGCGCCTCTGCTACGGCTGAGAGAAACGCCCGGGCTGCCTCGCTGACGCGGTTGAAGTCGCCGTCGGGCTGCCATGCCTTGGTCACGTAGCTGCCAACGCCGACGCCGGCCACGCCGGCGGCGAACCATTCGCCGACGTTCTCCAGGGTTACGCCACCGGCGGGCAGGATCGGCAGGTGTGCAAGCGGAGCCAGTACGGACTTTGCGTAGGCTACGCCGCCGGCTTCGGTTGGAAAGAGCTTGAGGATGTCGGCGCCAGCTTCGGCGGACTCGACGAGCTCGGTTGGCGTATAGGCGCCGCTGATGGTTGGTACTTGGTATCTGTTGGCGGTGCGGATCATCGCGGGGTTGAGCTGGGGACTGACGAGGAACTGGGCGCCGGCGCGGATGCACTCGTATGCGGAGTGTTCATCCAGCACGGTTCCAGCGCCAACGGCGACGCGGTCTGGCGCGTGCTTGGCGGCGAGCCGGCGGATGACGTCCACGGCGCCGGGAATGGAAAGAGTAATCTCAAGTGCCCGAAACCCTCCTTCGATGGCTGCTTCAGCAACACGCTCGGCAAGCTCTGCGCTCTCCAGGCGAACGATGAGGACGGCCCCGGACTCGTCGATGGTTTGCAAGGTGCGAAGTTTCTTGTTCATGTTTGACCTCTGTCCGGCCGGCACTGCGGGGTTTCCCGAAGCGTCCGACCTGGTTGGTGTTTACGGTGTCGTTGACAAACTCTCCCACCATCCATAGTGTTATTGCAACCGATCTCAGCAACCGATCTCATACAAGGGGGTATTGCGGTTGACGCACGTACGAACAATCATTCTGGGCGCTTCCCATTGGCACGTTCCGCTCTGCGCGCAGGCCATGGCTGAAGAGCATGACGTGGTCGGCGTCGGTGACGACGACGTATCCCGCGTGCAGGTACAGCGGCTGGCCGAAATCTGGGGCGCGCCGGTCGACGCCGATTGGCGGAAGCTGGTTGATCTTCCCGATGTCGGACTTGCCTATGTTTTTGGTCCCCATGAGGGAATGGCCGAAAAGTGTCTTGCCCTGATCGAGCGGGGTATCCCGTTCGTCGTCGAAAAGCCCGTGGGCGTTTCACTCGAGGAGCTCTCCACCGTGCGGCAGGCAGCCGAGGCAGCCGGCGTGCCCGCAACGGTACCCCTGGTCCAGCGTGGCGGCCCCACGGATCAATGGCTTGCCAAAGCAGGCCGGCCCACGTACCAGAGGGCTTCGTTCATTGCCGGCCCACCGTCCCGGTATCTGGAAAACGCCAATCCGTGGATGCTTGACCCGGTGAAAGCGGGTGGGGGTTGCCTGGCCAACCTGGCTCCTCATTTTGTCGACCTGTTCCTTCGGGGCACCGGTGAGTCAGCAGCCCATGTGGAGTCCCGGCTCTCATCGGTCCTTCACCACCAAGCGGTTGAGGACCATGCAAGCCTCATCATCACGACACCGGAAGGGCGTGAAGCCATCGTTGAGGTGGGTTACGCCTTCCCCGGGTCGCCGCTCAAGCGCTACTGCAGCTTCACCTCGGTGGGTGACTCAGGATTCGCCACGGTCGACTCGGACGGCACGGCAACTTTCACGGCACTGGATGGAACCACGGAAGTCGACAAGCTCAACGTCGATAGCGACCCGCTCTACGACCCCTTCGTTCGGAACGTCGCCCGGACGCTGGATGATGGATTCCGGGGCCTGACTACACTGGCCCAGCTCGAAGAGGTCATGCGCCCCATCTGGAGGGCCTATGACGACCAGCACGGAGGAAAAGATCATGCCTGACTTGAGTATCGACGTCGTCGCGAAAGCTGCGGGGGTCCACCGGTCAACGGTCTCTCGGGCGTTTTCACGCCCCGAGGCGGTCAAGAGTGAAACGCGCGAGCACATCCTCCGGGTCGCAGAGGGGCTCGGCTACACCATGAGTCCACTGGCCCAGGCGCTTCGTCGAAAAACCAGCAACATCATTCCCCTGATCGTCCCGGACATCACGAATCCGTTCTTTGCCGAACTTGCCAAAGCGATGACCCAGGCAGCTGACGAGCGCGGCTACCAGCTGATGCTCTGCGTCACCAACGGGGACCCGGCCAAGACGGACGGATATTTCACAGCCATGCAGGCCATGTACGCGCCCTTCGGGATCGTGGCACCCTCAACGAAGGTAGACACCGAAGCCCTTAAACGCTTCGACTTCGGACACAAGGTCGTCGTGATCGACAGAGTCGAGGGCGACGATTCCGTCCCTACGGTCACGGTCGACAGCAGGCAAGGAATCCAGGTCGCCCTGGAACACTTGCACGGCCTGGGGCACACGTCCATCGGCTACGTATCCGGCATCGCAGGTACACACACCGCCCAGGACCGGATGGACGCCTACCTCGAACTTACGGCCAAGCATGGGGACACACCCCTGGTCCTGGACAGCGGTTCGGACCTGGATGCGGGTACGCGTGCCGCCGAGCATTTCCTGGAAATGGATAATCCTCCAACTGCCATCATCGCAGCCAACGACATGGTGGCTTTTGCAGTGATGTCGGCGCTTGGTCAGCGCGGTGTGCGCGTGCCAGACGACGTCTCCGTCATTGGGTTCGATGGACTCGCGTTGGGGGCCCGGTTCAATCCTCCGCTGACCACGATTCGGCAGCCGATCGCCGACATGGGCCACCTGGCCATCGAACTGGCAGAAAAGCAGAACGTTGCCGGTTCTGTGGACCATCTCGTTCTCGAACCTGAGCTCTTGGTCCGCGGCTCCACCTCAGGACCGCGCAAGTGAGCGGGGGACAGGACTCGGCGCTTCGGCGTTTGCCCGGGCTCCAACACACAGACCACGTCGGCTTGACGGTACCAAACCTTGATGAGGGCGTCCGCTTCTTCGTCGACGTCCTCGGCGCCGACGAGCTGTACCGCTCTGAACGGGGACCAGACGAAGAATTCATGCCAACGAACTTCGACGTCCCGGCGGATGCGAAGCTCACACTTGCCATGCTCCGTCTGCCCCCGAACCTCAACATCGAACTTTTCGAATGGAGCAGCGCTGAGCGGCGCGAAACGCCGCCGAGGCATTGCGATGCCGGCGGCCACCATTTGTGCTTCGTCGTGGACGACGTCGACGACGCCATCGCCGTACTGAAGGAAACGCCTGGAGTACGCGTCCTGGGTGAGCGCAAGGAAGTCGCTGGCGACAGCCCACGAGTAGCCGGCAACCGCTGGACCTACTTCATCACCCCTTGGGGTTTGCTGATGGAAATCGTGGATCGATCCCGCGTCGCAGCTCCTCCCCGGCTGGTCGGTCCTGCGGACTGGACAGCACCTCCAAATACACCAGATAGGACATAAACAAATGCGGCTTGCCGGTCACACATTAGGCACCCCGGACCACACGGTTCCCCAAGCACTTGAACTATTCCGGGCCGCAGGGCTCGATGCGGCCGAAGTCATCTACCAGAATGACTACAAATCGGGATTGCCTTTAGGCGACCGCCGTGCGGCGATGGAGGCCCTGAAAGCGGCAGAAAACGCAGGAATCCCCATCGTGGGTCTCACCCCCTACACCACGGCCATCAACTCACTGGACGATGCCGAATGGCACAAAGCCGTTGATGAATTCCGTGGCGCAATCGACACCGCACACCTTCTCGGTGCTGACCGGGTCCGTGTCTACGCCGGCTCGTGGCACCCCGGGGATACCGACCACGCAGAGCGTTGGGCGAAACTTCGTAAAGCCTTGGAGAACCTCGCGCCCGAAGCAGCCCAGGCGGGTGTTGCCCTGTGCGTGGAAAACCACTTCGGCACCATGACCCAGACCGCTGCCGACACCGCCGCCCTGGTCCGCGAAATTGCCCACCCGGCCGTCCGTGTCCTCTATGACCAGGCGAACCTGACCTTCACACACGACGAGAACTACGAACAAGCCTTCGCCATCCAAGGCGACCTGATCGGTCACGTCCACGTCAAAGACCTCATCTTCACCGATCCCAACGCAGCTTTCCGCGCCACCGAGACAGCCCGGGTCAACGCTTCCGAACGTGCGGTCCGATCCCGAGTCGTCGGAAACGGCGTCGTTCCCTGGTCAGGCATCCTCGCTGCCCTGCAGCAGCATGACTACGACGATGTGCTGAGCATCGAACTCGAATACCGTTGGCACCCCCAAGACCTCCCCGCACCCGAGGACGGCTTCCGCGAATCCGCCACCGTCCTGCGCTCAATGCTCACTGATTTGGCCGAAGTAAGGAACGCCCGATGAACACCAACCGCCTCCGCGTCGGAGTTATCGGCGCCGGCAACATCGCCACCATTGCGCAACTGCCCACCCTCGTGCAGCGGGACGACGTCGAGTTGGCAGCCTTGGTATCCCGACGGGAAGATCCAAGCAGCCTGGTCCGGCGCTGGGGATTCAACGCTGCGTACAAGACCGTTGAGGAAATGCTGGCCGCGCAGGAACTGGATGCCGTCTTCGTGCTGACCCCGCGTTCCGAGCACGCCCACGCCGTCCAGCTCTGTCTCAGCCGTGATGTGGACGTCTTCTGCGAGAAGCCGCTGGCCCCAGCTACCGACGAGGCAGAACGCCTGGCCGACCTCGCCGACGAGCGGGGACGAATTCTGATGGTTGACTTCAACCGCCGTTACGCGCCGGTCTACACGGCCGGACGGGACGCTTTCGGCGATAACGGCGCAACCTTCTGCGTCGCCCAGAAGAACCGGCCCGGATCGGAATACCGTGCAACGTTCGAAAACGCCATCCACATGGTCGATCTCCTCCGCTGGTACTGCGGAGGTGAACCCGAGCATGTGGCCGCGCACGCCGCAGGCGATGACCCTTGGGAGGAGGACGGACTTGCAGCCACCATCCGCTTCAGCACCGGGAACACCGGCGTCCTGATGGCAGCCCGCACAGCCGGAGCATGGAATGAGAAACTGGACGCCTACGGTAACGGGAAGACTGTCGAAGTCAGGGCACCCGAGACGGTTTCCACCACCATCAACGGCGTCACCACCTCACGGGAATTGAGCGCCGAAGCCTACGGCTGGGCTACTGCGACGGACACCCTCGGATTCTCAGCCGCCGTCCACCATTTCCTGGACCGGGTCGCCGACAGGGCCCAGCCACTTACGTCAGGCCGCGAAGCTGTCCGCACCCAGCGCCTGCTAGACCAGATCCTCGCGGCGGCTGGTCTGCCCACAAAGGAGCAAACCGGGCGCGAATGGGCCAGCCACGCAGTCAACGCAAGCTGAATCCCGACGGACGCAGGAGGTGCCGGCATCGCTCTCTTTCGCCCGCGCAAGAATCCGGTAGAAGCGGGAGCGGGGAAGCGGCCGCTTCGCGGGCGTCTTACCGCGCTTGCAGGCATCCTTTTGGTTGCCTTCAGCGCGCGAGAGGCGGTCTCGGCGGCGTCCCCGCTCCTGGGTCACATAGGCGTGGACCTTCCCCTTGACGCCCTGACCACAGGAATGCTTGGGATGCTGCCGACCGCCAGCTTCGCGGTGATGGGTTTCCTCGCGTTGCCACTTTTGCGGCTCATCCAGCTCGAACACCTCCTGCTGGTAGCGCTCCTGCTAACAACATTGGGTCAGCTCGGCCGTGCAGAGGCGCCGAACATCATGGCATTTTTGGCATTCACCACTATCGCCATGCTCGGGATAGGCCTGGTCAATGTCGTCGCTCCGCCTCTCTTGTTGAAATATTTCCCCGACAGGCTCGGGGTCGTCGCGGCGTGCCATGTCACCCTCCTGGGCGTCAGCACGGCAGTTGCCGCCCAATTGGCCGTTCCCCTGGGCACTCTTTATGGCTGGCGGTTCTCCATCGGTATTTGGGCTGCCCTCAGCGCGGTCGCGGCGATCCCATGGCTGACCCTCCTCAACTGGAAACGAGCGGGTGCCCGCTCCACGACTTCTCCAGCCAAGGAAGGGCCGCCGTCCCGAGCGAATGCTGTTAGGCCTTGGAAATCATCCATCGGTTGGGGCATGGCTTTGATCTTCGCCGGGTTTTCCAGCAATACCTTCGCTGCGCTGACGTGGCTCCCGGCTGTCCTCGTCGATAGAGGAATGAGACAGGAAACTGCCGGGTCGATGCTGGCGGTCTATTCAATCCTTGCGTTGCCGTTCGCTCTGGTCGTGCCCTTGGTGGTTCAAAGAATGTCCCGCCCGCTGCCAGTGGCGGTCCTGTTTGTCGCCGCGTTCGCCATCGGTTACGGGGGCATCATCTTCGCTCCACCAGCTTCGGCAGCGCTCTGGGTCGTCATTGCCGGGCTCGGCCAAGGTGCCTATTCCTTTGCGTTCGCCATGATCAATAAGCGAACCCGAACGCAGTCCGGCTCAGGCAGCTTATCCGCGTTTGCCCAGGGCACCGGCTACGCCCTGGCAAGCACCGGACCATTCCTGTTCGCGCTCCTGCACCACCCAGGGGACGGCTGGCTGCCCTCGTTCGCCATGCTCGGAGCCTGGCTCATGGTGCTCGTGACGGGGGCCATCATGGTCAACACGGCGCGCGTGCTTGAAGATCACAGGCCGGCCCCGCGGCAAGCACTGAAGACACATTGTCCCTAACGCCAGCTAAACGACACCAGAGTACGATGCCGCGGATTTCCGCACCCAATCTCATCGACTTGTCGAATTAACTCAAAGGAGAGACCCATGACCACCAACACCCCCCACATCCTCGCCCTGATCTTCGCAGGGCACGCGTCATGACGACGTCGGAACGGCCCCTGCGCGTGGCAGTGGTCGGAGCCGCCGGATGGGCAGGATCCCGACACGCCAGAGCATTCGCCAAGGCCGGCGCCACCGTCACCCACCTCGTGTATCAAGACGAACGGGCGATCCCCTTGGCCCAGGAACTGGCAGCCCAGGTGGTCCCCGACGTCCAGGAGCTTCCTGCTGATCAACTGGACCTGGTCGTCGTCGCGCTGCCCACCACATTGCAACCGCCCATTTGCGCCGATCTGTTGAACAGAGGGCTTCGGGTGCTGACCGAAAAGCCGGTGGCGGCAGATACCGAAGGTGCTGCCATCATGGCCGTTGCTTTGGGAGTGCATGACCGACTCATGGTGGGGTACACGCTCCACCAACATCCCGCCGTCGAATTTCTTTCCCAGTGGGTGCACAACAACGACGTCATCGCTGTAAACGTGCGTTCGGTCGCCCATAAGCGGACCATCGACTCATGGCGTGCTGATCCGAAAGAGGGCGGAGTAGCGGTGGTGAATGGCATTCATGCCATCGAACTGGTCTCTTCGTGGTTCGAAGGTGAACCACACGTCTCGGCCACCAGCGCCAACAGCAGCTTGTACGGGTCTCCAGTACCGGAACACGTTCTTGCCACCCTCGAATTCCCCTCCGGCGCGGTGTTCACTTTGCAGAGCTACTGGTCTCCCTGGAATGAACCCCAAGGGCTTAACCAAGGGGATTGGAGCCTCACCATCGATGTTCTGGCCGCGAAGGGCCGGATGGTGCTGTCAAACGACTCTCTTCGCAGGTGGGACCGTGACGGCGGACAACACGTCCAAGACTTTGAGCCCTCCGATCTCTTCCTCCGTCAGGCAGAAGCGGCTCTGAGGTTCTGCGCGGGCCACAAGCCTGCCGTTACTTTCGCGCAGGCACTCCGCGCCACGGAAATCGCCGATGGAGTCCGGACAGCGGCGGCTTCGGGCACCCCGGAGGTGCCAGCCCGTGATCCCCACCGAAACCCCTGACAAACGACGACCGTCTGGACCGAGCAGTACCAAGGAAGGAAACGAACATGAAGCACGTACCGCACGCCATGCAGCCAAGCCATGCCCACACGGGAGAGAACCGATGAGCCTCCAAGAGCAGGTGGTTCTGGTCACCGGATCAAGCGGAGGAATCGGCGACGCCGCCGTCACGGCACTCATTGCCGCCGGAGCCGTCGTCATCGGAGCCGACCGTGCCCCCAAGGAAGACCAGTCCTTGGAGTCATTTCATACCCTCGACATCACTTCGGAGCAACAATGCGCCAAGGTAATACAGGACATTCAAGCCAAGCACGGCCGGGTCGATGTTCTCGTGCACGCGGCCGGAGTGCTCGGCCCCACCCCGGACATCATGGAAACAACCACCGAAGAGTTCGACTCCATCCTCAGGATCAACGCAACCTCGACCTTCACCATGGTCAGGGAGACCGCAAAATCCATGCTTGAGACCGGCACAGCCGGCGCAATCGTGGTCCTGTCATCAGTGGCGGCCAAAGAATCACGACTCAACTATCTGCCCTACAACGCAAGCAAGCTCGCCGTCCTCCACATCATGTGGTCGTTTGCCGAACTGCTCGGACCCAACGGCATCTCCGTGAACGCGATCGCACCGGGGCCGGTGAACACGCCCATGTGGGCGCAGTTTGCCCGAGACTCCGGCCCGGATGCGGCAGCCAACCGGGCGAAGAGGGCAGCACAACTGCCCATGCGCCGGTTCGCCGAACCCGATGAAGTTGCCCGGGCCATCCTGTTCCTTTCTGACCCCGACAACCGCTACATCACGGGAGTGTCTCTCGACGTGGCCGGCGGCGCGCACCTGGGAATCGGAACCTGAACTACCCCACAGGGCTCCTTGTGGGCCGGTCTGGGCCACCGATCCCTCACCTCACTCAACATCAACCGTTTAGGGCTGCGCTCATGCTGACAGTCAGTTCAGCAATCAGGGACGCGTCCTGGATTTACCAAGGAGACACTTGATGCGACACCACCACACTGCCCTTCACGTTACGGACATGGAACGAAGCGAGCGATTCTATGTGGATGGGCTCGGACTAACACGCTTGGATGCATGGACGTCGGGACCCTACGTCAGCGAACTCTACGGCCGTCCCGGCGTTGAGGTCCGAGCCATGCTGCTCGCTACCAGTGACGGTTCCTTTCGGCTGGAGCTCGCCCATGCCGAGCCGTTACTGCCGGCCGTCGATCCATCCAAGGCGCAACCGGGCACAGCGCACCTTGCCTTTACAGATATTGACGTGCGAGAGGTATACACCAGGATGACGGCGCTCGGTTACAGTGCGGTGTCTGAACCCGTTGCCCCGACCTCAGGTCCCATCGCAGGCGGGTGGCTGGTTTACCTCCTCGATCCTGACGGAAATCGCGTGGAGCTCATTCAGCCGCCAGAGTGGCGCCCGGCCTCGGACTCGTAAGTCCCGGGCTTCGGAGTTACACACTCGGCACGCAGGGTCGCCTCGAAGGCGCGTGGGTGGGCAGATTGTCTTCTGCCCACCCTTTCTGCGTTCACAGCTGGAAAAAGACGCCCGCCAGCAGATGCCAGGTTCCTCGTTCCTTTGCAGAACGCGGAAGGGACCTCGGGGGCCGGAGTCCCTTGTTAGCCAAGGGACCTGCAGGGGTTAATCGGAACCCAGCCCATCCCTTTGAATACCGTCACAAGACATCAGCAGCAACGCTGCAGCCCCGTGACCGTTGGAAACGGTCACGGGGCTTGCGTACTGGGTTGGCCGACGGTGCGTCTGAACGGCTGCTTGACCTACCCCTTCACCCCGCCGGATGTCATGCCGGCGACAAACCAGCGCTGGAACGCAAGGAAGATCGATAGAACCGGGACGAAAGCGACGACGATGAAGGCCGCGAAGAGCCCCCAGAAACTGCCGAAGCCGGTGGTGATGTAACGGACGATGCCGTTCTGGACGGTCTTCATGTCTTCGGTAGTTGCGAGAACGGTACCTACAAGGAAGTCGTTCCAAACGAACACGAAGATGAAGATCGCTACCGCAGCGATTCCGGGCCGGATGAGGGGGAGGATGATCCGCCACAGGATCTGGATCCGGGAGCATCCATCGATGGCGGCTGCTTCTTCGATCTCTACGGGGATGTTCTCGATGAAGTTGCGCAGGAACAGGATTGTCTGTCCGCAAATGATGGCCGTGTAGACGACGATCAGCATCGGGTAGGTGTTGATGAGAGCGGTCTTGACGAACATGGAGTACAGCGCGATGAAGACCACGATCGCGGGGACCATGGAGAGCACCAGTATTCCGGTCATCAGTGCTTCCATCCGCCTGCTCCGGTACCGGGTGGCGACGTAGGCGGCCGGGATGCAAATGGCCAAGGCAAGGACGATGGAGCCGCCGGCATAGATGAGGGAGTTCGCGAAGAAGCGGATGTTGGTCGAGGTCAGCAGGCCAACAAACCCCTCGGAAGAGACCGGGTCTGGTATCCATCGTGGCGGGAACTCGAGGGTGTCCGAGGCGGTTTTCAGCGAAGTAGACACGATCCACGCGACGGGCGGGAGCACGACCGCCGCGGAAAGGAAGATGTAAGCCCAGGCCGGAACCGCCCGAATGACATTGCCGACACGACGCTGGCGGCGCGGGGTTGTGATGCTCACAGGCTTTCCTTCCGTCGGAAGCGGATGGCGACAAGAGTCAGGACGATGTTGACGGCAAAAAGCAGGATCGCTGTCGCCGAGGCTCCGGAGAGATCGAACTTGTCGAACATCTGGTTATAGACACGCATGGACAGCGTTTCCGTGGAACCGATCGGGCCTCCTCGTGTGGTGACCAGGATGATCGTGACCATCTGGACATAAAGCATCAGGAGGACGACTACTACGGAGACGATGGTGTTGCGCAGGTAGGGGAGTGTGATGTTCATGAATCCATGCCAGATCCCTCCGCCGTCGACCTTGAGGCTTTCACGCAGCTCCTCGGGAATCGTCTGCAGGGCACCCAGGAAGAGGAGCATGGCTTGCGGGTAGGACCACCACGCCGTCATCAGGGTCACAGCAACAAGGGCGCTGGTTGGTGAGGAGAAGACATCGGTGGGACCGAAGCCCAGGGACTTGGTGATCGCAGAGGCCGGACCGTAGTTGGGATTGAGGAACCACAGCCAGATCGTTCCTGCTGTGGCCTGTGACATCAGCCAGGGCAGGAGGAAGAGGCTGCGGACGGAGCGTTTGAATCGGTGGAGGTTGTTCAACACGATCGCGGAGAGAAGTCCCTCTGGCAAGGCGATGACCAAGGCGCCGAGGGAGAAGACCAAGGTGGTCCAAATGCGGCTGGGCAGATCGGAGTCCGAGAACAGACGTTCAAAGGAATTTAGACCTGAGAACTTCCCTATCTGGTAGTAGGAAGTCTCATGGAGAGCCGTCCAGGCTGTATAGATGAGCGGTCCTACAAACACGAAGAGAAAGACGGCGCTCACGGGGATGACGTAGAGCCAGACCATTCGGTCTTTGCGGGCCCGACGAACAGCTACCGTGCCTTGCGGGGAAGCGATGGTCTGGCGTGAGACGCGTGCGGGGCTTTTTGTTGACATTATCTGTTCCTTCCGGGGGGAGCCTGATCTCCCAGGCTCCCCAACGGCTACTTCTTGTTGGCTGCGTCCTGGGCGGAACGGATAAAGTCGCTGCCTGATGAACCGTTCAAGGTTAGTTTTTGCCCGGCTTGGGAGAGCCCAGTGGCAAGCGCTGTCCACGTGTTGGAGTAAGTGCGCGGTTCACTATTGCTCTTGACGTAGGCTGCAATGTCGTTGACGGTTTTTGCCTCGGGGGAGGAGAAGAAGGGCTGCTGGTAGGTAGCGGCCCGCGTGGGTACCTCGCCTCCGGTTGCCATCAAAGCGCCGGCTTCCGGGCCGGTCATGTATTCGATGAACTTCCAGGCGGCCTCAGTGTGTTTGCTGCCATTGCCTATCCCGAGGGTCCACCCAATGGTGGTGCCGGTGGTGTTACCGGTGCTTGCCTTTGGCAAGGCGGTCCACTTAAGGTCGGGGTTCTGAGAGGCATACGAAACTGCTCGTTCCGTGCCCATGATTGCCATCGCGACCGTGCCGCTTGCCATCCCGTCAGCTACGGTGCCGTACGTGTCCGAGACAACGTTGCTACCCAGGGCTTTGGCGTCCCTGAGCTTTGCAAGGAAGTTACCGAACTCCTCGCCCTTGGATGTCGCGAAGTCTGCCTGCCCGTCCTTGTTCCAGATTTCCTGATCGACCTGCGACATGAAGCAGTTAAAGAAGGTACTTATGATCGCTGAGTTGTCGGTGTCCGAGAACCCGGTGCCGAAGCCGGTGAATCCTGCCGCGGCAGCTTTGCGTGCGACGTCGACGACTTGATCGTAGGTGGTAGGAACCGTCGCGCCGATCTGGGAAAGGATCTTCTGGTTGTAGTAGAGGGCACAGGTCCGGTATTCGTAGGGCACGGCGACCTGTTTGCCATCAGGGCCGACGAGAGTGTCGGTTGGCCGGAGCCAGTCAGTGACCTTGGAGGCTGCCTCAGGCAGCGGGGAGTAGACGCCGGCCGATGCCATCTGTGGAACGACTGGCGTGTACATCTTGAAGACGTCAGGAGCCTGGCCAGCTGCTGCAGCTTGCGGCAGCCTGTTCAACATATCGCCAAGTGAAACAACGGAAAGATTGACCTTGATGTCTGGATTGGCCGCCTCGAATTTGGCGACGTTCTCCTTCAGGGCCTTGGAACGCGGGTTGTTTTGGCTGGGATCGAGGAAGTCCCAGTAATTGAGCGTCACCGGGCCCTGAGGTTCCGAAGCCGAGGGGGAGCAGCCGCTGAGGGCGAGGCCGGCTACGACAGCTGTGACGAGCGCCAAGCCCCATCGCTTTTTGATCATGAATCTTCTCCTGGACTGGATTGCTGATGCGAGAGTGAACCGGGCTCAAAGGACGACTACTTGATGTGAGCCACCGAAGGCAGAAGTAGCCGGATGACCGTCGAGTCTCGCCGTTGAGATCGGTTGCATTTACGAAATCAGCATTGAGATCGGTTGCTGAGATCGGTTGCAATAAACTTAGGGCCGAAGAATGTCCCTGTCAAGGAAATTTGAGTTGCCGTCTGCAAGGCCCGGGCTTGCGTGTCCGTTCCCGGCATGCCCCGTCCCCGTTCACGGTGGCTGCAATGATTACGGAGAACGGGGTGTTGCGCACCTGCTCGTCGTGTATCCCAACCACCATCGCGTCAACACAGTGCGCCGGATGGAAGCGCGGGCAGCGGCCGCGGCGATCAGCTCGTTCAAGCAACGGCCGCGATGTTCCTGTTGCAAGAGCTCAACTCGGGGTTTGTTACATATCGCGGCCCATCAAGGCCGGACGGCGCATCAGCTCAATCCGACAGGTGGGAGAGGACCCGATCCCAAGGAACCACACTTCCGGCCTTTGGCCATCTGTTGAATGTCCCCGGTTGCCTGGAAAGGTGAACGGTGGCTCGGAGGGGTGCTCACGGCGCCAGATCCTCGTCAGGTCAGTTCGCGACCCGTTTGGTACTTTCAGCACTTAGTGAAGCGGGCATCCATTCAATGATGATTCCTTGAGAGATGGCAACGTCAAGGACGTATACTCCATCTTTGTCTTCGGCGAGCCAATGCCGGAGCTGCTGCAGATCGGCCAGAGTCGATCGGCCAGAGTCCGGACTTTGTTGGCGACCGCGCCGAGGGCCCGGCCTATGGCTGAAAAGTCCACTTCTTCGATAAGCATCGCCGCAGGGTTGAGGCCCTTGGAAGCGTACTGGTGCAGTTCCGCTGCATACACTGCGTCATTGAGAGCGATGACAACGCCTCTGCACGTAGTTCTAATGAACGTTTCGAAGTCGGCGAGCTCGTGCGGGTTTTGCTTGGCGGTCACACGTCCCCAAGGCGGCTCAGCAGGTTAGCGTCATGGCTCTTGACGAAGTCGAGGCCCTCGCTGATGTCACGACGACGCGCATGCCGCTCAAGGACCAGCTCGGCACCTTGCAACAAAAGCGCAGACTTGGATGTGTGTTCCTCGGCAGCCAGCTCATCCAAACGCTGGTCAAGGTCCCAGGGAATACGAAGATTCATAGCCATAACCTCATGGTACGAAAAACCGTACCCGGGATGGCGCCTGATATTGCCTCGTCCCGGAAGCGGGACATTTGACTCCCGAGCTTGTGCTTCCCTGTGTGTTCCGTCAGTTTGCTCAAGTACCGCGTCATGAGAGGACCCGTCACTGTTTGCTGGCCTGGCCATGCAAGCGGCTGCAACGACAAACTCCGCTTTTCGCGGCGTAGTACTTTGGGGCCCCGGGGCAGCTGGCGACTCACACGACATCGCATCTCGTGGTTCCGGGGCAGGCACAGGAGCTCGATTGGAAGCGCATCTTTGCAGAGCTCGACATTCTCGATCGCATCGTCGAACTTGGCGTCTATGGAGTCGACCGCGCCCTCGGGCGGGCGAAACACCGCTAAGGGTGTAGTTCCGAACAGCATGAGCATGGATCGCCATCCGACGGTGTGCTCCGCTACGATGACCAGTACGACAAAATTAGACATGACTGTAGCGGCGTATCCTCCCAACCGACTCGGAGCTGTCCTTTGCGAAGGACGGAGGTTTCGACGGTTACGCGCAACATGGCTCTCCAGCCACGCACTTGTCAGCAGGGTATTCACCATCGAATGCGGAGAACCACGTGGTGACTTGTGGAAGGCGCACGAGGGTCCCTTATGCAATAGGAGTTAGGGTCTCCGCCCAGTTGCGGTCGATTTACACCGCAACTGAAATTCCTGAGAAAGTAGAAGGAGACTGAGATGTCATTCGAGGCGATGGATTTGCCCTACGTGGACCCCGTGGCAAAGCGCCGGGAAGCCATGACTGAGATTCTGGCGAGTTGGGACCTTGACGGTGCAATGCCCGATGTTACCGGCCTGAAAGTAGTGCGTGAGTACGTCGCTGGGTGGCTGGATTTCCCCCTGGCGCTTCTTAAAGTCAGCGAACGCGCTGAGCAGTTCCGGTCGGAAGAGACTCATACCGCCGAATAATTAAAATCGTTGACCCGTACTGTTATCCGGGCACCGAGGTGCGGAAAACTAGCGGGATCTCCGAAGCCCTCAGCAAATCGAGCGCGAGTTTCTCCCTGTTGCGCTCTCGTGAACTTGAACTGGATCCTGTGCGGGGAGTTTCGGTTTAGCTCACCTGCAGGAGATTCACCGCCGCCCCTGGCAGGATGTGAGGGGTTGGGCCGGGCAGCTCAGGACCGTAGAAATCACTAAAGATAACTCGCATTTCCTGCCCATTCATTTCCTCTTGAACGCGGGAGAGGTGCTGCGTAAATTCCTGCACGTTCTGAAGTGCTGACAAACTCCGGTATTTCATGACGATTTCATCGCGCAGTCCGCGGAGCTGCTGGACAAGGTGAACTACATACAACCCTTCCCAGATGGTAGCGGCAGGCATGTTGTTCAAGGGCCCGAAGGGCCCCTTTCTTGTCCGCGTGGTGCTGCGGAGGGCCTTGTGGTGAGTGCGGTGCTGATGCGTTCGGTGCTGGTGAACCAAGAGAGCAGTTGTGGGTCGATGGCGCCGATGACGGTTCGCATGTTGACCAGTTGGGCTGGGACGTTGCTGTTGATGACGGGTTCGAGGTGGGCTATCCGATTCCACAGGTGATAGACGCCTTCGACGGCGCGTTCGAGCTCTCGGGGAGTCCGGCGTAGATGGGGAAATGCTTTGCAGAGAGCTTCGTCCCAGAGCCGTTGCTTGCCGGCGTCACGGCGTCCTGGCAGGATGAAGCGCCAGGTTCCGAGGGACATCGCTGCGAGGATGTCTTCGTGTAGGGGTTCTCGGTGGCCTTCTGGTCTGCGCTTGGTTGATTTCAGTGCGCGGCGCTTGGCATCGGGGATGTCGCGGCCGGCAATGCGGAGCAGCAGGGCACTTGGGTCGATGAGCCAGTCTGATGAATGCAGTCGACTGGTTTCGGGGTTCGGCTGGGATGCGTTCCACCTGCAGAGCTGGTGGTCCAATGCGTTGCGCAAGACGACTTCGAAAACGTGCAGCGCTTCGTAGACGGCGCCCGAGAGGTCAATGTTCCAGCGGTACAGCCGGATAGCTTCATGCAGAGTTGGTGTTTCTCGAATGTAGGGTGCAAGTCGCTCCGGACTGATCCTTTGCCGAAGGATCAGTTCGATCGGTGTTTGGTGCGTTGCGGCCATAGGACTAAACTGTAGATGAAGACAGGGACAGGTTCCCTGTTATGGATTACTGGGGGTCCCCCGGCCAGGTGCTGCGGGGCCCTCAGCCGTTAACTCCGTTTGCAGCAGCGAGGCCTGAGGGTGTTGTTAACCGTCAGGGGTGGGTCGTTGTCAGCACATCTGCTCTCCTTACGGCGGTGGCTTCGGCTGTCAGAAGATATTGTCGTAGGTGCAACTTAGCCTGATGGCAGCCCGCAAGTCGCGGGTCCAGCATCAGGAGGTCTCATGCTAGTCAGCCCGTACTACTCGATTAACCCAAGTGATCCGGATGTCTATCACAAGCACAGTGATTGCCCGAGCGGGAAGCAGATTCCGGCACACAACAAGCGCTCGGGAACTAACAACTACCCGTTGTGTAAGCACTGCAGGGACAAGTAGTACCGAGCGGGTGGTGGCTGAGTGGAGCTGCCACCCGCACGTGGTGTTCCCCTGCTTCAATTGTCCTTGGGAGCCGAGCGAACGTCCGCGGGGTAGCGGCGTTTAGTGGGGTCGGAGAATTCATTCCGTGGGCGCCAAGCTTCGCCAGCGAGACCGACGATGGCGGCGCGGCCGGCGCAGACACAACGTTTCCCGGAGGTCAGTGTCCACGGCCGTTCGGACTCCGGTATGTTCGCTCGGCTCAAGCAATTTGGGATGCGGTGATTTCCGCTGATTCCTCGTTTGTTGACTAGGACAGACCATGTGCTTACAGCTCCGAAAGGCAGTCTAGGACCATCTGTGGAGTATGTCTTACCTGCGCGAACACTCAAGACACACCGGAGCCAAGTCATGTGGTCGGGGTTCGGGCTAACCATGGAAGTGTGAAAGGAGGCGAAACGATGAAGGCATCTTGCCCTACCCGGAGATACGTTGCTGCCGGGACTCAATTCCTAGGATTCGCGGTTCGCCGCGGCGTCGGCCCGGACGTCCCTCGTGACACTGGGTGCATGGCAAAAAGAGAGGTGTGGACAGTGTCCACACCTTCCGCCCCGGACTGCCCCGTACACCTGCCGGACTGGCCCGGATTCCGCATGTTTCCACGGGTTCCCAGCAATGGCAAGGGTGGGAATCGCGTTCGAGTCCCAACTCGGGCACGGCATAACCCCTCGTCAGAGGGGTTTTTGCTTTTAAGTGTGGACAAATGTTGACAAGTGCCTCTGCCTCATCGTCCCGGATGGTGCCAGGCCGCCGGGTGCGGCCTGTTCGGTTTGGACGGGGGAGCGGGCTCAGCGCCGTGGCAGGTGGGCGCTCCGCCGGCTTTGAACTGGGGTCATTGGGTCTCTTCTTTCGGTTCTGTCCGGTAGGTCTGGACTGGCCTACACATCTTCATGGGCCAGGGGATGAGGTACGACATGACTTCGGGAGATTTCTGTTTCGTCGGTTTCAGCCATCGGATCTTCCTCCCCTCAAGGCACCGAAGAGTCGCTTTGTCGGGCCAAAGTGGGTGTGTACATGAGTGTGCCGTCGACGCCGGTCTTCAGTCCCGATGGGAGAACTGGTTACGCGATCGATCAGTATCCACCCCGGTACGTCAACGGCCGATACCAAGCCGGGGCCTATTTCGTCGCCAAACTTGACCTGGTCAACAACACCTTCACGCCCCGGCCGAATGGATACTCGGGGCGGTCCAAGCCCGTCGTCCAGGTCAGCGCCGATGGTAAGCGGCTCTACATCGTCGGAAGTTTCGCGCTTGTCCAGACGCTGCCCTCAAACAAGATCCTGGCCACCAAGTACCCCGGTGAGGCCCCGTACACCCTTTACCCTGGAGCCTGACTGCAGTAAGGCTACGGGACCTACATTAACGGCACCACAGTGACGGTGCTCGACACCCCGATAATCGAGCAGGTCCCCAAGGGTTACAACTCCGACGGCGCCACCGATGTGCTGGCCAGAGACGCGAACGGGGCGTTATGGCTCTACCCCGGCAACGGGTCCTCCGACTGGCTGCCGCGCAAGCAAGTGGGGTCCGGCTGGAACGTCATGAGCCTGATCGCTACCCCCGGTGATTTCAACGGTGACCACCACCCGGATGTCCTGGCCCGCGACGGTGCCGGTGATCTGTGGCTCTACTCCGGCAACGGCGCCTCCGACTGGCTGCCCCGCACCAGGATCGGAACCGAATGGAACGAGATGACCGCAATCCTGGGCCCGGGAAACACTTCCCAGCCTGGAAACGACCTCCTCGCCCGGGACCGTACAGGTAACCTATGGCTCTACCAACGAACCCCGGAAGGGGCCTGGCTGGACCGGCAACTGGTCGGCATCGACTGGAACGGCATGACAGCCATGCTCACGCCAGGCGACGTTGACGGTGATGACCGGCCTGACCTTCTTGCCCGTGACAGCGCCGGTACGCTGTGGCTGTATCCCGGGACGGACTCCGGTGGCTACCATCCGCGGGCGCGCGTCGGTGCCGGATGGTACGTCATGACGGCCATCGCCTGACCCGAGGACACCGCCGGCAAGCAGTGGCGACCGGACATGGAAGCAACCTCACCCTCCGCCGCCGGGTCCTGCCCACGCACCGAAGTCGCCGTGGATGCCTTTGCCGCGCTCGTCGTCGTCCCTGCCGCAACGACGGCAACGTCGGTACGTGGACCCGTCATCAGTGTGTTCGACGTGCCATTCGTGCCGGATGTTCAATTTGCATAAAAGGGCCTGGATCATCGCTGCCTCCGTATGGCTTATGAGCGTGTTATCGCCAGCCCATGGCGCTGCGTGGCCGGAAGCGCCACAGCTCACGGGGGCCGTCCAACAACCGGGTGACCGCGTCCGGCGGTTGCCCCACGACAGGTCCCACCGCTGGTATAGGCGCTGGACGCGCGAAGAGATCCGAAGGCGCGCTGTTAACGGCCGCCAGAATCAACAACAGAAGGACCACGGCCTCAACGGCCCATGTGGCTGGCCGTCGTGTTCTAACACTATGCGCCGGTATGGAAGTCATGGTCGCCACCTCCGCCCAGCAGCATGAATCCGTCCACCAGGAACCCGCGCTACGAATTCTCGAGCGCTTCACTATCCGACTCCCGTGCCCCAGCCAACAGGAAGCCACGAACAAAACCGGACCGTCCGGCCTACCGAACGCCTTAAGCGCCGTTGTACTCCTGGCACGCACCAAAGACAAGCAAAAACACCTTCGCAGAGCAGCCCGTCGGCAGCTCAGCACAAAGCCACCACTACCGGTCAGGTGAGAAGTGCGGTTTTTGCTTCCCACGCCGTCGCGCTTGATCAGCCCGGCATCTCCTAGGTCAGCGGGCACGACGGCCGTCGGTCCCTCGTGCTTTGGCAGCACGGCCTGCAGGAGCTTGTTTAGAATGTCCAGAATATCTTCAGGAGACACGGCCGTTCCTTTCTGACCTTACCGGTCAGCCATGGCCCGAACGGCATCAAGACCAGCTGTCGAGAAGGGCAGTGAAAATGGTTCCTATCGTGTCATCCGTTGCGCTGCCGGATGAGGAGCCGGTTGAGTACCGTTCTTCTCGGCATGGGCTTCCATGAAGTTGTAGAGCTTCCCTGTTCCGGGCGCCTCGGGTGCGAGGAAGGATTCCTTGATCGCAGTACTCGTTGCCAAGATGACTCGCTTACGTTTCCTGCGAATTTATCGTTTTGTTCGTTCCCGTCATCATGGCCCCACAAACGAAGGCGATGCTAGACGTCCTGTCGGGCCAGCGCGCCGATCGTTCTGGCCGGAGCCCGTGATGATGAGGCCGCTGGCGCGCCGGTGGCGCCACAAGTCAGCAATCGCAAGCTACCGGAGCCCCTCGTGCTGGCGTCAGAGTGAAGAGAAATTCGGATTCCCTGACAGTGGCGTGGCCCTCAGTGTTCCCAGATCCCAATCTGACAGCTAGAAAGAACAAAACGGGCCAGAAAAGCCCAAAACCAGCCACTACAGCCCATGAATCTGCACCCAAAGGGGGCTTACTGGGCTGCGGGCGGAACATGACGCGAAGAAATGAGTAATAGCTCCCATCCTCACGCCCAAGTTCTCGCACGAAAGGCGACGATGACGTCAGGTTAGGGTGTACTTCAGAAGCCCGGCCCTGTTGTCTCCACCACATGAAACCTTTTCTAAGGGAGCACGCCGAGACGGGACCTTCATCCGCTGCACTAAGGCCTAGTACGGCGGATGAAGAGGCGCGCGGGCCAGTGGCGTTGGTTCGACTCTGGCACTCCTACTTGAAGAGAGCGTCCGCCACGACCTTTGTCACTTGGTGAATGATGGTGGTGCGTTCCGGCGTGCTGCCCAGGTCATCGCCCTTGGTGTAGACAACCAGGGCGTAGGCTGTACCGGCTTTGTCCAGTATCGCGGCGTCGTGAAGTTCCCCGTCAAGCTCACCGTACTTGTGGTAGACCTTGACGCCTGCGGGAACGGCGGCCGGGATGAGCGTTTCGTCGTTCGTATTCTGCATGGTGGCCAGTAACTGCGTTGTGTCCACAGCACTGAGCAGGCTGCCGGAGTAGAGCCGGCCGAGGATGTGGGCCATGTCCGCGGGGGTCAGGGTGTTCGTTTCTGGGTCGTACTGCACGCCCAATGAACTGGCGTAGTCGCTCAGCTCCTGGTAGCCGATCGCGTCCATGATCAGGGACCACGAGTCATTGTCACTCTGCTGGATCATTGCCTGCAGTTGAAACGATGCGGGGTAGGCTCCCAACGGTTCGTCCAGTGATGCCGCGCCGGTCTCAACAAGGTGGTAATAGGCTTCCGCGGCCAAGACTTTGGCGGTGCTGGCAGCTTCAAAGGGTTCCTCGACACCGTACTGGTGGACTTTTCCACTCTCGGCCCCGGCGGACACATTCAGGAGCGCGACTCCGATTTGATACTCGGGGTAAGCGTCGATAACGCCGTTGATTTTGCTGTCCAGGGCAGGGTCTACGACGACGGCGGGTCCGGTCACCCCTGTTGCTGGGGAACTGGCTGTCGGTAGTGAAAGAGCCGCAGGTGGAGGTGGCTGTAGCCCCGAACCTGTTTTCAGCGTGCTGTTCGAAAGGACCGAGGATGGGGGACGGGCCCGCGACGCTGCGTGAACACTGACCGGCAACGCTATGGCCAGCACGACGGCACAGGCTCCTGTTACGAGTGCGCGTCGGCGGTGAAACGCCGGCGATCGGACGGGCCCGGTCGTGCATGCCTGTTCGTCTGGAGACTGGGGTCTGTGTTCGTCCACAGTCGGCAACGCTAAACGGTAAACCTATGCAGGTGCTTTGATTTGACTGTTATCTGACCATCGGTAACGGAAGGCTGGGTACGTCCTCCAAAAGTGTGGATGTGGGCGCCCTTTTTGGGTCTGCCATGGGAGCGAGTAGCCGCGTACAGCGGCTGCCTGGCGGCATCAAAGAGCCCTTGGGCAATAGTTCTGCCGTGCCGGTGAATCTCTGCTGGTATTCAGGTTCTCAAGGTCTTTGAGATGATCCAGTGTGAAGAGTTTGAACGTCACATAGTCAAACCACAGCTTGCACCCGGAATGCTCTCAGCCTGTAACCGTACGGTTCGGGCATGCTCTCAAAGCCTCAACTCCTCAACACCGGGATCGGGGTGGCCGTGGTCGGCGTTGTGGCCGCCGCTGTCTTCGTGATGAACGGAACGCCGCGAACGGTGTCTGACACCGCGCCCCGTACCGTCGCCGTCAGCGCCGCGGACCTCACTGCTGTTTCCACCGCCACCGGCAACGTTGCCCCGGCCAGCACCACGGTCATCAACGCACAGAACTGCTCCGGACCAATCGCCACGGTCTCCGCAGTGACGGGCCAGCAAGTGAATGCAGGGCAGGTGTTGGTCACGATTGACCCCACCAATGCCCAAAACGCCCTTGACGTGGCCCAGGCCCAGCTGGATTCCGCCGTCGCGCAGGCCAATCAGCAGCAGGCCTCAGCCGACAACCAGGTAGCTACGGCAAAGCAAAACCTGGCCAATGCCCAGCAAACGGCCAACTTGGATGCCATCCAGCAGGACAGTGCCGTGGCCGCGGCGAAGACCGCAGTGAACAACGACAAGGCCACGGTCGTTTCTGCTCAAAGCAGTGCCAGCGCCCAACCCGCCAGTCAGCAGGCCCAGACGGCCCTCGCCGCGGCTCAAGCCCAGCTTGCAAAGGACGACCAATCCTTGACGCAGGCAGTCAACCAGCAAGCCAGCTCAGCGCTGAAGGACAAAGAGCAGCTGGCCTCGGCGGCTACGTCGCTGAACTCCGCGCAGAGCAGCGGAGGTGCGACGTCGAACACCACCGCGGCGCAGGTCGCTGTCGACACCGCAACCAAGAACCTGGCGTCCTGCTCCCTTGCGGCCCCGGTGTCAGGTACTGTCACCGCCGTTAACGCTGTAGTGGGTGGCACTGCCGGCGGCAGTTCGGGCGGCTCCGGCTCGTCAGGAGCATCCACAACGGCGACCGGGGGTTCCAAGGACACCACGAGCACCTCCTCAGCGAGCACCTCGTCCACCGGGCTCATCACGATCAGCGACACGGCACATTTGCAGGTCATCGCAAACTTCGCCGAGGCTGACATTGCCGCCATGAAGGCCGGAGACTCTGCGACCTTCACGTTCCCGGCACTGAAAACGGACCCCTCAGCGGCACCTGTTACGGGGACCATCACCGCGATCGCCCAGAACGCTACCACCACCAACAACGTTGTCAGCTACCCGGTGACCATCTCGATCAGCAATCCGCCCGCGGGCCTGCGCCTGGGGCAAAGCGCCAACATCTCCGTGACCACCGGGACCGCAAAGAACGCCCTGTCGGTGCCGTCCCTGGCAATCGCCAGCACCGGAACGAAGCAAACCGTCAACGTCATCAAGGACGGCGCTTCGACGCCGGTGACCATAACTACGGGGATCACGGACAACGGGCGAACCCAGGTACTCACCGGCCTCAGCGCGGGTGACCAAATCGAACTGCCGGCAATTTCGTCCACCTTGGACACCACCGGAACCACAGGACGCTCCGGGACAGGCGGCTTCGGCGGGTTCGGAGGCGCTGGTGGCTCCGGTGGCGCCCGCGGAAGCGGCGGGTAGCCGTGAAGGACGCGGTTATCGAACTGGAGGCCGTGAGCAAGATCTACGGCAAAGGCGAAGCAGAAGTACGGGCACTGGATTCGGTCAGCATTTCCATTGACCGCGGCGACTTCGTGGCAATCATCGGCGCGTCGGGATCCGGGAAGTCCACCATGATGAACATCATCGGCTGCCTCGACGGTCCTACAAGAGGCACCTACCACTTGGACGGCATCGACACCGGAACGCTGGACGAATACCAACTGGCGCAGATCCGCAACCGGAAAATCGGCTTCGTCTTTCAGAACTTCAATCTAATTCCCCGCACACGCGCCGTGGACAACGTCTCCTTGCCCCTGGCCTACGCAAAAGTCCACCGCAAGGAACGCCGTGAGCGGGCGCTGGACGTACTCAAGTCGGTGGGTCTTGCTGAAAGGGCCGACCACAAGCCTTCACAGCTCTCCGGAGGCCAGCAGCAGCGTGTGGCCATCGCCCGGGCGCTCGTGACCAACCCGGTGCTGTTGCTGGCTGATGAACCAACAGGTGCATTGGATACCAGGTCCTCACACGAGATCCTTGACCTGTTCGAGTCCTTGCATGCCAGCGGCAGGACCGTCGTGATGATCACACATGAGGCCGATGTAGCCGCACGCGCCAACCGTGTGGTGCGGTTTCAAGACGGCCACATCATTGAGGACTACAGGTTGCGCAGCGTCCACGGACGCCCGGAGGCGACGGCGGTAACGGCATGATGGTCGCCGAATCCGTACGCTTTGCCCTGTCGGGAGTCATGGCCAATAAGATGCGCTCTGTACTGACCACGCTGGGTATCCTGATCGGCATCGCGTCGGTCATCATCCTGCTCGCCGTTGGCGCCGGGACCTCGAATGCCATCAAAGCCCAGATCGGCAAACTGGGAACCAATGTGCTCACCGTGAGCCGGCAAACATCGGCTGGTGGCAGGGCCGCCAGCGGGGGACAGACAGTCAGCGGCCCGCGGTCGCGCGGCACTAATCTGACCCTTCAGGACATGGCCGCGCTGACTGATCCGGTCATGGCCCCCGACATCGCCGCAACCGCGCCGGTAGTCACGGCACAGAACGTCACGGGTACATATCAGGACGCGAGCCACGCTGTCGCGACGTTCGTGGGCACCACGCCGTCGTACTTTGCAATTTCGAACGACACACTGGCGACGGGCTCCTACTTCACCGACGGTGACGCCAACAACGGCACAGCGGTGGCCGTGATCGGCAACACCGTGGCACAGGACCTCGTGGGCAGCTCCGTAGCTTCTGCCGTTGGGCAGACAATCGCCCTGAACGGCCAGAACTTCGTGGTCTCCGGGGTCTTGGCACAGAAAGGGTCCTCGGGCCTGAATGATCCTGACGACATCGTTGTGATCCCCTACGGCGCCGCCCAGGACAAATTCACCGGATATTCGCCCTCGCTGGCCTCCATCAGCGTCCAGGCACAGTCAGCGGAGGTGATGAACCAAGCCCAGAACGAGGTCCAGATGATCCTCGACGCCAGACACAACGTCACCGCAACCAACCGCGACTACCAAGTGCGGAACCAAGCTCAAATCCTCACAACGGCCACCTCGACCACTGCTACGCTCACCATCCTCCTGGGCGCCGTAGCCGGTATTTCACTTCTGGTCGGCGGGATCGGCGTCATGAATATCATGCTCGTCACCGTCACCGAACGTACCCGCGAAATCGGCATCCGGAAGGCCATCGGAGCCTCACGAGGCGGCATCGTGAGCCAGTTCCTGATCGAGTCGCTCATCATTTCACTGATCGGCGGGGTACTGGGCATTGCCGCCGGCTATATCGGCAGCGCCTTCCCCTTATTCGGAACCCAGCCTGAGGTCCAGTGGTGGACCGTGTGGCTGTCATTCCTGGTTTCCGCAGCCATCGGCCTTGTTTTCGGAATTTATCCGGCCAACAAAGCCGCAAAGCTCCGGCCGATCGATGCCCTGCGGTACGAATGACCAAGCCGCCGTCCACGCCAAGCACGTAAACACGCAGAAACAGCCACTCAGGAGTCCCTCAAATGTCCCACCAAACACCCACATCCGACCCAAACCAGCCCGAACCCCTCGCGCCCCACGGTGAGGGATACTACGAAACACAAACAAGCGGGCTCCTGCAAGAGACCGAACCAGAACCTGCCGAGGCGCCCGACGCTCAGGCCCCGGACCCGTTCGTGCCCAAAAAACGGTTCAAGATGGGACGGGTGACGCAAATCCTCCTCGCAGTCCTCCTGGTGGCCGTAGGCTTCTTCGCCGGTGTCGGCGTCACCAAGGCCATGGACGCGAACCAGGGCCGTCAAGGCCGCGGCCAGTTCCAGAATTTCAACGGCGGGCAGGGCCGAAACCGCCAGAGCGGGGCCCCCACGAACGGCGCCTCACCAAGCGCCGTTCCCTCCACACCACCCACAACAACCCCATAAATTCCCGGTGTAGCATCGCGTCGGATGGCTTCGGGGCGCACCAGCCACCACGTGAGCGTCAGCGGCCTAAGCTGCTTCGGGCTGCGGTTTCTGGTCCGGGAGTGCCTCGATTGCTTCGGCCGCGGCCGCGGTTCCGCCAGCGCGGCGGTAACCAGAAGCGATCCGGCATGCCCCGTCCGCCATTGTTGCTGCCCGTCGCACGGCCTCCCGTAAGCGTTCGGGGCTTAGCTTCCGCTTGGGCACACGTACCCCTGCGTTTGCGTGTTTCACCCGGGCGGCTACCTCGAGTTGGTCCCGTCCGAAGGGTACAACGACGCAGGGCACACCGGCGCTGAGCGCTTTTTGCGTCGCTCCCATCCCTCCGTGGGTCACGGCCACGGCTGCGCGGGCAAGGATGGGCCCGTGTTGGACGAACCGCTCCACCCGCACATTGGCCGGCAACCGGCCCAGGTCCGCGACACCGGCCGGCATCGTGATGACAACCCGGTAGGGCTCCCCGGCCAGGCCCTGGACGGCGGCCCGCGCCAGCGCCTCATCGGCCTGGTACTCAGAGGACGTGGTGACCAGAACGAACGGGTCCCCCGGTTCCTCGACCCATGCCGGGACCTCCTGAGGCGGTTCCCAAGGAAGGGCGCCGATCATGCGGAGGTCCGGTGCCCAGCCGGGGTGCGGGTACTCGAACGGCTCGGAGGTCGCCACAAGGGTCAGGGGAGCGGACCGGAAGAACCCGTCGGTAGTCGTGACGGCCGGTACCCCGTTGGTGGTGAGTATCGCGTTGATGCCCGGAAGGTATCGTTTTTCGAGCTGGCCCATGATGAGGGGACGCAGGAGGCTGTCGCGGAGTCGGCCGAGGGGACCCGTCAGGGGCGCGAGCCCGGGACCGAATGGAGGTGCGCCTCGGGAACTGATCGGCGGGGTGTAGGGACAGAAGGCGGCCCATGGGCCGCCCCAGGCTTGGGCGGCCGCGCGTGCGCCCCACGAGTTGAAATCGACGATCACGGCGTCTGGCCGCACAGAGCTGATTGCGGCGGCGAGGTCGTCGCTGTCCAGCCCGGCCCGTTCAACGAACACCTCAACGGACGCCGAAAGTGCTTCCAGGGTGTTCTTGGCGCCGAAGTCGCGGTGCTGTATCGCGGCGATACGTTCGTCGATGGGCTCCGCTGCCAGTCCGAGGCCGCGTAGAAGCTCCACTTGGTCCGCGAGGGTACGAACATGCACCTGGTGTCCGCGCCGGGTGAGCTCGAGAAGCAGCGGAGTCATCGGGAAGAGGTGTCCGATGGCAGGGGAGGTGTAGGCAAGGATTCGGGACATCATGTCCTCCGGGTGAGGGGTTCGAGGAGTTCGAGAACTGCTTGGATATACGCCTCCCGGCCCAGCCCGGCATCTTGCCGGAGCAGCTTCCAGACGTAGACGTCGCACACGGCGACGAACTGGGCTAAACGGCGGGTGCGTTCATCGCCGTCGAGCCCGGCAAGGAATGGCCCGAACACTTGGGCGCACCAGGACCGGTGATAGGCGCGGCCGTTGGCCGTCACTGCTGCCATGAACGGCGAGGACGTCTCTTCAGCGAGGAGCCGCAGGGCGAGGTTTCCGTCCCGTTCATAGTGCTCTGCGAGGTTGACTGCGGCGCCCGCGAGGTCTCCCGGCACAGCTGCATCCCGCTCCGCGGCGACTCTTGCCGCTTGGCGCTCGGCTGTTGCGGTGAAGAGCCTGTCCTTGTCGCCGAAGTGGCGAAGCACAGTTTGCACGCTGACCCCCGCGCGGGCGGCGACGGCGTCGAGCGTGATGCCCGCAACGGGCGTGCCGTGCACGAATTCCGCTGCCGCAGCATCGAGGACCTTGGCTTTGGTGGCGGCCGCGGACTCGGCCCGCTTCGTCATCACATAGCCCCGCGAAGGTGACCCAGATTTCATGTTAATCACACTAACGCCAAAACGGATGCGGCACCAGAGCCAAGCCCTGCCGTCCAGGCCCACGTGCGACGCCCCCGACGGAAACTCACCATCCCGGCCAACAGCAGGCACTGGGTCGAGACCATACGCAACACCGGCCATCGTCTCACCACCAGCGACAGGCTACTGTGCGCCTATTCAGGGCCGGCGGCCCGGCAGGTACAAAACGGTAAGTACCTGTACACATCCGGGGTCCATGCCGGGCCGTGCGGCGAAAGCGATCTTCCTTAGCTCGGAGTTGAGCGGCCAATGTGCCGAATGGGGGCACCGAAAAATTGGGGACGGCATGGACGCAGACCTGGTTCAGTTTCAATCCATTTAGGTGGTTTGGATGATCTGCGTATTCAAGGGCGGTCTGGAACGACCGGGGAAAATGACAAGGATCCTCGGGCCCTGGGTAGTACGGGTCCTGGATGACTCGCATATCGAATTCCGCATGAGGTTTCACTGACGAGGGCGACTTGCCGGGCCGTGGCGGGCAGAGCGATCCGCGATACGTGAGGTGTCCCTAGGCCGGCTGAACGTCTTGACGCCCGCGCAGGTGAACTTCCTTGCCGAGGAAAACATGCCGTGGACCTTCCTAATCCGAACACCCAAAGCCGTCCTCGAGGTCGCGGAGAAACTTGGCTATCCTGCATCCTGAGTCCAGCGACAGGGAAGGAGCTCCCTTGAAAAACCGTTCAAGCGCAACTACCTGGAATGCGGTGTTCGCCACGTTTGGCCCTTACACCATCGCCAACGGTTTGATGCTCTTGGCTCTGGTTCTGTTCCTGATCTTCGGGCCAGAGGTTGACGACTCTGGTACGTACTGGTCCATCGGATTAATCCGTTTGGTGATGTTAGCTGCGGGCATCTTCATCTTTAAGGGGGCACTTGGGCTCAGGAAGGTGAATGCCTCGAGCAGGGAAGACCGCCGCCGCATTGCAGCTGGACTACCTCTTGAGCGCGAACAAGAGCAGTATCGACAAGACGGCGAAGAGTAGTGATTTGGCTTCCGCTGCAGGATCATCACTTAGGCTTACCGTCCGGAACGACCAAAACCGTCGAACTGGTACGCGCAACTTCCGATGTGTCTGATCTCTGCAGGGAGGGCCGAACATATGAATATGGCAGCCACAAAGACTGGGGCAGCAGCAGTTCTGATGGCCTTGGCGGCCTTGGGCGGCATGGCCCTAATTGTCACGCAGCCGTGCAGCCAGACGCAGGACCTGTGTCGTTCTTGGTTGTTGGCATGGCGACCGTCACGGTCGTCACGCTTATTCGGGCCTGGCGCATAGGAAGTCGCAGACGGGAAGGCGCAGTTTTTAGCGGCGAGGTATGGAGATGGGCGGTTTTTGGAATTGTCCTGATCGGGGCAGCGACCTACGTGGTGATGTCCATCAGCAAGCCCACCGCGCCGGGCATCATTGGCATACTCTTATTGATGCTGGCCAACCTAGTACCCATCCTTCTTTTGAAGCAGCAGGTCCGGCAGGTGGGCTCCGTGAGTAATCGATGCGACACTCGCTGACCCGGAATCTTGAAGTACTGGGGCTCAACCCAACACCGGAAGGCATCCAGCGCCCCGAGGCATTGCTTCACTTGAGCCTCTGACGGAAAGTAGTCCTCGTGGCAAGATCCTTCATCATACTGGCGCTGGTCGTGGTTGCCTTGTCTCTGGCAGTTGCCGGGCGGTTCAGATACCCGCTCAGACCGAGTTTCGCGATGGATCGATTCTTCGTGCGGTTGCAGCTGGGCGGTAATGGTGTGGCCCTCGTGGCTGCAGCCATGCTGCCATTCCTGACAGCCTTTCAGGGGCTCTGGGCGTTCGGCTTCTTGGCGGCAGCACTTCTTGTGACAGCGTTATTCCTCTTCCCGTTGAAACTGCCCGCCGTCAGACCTGTTAGAGCCAGTACCAGCGGGCGGCGGTCCGTTAGAGCTGAGTCCCTGACTCGGACGCGCTGGCCCTATCAAACAGCCTTCGCTGCGGGCTACGTATCGCTGCTGATTTACATCTGGTCTATATTCGGGCTCTTCTTCTAAAGGTGCTCGATGGGGCGAGCGGAATCGGACTGCACATCACTTTCCGAGGAGCTGCGCCTCAAGCTCGGGAAGTCGCCCGAACAGTTCGGGCAGGCCGCGTAGCCCATTGCGCACGGACTCGTGCGACAGTGCGAGATCGGGGCCGGTGTTCGCCTCCACACCAGCGAGACACCGGGGGAGGTTCCACCTCATGTGCCCCAGCCAGGCGCCGACCATGAAAACAAACCAACTTGGTCCTGGAGGGGGCAGCGCTCCGCCGCCGGCCACGTACCCGTCGAGAACGGAGCGGAAAATGGTGGGCTTGATGTCGTCGAAGTCTGGTCCTTTTGCGAGGGAGAGGGCGGTTGAGCCGAGCTCACCGGACAGGTCGAGCCTTCCCGAGAGCTCCCAGTCGAGCACCACCGGTCGGGCCTCTCGGACGAGCAGGTTCCACGGATGTATGTCCCTGTGAGTCAGCACGACAGGGCCTGGCCGCTCGCAGGTGTTGACGAAATCGGCAATCGCGAGGAACGTCTCGACGCCCGCGGCGAGTTCATCGGCCCACGGCTGTCTGGTCGCGATCGCCCGTGCAGCAAGCTCGGACCAATCCCGCGTCATCCGGTCCGCGATCGACACATGGGTCCAGTCGACGTCGAGCGCGTGGATGCGCGCGAGGATCTCTCCGATCTCAAACGCGTACGCCGGCGACACCGGCGCCTCGGGCAATTGCTCACCTTCGACCCAGCGGTGCACGAGCGTGTGGTGACTGGCCGAGATCGGTTCCGGCATCGGAATGCCGGCAGTGAAGGCTGCGCGCTCAAACCTGAAGACGTCCTCAGCGGGAGAGGTCCAGCGGCGACCGTCGAGGTTCAGCTCTTTCACGGAAAAGGACCCCTGGTCGGTGTCGAGCCGGTACAAACGGTTAGCGAACCCGCCAGGGACGCGAATCATCGGCCCGATCGGCGCGCCTAGCTGCGAAAGGTCCACCCACTCATCCTAGGAGCCGGCGGCGGATCGATGTTGCAAAACTGGATGGAAGTCCAATCTCGGGATGAGTGCTCGTCGTCAATCAGCTCGCCCTGGTTTCCCCAACTGTGCCCCGGCGGGGTTGTGCACACGACGGCGGCCACTCGCCGTCGTGCCAAGTCCTCGGCCCGCGCCGGCCGCGGGTCAGCTCTGCTGTCCGCCACCGTCGACCCTTTCGACGCGTTCTCCGCCGGGCCTGCCCGGTGGGGCCTGGTAGGCAGCCAGCGCAGGTGGAATGGCGGGTACTCGACCCTCGTGAGGTCCGCTCCTGTTTCAGGCGTTTGTTTCATGCCCGCGAGGCGTTTGCGGCGTGTGGACAACAACCACTGGACAGTGGGCGTGCGCTACTACCGCCGAACTGACCGACCCCAAAAGAAGACCGCCGAAGCCGCCGTGGCCCCGGCGCCCCACGACCACGAGGGCCGCGTGTTTGCTGCCCTCAACAAGGGCGGCACGCGCGGAACCTTGAACCAGGCGCGTGCTGACATTCCGCGGCAATTCAGGACCAAAGACGTCCTCCAGCGACAACCGGACATTCTCTTCGGCGTCGTGGGCGAAGCCGTCGATCCCCAACGCCAGATAACCTTCGTAGCCCAAGGGCAGCTCCCAGCAGCCCCAGGCTTCAAGGGGTGCATTCAAAGCAAGCGCCAGGCGCTGACCCTCGCGAAGGGCGTCCTTGGACGCCGCCGACCCGTCCACGCCGACAATGATCTTGCTCGGCTCCAGTCTGCTGCTTAGACCATCCGGACCCGCCGGGTACCGTTCCTGCGCGGCCGGCCTTCCCGGGGACTGGCAGCGGCGACACTGGGTGTAGTTACCCTCGGCATCATCCTGCCGCTGTCGCCCCTGCAGGGCGTTCTGGGCTTCGACCCGCTTCCGATGCCGTTCTTCCTTGCCTTGCTGGCCATGACCGCCGTGTACATGGTGTTGGTCGAAGGTGCCAAAGCATGGTTCTTTGCCAGGGACGCACGGCCCGGACTTTAGTCCCAATCTCAGCTACCTCGGCGGCGAGCCGACTATGGCACCACGATCCCCGGAACGAGATCCAGCACCAACAAGGCGGCGGCGACGTGGGCAGGGTTGTCCTCGACCTTGACCACGGAGAGTTCGTTGGCCCTGGACACGCGACGCTCCACGGTATTCCTGTGCAGGTATAGCCGGGACGCTGCCCGAGTGGTGTTAAAGCCACATTGCACGTACGTCAGCAGCGCCTGCTGCAATGTCACGTCCGCTTCCGCCAAGGGGCCGAGCGTCCTGGCTACAAAGCGCTGCGCGCTGGGACGGTCCTTGGTGAGGCTGTCGACAAGTTCGACGTCGGCATAGACCGTGAATTGCCGGTCCGATCCCAGCCGGGTCAGCATGGCCTGGGCCGCCAGTGCGTCCTGGTGGCTGGACCGGAACCCGTCCAGTCCATGGGCGGGCCTGCCCACGGCGCCCCTTACTTGGTTGGCAGTCACCACGATCTTTTCCAGATGGTGGAGGTCAGGCTGCTCGGGTCCGGAGAGCCAGATCCATCGTGATGCGGCACTGGCCCTTGCCACCAGCAGGGCCCGTCCCGATGCAGACGCCCGCAGGGCCGCAACTGCCTTGTCCAGTGAGCTTCCGCTGCGCGGATCGTCGGTCCAGAGCACCAGGGCGACGTGCTGGCGTGCCATGCGGTAGCTCAGGCGTTCCTCTGCAAGGTCCTGCGTCAGGGGTGCCCCGCCGGCTATCAGTTGAATCATGGCAACAGCCTCGGCATTGGCATTGCCCATCGAGGCAGCCAGGGTAGCCTCGCGCAGGACAGAGACGGAGTCGAGGGCGTACTGCATCATCGAATGCGCTGACTTATCCAGTACTTCCACAAGGACATCAGGGTCGGAGCAGTGCGCGACGCACTCCACGAGCCATCCCCGCCACCCCACGGCGAGCGCAGCCCGCCATCCGGATGCGAAATCCGGGGCGATACCGCGGGACACGAGGTCGCCGATGTAGGCGGCGGCCCTCGGCCCCACATATGGATCCACGCGCATACCCGGATGTTGGATGTTCGACGTCAGCCATTGGACAAGATCGGAGCGGTTGAGTTCGCGGTCTTCGGCCAACAAAGACGCATCTGCCAGGAGGGCGGGGGCGTTGAGTGCGATGACGGCCGGTTCCGAGATCGCACCCGCGAAGGTGTCCGCCACGTTCAGGAGCCGTTCGCAGATGGAGCGGATCATGTCAGCGGCCGCCGGGCTGGGCGGTGGCCAAAGTTCTTCCATGTTGACAGTTTGCCTTGCGGCGGCGGGTGAGTCACTGCGGATTCAGCCGGACGGAACCCATCATGTGCACGGTGCACCCCGGCCGGTTAAAGCCGGTGCGCATTGTCGTAGAGGCCGCACGGTGTGACTGGCGACACTGGATCAACAGCTTTTAAAACAGCAAGGAGCCAACGATGACCAGTGGAGCATCAGGCGGGGTCGAGGAATTCGACATCGTCGTGATTGGAGCAGGAATCTCCGGGATCGGCGCGGCGACGTACTTCAGGCGCGAACTGCCCGGGAAATCCCTGACCGTGCTCGAAGGGCGGGACAACATCGGCGGTACGTGGGATCTCTTCCGGTACCCGGGCATCCGCTCGGATTCCGATTTGCATACCTTCGGCTACGAGTTCAAGCCGTGGCGCCACGAGAATGCGATCGCCGACGCTCCGTTGATCCTGGACTACCTCCGTGAAACAGTCGAAGAAAACGCACTTGCGGGCCTGATCAGGACTGGCCACCGTGTGCAGCGGGCCAAATGGTCCTCCGCCGAGTCAAGGTGGAGCCTCACGGTCGAAACCACGGATCATGACACCGGCGCCCCCATCACGAAGACCGTCAAGGCCGGATGGGTATTCGCCGCCACCGGGTACTACAAATACGACGAAGGCTACTCACCATCGTTCGCCGGGAGCGCGGACTTCGAGGGCGTCCTGGTGCATCCGCAGCACTGGCCGGAGAACCTGGACTACAGCGGTAAGAAGGTTGTGATCATCGGCAGCGGTGCCACTGCCGTGACCATGGTGCCGGCAATGGCAAAGGGGCCTGGGGCAGCAGGCCATGTCACCATGCTGCAAAGGACCCCGACCTACATCATGCCGTTGCCGCGGGTGGACCGTGTGGCGTTGGCCCTGACGAAGCTCCTTGGCGAGCGCCTGGGATACGCAGCCACGAGGTTCAAGAACATCTGGACCGAGCACTTCGTTGTCGAAGGCCTGCGCCGGTTCCCCAAAGCCGGACGCGCCATGGTGCGACGCGAAAACATCAAGCGGCTCGGGAAGGGCTTCGACGTCGACAAGCACTTCAATCCGCCGTACGCACCATGGGACCAGCGCCTGTGCGCGGCGCCTGACGGCGACTTCTTCGACGCCATCAAGTCCGGCGATGCGTCCGTCGTCACGGGGAGCGTTGCGCGCTTCAGCAAGCGCGGTGTCGTCCTGGAATCGGGCGAGGAACTTGCCGCCGACATCATTGTGACGGCCACCGGACTGAGCCTGCAGCTCTTCAGCGGCATGCCGATCGAGGTAGACGGGCGCCGGATAGACGTCGCGGAAACCATCGCGTACCGAGGGACCCTCCTCAGCGGCATCCCGAACTGGGCCATGGCCATCGGCTACACGACGTCCTCATGGACGCTCAAGGTCAGCCTGCTGTGCCGGTACTTCATCGACCTGGTGAAGCACATGGACCAGCACGGATACGACACCGTGGTGCCCGTCGCGGCCCCGGGAATGACCACCAGGCCGGTTATGGATCTTCAGTCCGGATACGCCAAGCGCGGAGAGGGAGTGCTTCCAAGGCAGGGATCGGAGAAGCCCTGGCGGACCATGATGTCCTACCCGGAAGATGCCAAGGCGCTCCGCGGTCCCGTCGCGGACGGGAACCTCCAGTTCGGAACCAGGGCCGCCGTACGCCCCGCTGGCAAGGAACAGGCCGCTCATGTCTGACTCCCCGGCAGCGGACATCGACCAGTTCGCCACACTCCGTTCCGGGGTGACTATCTGCTTCCGCGACGCCGGCAGCAAAGCCGACCCCGTGATCCTCCTCATCGCCGGACTTGGCGAGGATCTCACCTTCTGGACCGAACCGGTGGTTGATGCCCTGGTCGCCCACGGTTTCCGGGTGGTCTCCGTGGACAACCGCGACGTCGGCAGGTCCACTTTCATGACGACGCCGGCTCCTGCGCTGTGGCGCCAGGTCCTGGCGCGCCCGCGCCGCGACGGTTACACGCTGGCTGACATGGCCCGGGACGCGGTGGGTGTTCTTGACCACCTGGGAATCGAGCGGGCGCATGTAGTCGGCCGTTCGCTCGGCGGAATGATCGCCCAGACCATCGCCGCGACCGAACCGGGCCGTGTCTTGTCCCTGACATCGATCTATTCCACCACCGGCGCACGAAATGTAGGCCAGCCGGCGAGGTCGACCATCCGGCTCCTGATGGGTCCCGATGCCCGGAACCGTACCGAGGCCGTGCGCGCCCATTTACGGATCACCCGTCACATCGCCGGCAAGGAATACCCGATCGATGATGCCGCCGAAGCTGCCATCGCGGCCCGGGGCTGGGACCGCAGTGCCGGGGACCTCGCAGCCGGCTCGGCGCGTCAGATCCAGGCAATCCAGCTCGCCGGCGACAGGACCGCCGAGCTCGCCAGGATCACAGCTCCAACCCTGGTCATCAACGGTGACCGCGACCTCATGGTGGCCCACACCGGGGGTGAAGCCACTGTCAGCGCCATCCGCAAGGCACAGCACGTGGTCATCCCCGGCATGGGGCACCACATGCCCCAAGCGTTGGTGGACCCCATCACCCAATACATCTTCCAGCACGCCGAACGTGTTGGTACAGGAGGAAGCCATGTCCAGATCAGTTGAAACACGCACCCGCAGGGAAACCGTCGACGTCGTGGTCGTCGGGGCTGGCTTCTCCGGCCTGAGCGCGGCGGAGCGGCTGGTCAGCCTGGGCCTCTCGGTCATGGTCCTGGAAGGACGGGACCGTGTCGGGGGCCGTGTGCTGACCGGTGAGGTCGCAGGTGTTCCCGTGGACTTCGGGGGAACCTGGGTCTCGCCGAGGCACACGGCGATCCGCGATCTCGCCCAGCGCTACGGCTGTACGATCACGCCGCAGTTCGCCGTGGGTCGCAACTCTCTGTGGATGGACGGCCGCCGTCGCAGCTACCAGGGCACCATCCCACCGGTCTCGCCGCTCGCCATGCTGAACATGGCTCGCGTGCAGATGGCTCTCGAGAAGCTCGTGAGGTCGATCGACGCCGAGGCCGCCTGGGAGTCTCAGAGCGCCGTCGAGCTCGACTCCATCTCCTTCGGCTACTGGCTCGGCCAGCAGCGAGCCGGCGCGGTGACCCGCAGCCTGATGAACGTGGTCAGCAGGGTGCAGTGGGGGGCCAGCCCCGACGACATCTCGATGCTCGCTGTGCTGGCGTACATCCGCGGCGCGGGCGGCTTCGACCACATGCTCGACGTCGAGAACGGCATGCAGCAGGACCGCATCACCGAGACGACACAGGAGATCGCGAAGCGGGTGGCGGCGAAGCTCGGCGACCGGGTCCGGCTCAACACCCCAGCGCGCCGCATCGAGCAGGACGGGGACGGTGTTACGGTCCATACCGATGCGGGGGACGTGACGGCCAAGTACGTCATCGTCAGCGCAGCGACCATGCATCGCAAAGGCATCGACTTCTCCCCGGCGCTGCCCGAGAAGACGACGAGCCTGTCCAAAGTGTGGAAACTGGGCGGCCTGAGCAAGGCGTACGTCGCCTACGAGACTCCGTTCTGGAGGAACGACGGCATGTCCGGCGAGGGGGTCTCCGACACGGGTGCGGTGTTCGCCACCTTCGATGTGGGTCCCGAGGACGGCCCCGGCATCCTGCTCGGATTCTGCGATCCCGTGATGTTCGACGGGTTCGATCCGGAGAACCGGCGCCGGCGGGTCATCCAGCAGATGGTTGATCTGTACGGCCCCCAAGCGGGGAATCCGATCGACTACGTCGACCACTGCTGGCTCGAGGAGGAGTTCGGAGCCGGCGGTCCGAACCCGGCACTCCCGCCCTTCGCCTTGACGAGTTACGCCACCGCGCTCACCGAGCCGCACGGGCGGGTCGAGTGGGCGGGCACCGAGACGGCCGGAGAGTCGTCCGGCTGCATGAACGGAGCCGTTCTCACCGGCCAGCAGGCCGCTGAGCGGGTCGCCCAGCGCATCGGAAAGGAGTAGCACCGTGGCCGAAACGCTCTTCATCGTCGCAGACGTGTGGTTGATTTTCGTCGGCTTCGTTTATGGATGGAAGTTCATCCGGAACCACCACAACTATTTCCTCGGCATCGAAAGCCTGGTGGTCGGCACCTCGGCGACCAACTTCCTGCTCTGGTCGATGCTCAGCGGTGACCCGACCAACCCCATGTACACGATCGCGTACTTCCTCGACGCGTTCTCCCGCTCGTTCGGGTTCACCCTGGTCCTCATCCTCGGCCTGATGATGGTCTCGCATCGCTACAGGCCCGCCCTCTGGCATGAGATCGGCGCCTTCGCCCTCGCGGCCACCGGCGGGGCCTATCTGGTCACGCTCCATCAGGGCGGCAAGTACGACGTCGGTCCTGCGACGTTCTTCCTCGTCATGAACCTGATCGCGTCGGTCTTCCTGTTCTACTTCGCGGGCCGGGTCTGGCGCGCCGGAGCGCGGAGCTGGTCCGTGGCGGTCACGCTCATCACGCTGGTGGCGATGGTCATCGCCATTACTTACGACTTCTTCCCCTGGCCCTTCGATGACGCCTACCGCTCTTACTTCTACACCGCAGCGCTCGCGACGTGGGGAACCCAGGGCTTCATCTACTTCAAGGGCTACAAGGCGCTCTACGACCATAATGCGCGGGTGGATGCTGCTGCCGCCGCGAACAAACAGGAAGTGCCGTCATGAATTCCCAATTCAAGAACGTGGAGTACACGACGTTCACGGGATGGATCGAGCCGCCAACGGACCTTGCTCCCTCACTGCAGGGAAGTCTCGAGTGTGATGTCGCCGTCGTCGGCGGCGGCATGGGCGGCATGGCGACGGCCCTGAGGCTGGCCGCGCGGGGAGTGGACGTGGTGCTCCTGGAATCCGAGTTCTGCGGCTATGGTGCCAGCTCCCGCAATGGTGGGCAGATCGCCTCGGCTCCCGGCGGTGACCTGCGGATGCTGAGTGTCCTTTCCCCGAAGAAGCTGCCTGGCATGGTGAGGTTTGCCGACAACGCGGCGGGCCATGTGGAAGGACTCATCCAGGACTACAAGATCGATTGCGACTATGAGGCCAACGGCATGGTGTGGGCTGCTGTTTCCCCGGTCCAGATGTTCCGGGTGAAGACCCTCGCGGCGATCCTCAGGAAGGTCGGAGTCGATGGCCAGGTGGGCACTGCGAAGGAGATTGGCATCCCCGGGGCTTTCGTTGGCGGCATGCGCGAACGCCGCGGCGGAATGCTTAACCCCGGCAAGCTGAGCCGCGGCGTGAGGCAGGCCCTGCTCGACTCATCGGCACGGGTGTTCGAGAAGTCCAGGGTTATCGACGTGCAGCGGCGGGGCGGCAAGGTCAAGTTGACCACCCCCGGTGGGGAGCTCATCGCCAACAAGGTAGTGCTGTCTACGAACGCATACTCCGGCGAGTGGGACATCATCCCCAAGAACCTATCCACTCCGGCCTGGATCATCGAGGTCGAAACCGAACCCATCGCTCCGGAACGGATCGCCGCACTGGGATGGACTTCCCGCTCAGGCGTAGTCACCCAGCATCAGATCATGGAGAACTACCGGCTCACTGCACGGAACACCATCGTGTTCGGCGTCCGGCGCCTGGAATCAGGGGCGAACTATCCACTCCAGCCGAGGAACCCGGACCCGGGAATGATGAGGGAACTGGCGGAAAGCTTCTACAGGCGTTTCCCGTCGCTGTCCGATGTGCCGATCGCACGCACTTGGGGAGGATGGATCTCGTTCTCCGCCTCATGGACCACTGTGGCGGGGCGGGTGGGAGACAACGTCTACTACTCGGCCTCATGCAACGGCCACGGGCTGGCGCAGGCCCCGTACCTGGGGTCGCTCATCGCCGATGACATCGTCGACGGAAAGCGGTCGGCAGACCTCGAATCGGTCTGGGAAGAGAAGACAGGTTATGCGCCGTCCCCGGCAATAAATCCCTTCGTCCTGCGCGCAGTTTGGCTCTTTGACCGGGTCAGCGACCTGTTCAACGGCAGCCGACGTCGGGCACGCCTGGCCACCCGATAAAGGGCGCGGCGCGCTCATCTACAGACAACAGACAGGAACCATCATGGCCAAGTACCGAGTCCAGAACCCGGCAACGGGTGAGATCACGGCAACCTTCGAATCAGCTACCGACGATCAGGTCCAGCAGTACCTGGTTGCTGCCGACGCTGCCTACCGCAAATGGAAGGACCACAGCGTGCAGCATCGCGCCGCCGTCGTGCGCCGCGCCGCGGGGCTCCTCACGGAACGTCGTGACGGGCTCGCGGAAATCATCTCTACGGAGATGGGCAAGTCCATTGAAGCTGCCCTCGAAGAAGTCGATTTCACGGCCTCGATCTTCGACTACTACGGCGTCCACGGGCCAGGCATGATCACCAGCTACGGGATTCCAAGCTCCGTGCCGGGCAAGGCCGTGATCGAGCAGCTGCCGTTGGGTGTCCTGCTCGGGATCATGCCGTGGAACTTCCCTTACTACCAGGTGGCCCGCTTCGCAGCCCCGAATCTGGTGCTGGGGAACACGATCCTGCTCAAGCACGCCGATATCTGTCCACGTTCGAACCTCGCCATGCAGGAGATCCTGGAGGAGGCCGGGGTTCCGGCCGGGGGCTACCAAGCGTTGTTCACCTCGCATGAACAGATCGCCACGATCATCGCCGATCCGCGGGTACAGGGAATCTCACTGACAGGCTCCGAAGCTGCCGGCGCCATCATCGGCGCCCAGGCAGGCGCAGCACTCAAGAAGTGCGTCCTGGAACTGGGCGGCATCGACGCAATGGTGGTGCTCGACTCCGACGACGTCGCCGGCATTGCCCAGGCCGCCTGGGAGAACCGGATCTACAACGGCGGGCAGGTGTGCAACTCCAACAAGCGCCTGATCGTCATGGACGACATTTACGACGAGTTCGTTGCCGAACTGGTTTCCCTGGCTGAGGGCCTCAAACCCGGTGACCAATTGAACCTCCAGGCGGAGGAGTACACCCCGCTCTCCACCCGCGCCGCGGCGGAAACAGTTGACGCCCAGGTCCGAAAGGCAGTCTCCGACGGCGGCCGGCTCCTGGCAGGCGGCGTGCTGTCCGATGGGCCCGGCGCTTACTACTCGCCCGCGGTGCTGGTCGACGTACCCCGCGACTCCGAATCGTACCGTGAGGAGATCTTCGGGCCAGTGGCGATCGTGTACCGCGTGCACAGCGACGAAGAAGCCCTGGAGTTGGCCAATGACTGCCCGCTGGGACTTGGCGGCTCCGTGTTCTCCACCGACACAGCACGCGCTGCACGGGTGGCCTCACAGCTTGAGGTCGGCATGGCCCACGTAAACATCATTGCCGCGGAAGGAGCGGACATCCCGTTCGGCGGCGTGAAGCGATCCGGTTTCGGGCGCGAAATGGGCCCCCTCGGCATCGGCGAGTTCGCGAACAAGCGTCTCTTCTTCGTCGCTGAGTAAAGCAGTACCCCATCCGGCAAACCGGATCCCCAGGCAGTACCGCCACGCTGCCACCCCCCACACCCCCTATATGCGAGGCGCTGATTTCGCATGCCCAAAAGTGAAGGAGAAGGAACCATGAAGGCAGTAGTCTTCCGCGATTCCGATACCCGAGTTGCCGTGACCGACGTCGATCTTGCCGCCCCCAAAGCAGGTGAAGTGCGCGTCAAAATCGCTGCCGCCGGCGTCTGCCATTCCGATTTGCATGTCCGCCAGGGTGACTGGGACGCCGCCGTTCCGATGGTGATGGGCCACGAAGGTTCCGGAGTCGTCGTCGAACTTGGCGAGGGCGTCACGTCCCTCGCCGTGGGAGACCATGTGGTCCTCAGCTGGGTGCCACCGTGCGGCGAGTGCCGCAATTGCACGCAGGGGCGCGAGGCGCGCTGCCACAAGGTTGCCACCCTCGTGGCGCCCAAGGGTGTGCTCTTCGACGGCACCCCCCGCATGAGCAAAACCACCGACGACGGCAGCGAAGAAACCCTCTTCCACTACTTGGGCGTTTCCTCCTTTGCGGAGGAGGTAGTGGTGCCGGCGTCCGGTGCCATCAAAGTCCGCAAGGACGCCCCGCTTGACGTGGTTTCAGTGGTCGGCTGTGCAGTGGCCACGGGCGTTGGCGCCGTCACGAACACCGCGGCCGTGGAACCCGGCTCGACAGTTGCCGTGATCGGCTGCGGTGGGGTGGGACTCAACGTAGTCCAGGGGGCCAAAATAGCGGGAGCGGAGCGGATTATCGCGATCGACGTCATGCCCGAAAAAACTGCGGCGGCCCTGGAGTTCGGCGCCACGGACCGCATCGACGCCTCCAGCGGCGACGCTGTCGAACAGCTCCGTGCGTTGATTCCCGACGGCGTCGACTACGCCTTCGACGCGATCGGCCGAACAGTGACCACCGAGCAGGCTATTGCGATGCTGGCCCTGGGCGGGGCCGCTGTGATCGTTGGCCTGCCACCAACCGGCGCCAAGGCTTCCTTCGAACCGCTGGTACTGGCCGAAGCTGACCAGCGGATCCTCGGCTCGAACTACGGCTCGGTCCGCCCCTCGATCGACATTCCCGCCCTGGTGGACCAGTACATGGAGGGTCGACTCAAGCTGGACCCGCTCATTTCGGGCCGTCGTCCTTTGGCGGAAGCGGCAGAAGCGCTGGACGACCTCGAATCTGGCGGCGTGCTGCGGACGCTGCTGATCCCCTGACCCGGACCCCACACCGGGAAACCCCAACAAGAACACCCGCTCAAAGGAGCACCTATGTCCACAGTCAAACAGGCGCCCGCCGGCGATGCCGGGCTACGCCAAGGCGTCATGTCGGGCAGCGAACTCGCAGCCCAGGCCATCGCTAACATCGCACCGAGCGCCGTCCTCGCTTTCACGGCGGCAGTCATCTTCGTCAGCGCCGGCAACGGCACCATGTTGTCTTTGTTCCTCGCCATGGTCGTCGTGCTTTGCGTCGGTTGGTGTGTTGCCACGTTCGCGAAGAGGAACGCCTCTGCCGGCTCGCTGTACACCTACGTCGCCAAGGGCCTCGGCCCCACCGGCGCCTACATCGCCGGAGCCGCCCTGATCATCGGCTGCTGGGGCGTGACCGCAGGATCCCTTGGGGGTGCTGTCTCCAACACCGTCGATTTGCTGGGCCTCCTCGGGGTGCCAGTCGAAGGGATCCTGGCAGTCATTGCGCTCACCGTCGTCATTGGCGGGGTTGGTACCTTTTTCACCATCCAAGGCATCCGGCTCTCAGCCAGGGTTTCCCTCGTCCTGGAACTGCTCTCCGTAGCGATCATCATGGTGCTTCTGGTCACCTCCCTCATCGCCTTGGGACCTGCCGCGTGGGATCCAGGGCAGTTCGGCCTGAATGGCGCACCACCCCAGGGGATCGCCGCCGGCATGGTCATCGGCGTGCTGGGCTTCGCGGGGTTCAGCTCAGCCGACGCGCTCGGACGTGAGGCACGCAACCCCTACACCGCCATTCCCCGGGCCATCATGTGGAGTGCCGTCGCGGTAGGCGCCCTGTACATTTTCGGCGCCTACACCCAGATCGCTGTCCTGGGCGAAGAACTCGGCACGGTGGGTAATCCGCTGCCGGCCATCGCAGAGAAGATTGGCATGCCCGGCTGGTATGCCCCTCTGCTGGTGTTCGGTGTCGCGGCGTCGTTCTTTGCCGTCGTTGTCGCTCCGCTGAATGTGTTGGGCCGCATTGTGTATGTCATGGGCAAGGAAGGCGTGGTGCCCGAACGGTTCGGACGTACCCATGAGAAGCACCTGACGCCGCACCGGGTGCTCATCCTCGCCGGCATCAGCGTCATCGTCGTCGATGTTGCCCTGCTCCTGGCAGGGGCACATCCGATGGAGATTGTTGTGTGGCTCGATACCTACGGCGTCTACGGATACATGGTGGCCTACGCCCTGGTCTCGTTTGCCTGCATACTCTACGTCCGGCGCGAGGGATTGCCAAGCACTGTGGTGACCGTCTGCGGCACCGTGGCGGTCCTGGCCATGATCTACATCTTCTTTGCCAATGTATGGCCCGTCCCGGCGTTCCCCCTGAACCTCATTCCGTACTTCTTCGTGGCCACCATGGTGGTGGAGATCGGCTGGCTTGCCTACGTCCGGAAGAAGCACCCCGACGTCATGGAGCGGATCGGCAGGACCGAGACCGACATGCTCGACGGCGTCGGCTGACCGCTGATGCCACGCCACCTCAAACACCCCGCCCACCCCGAAGGACAATCATGAACTCCACTGACCAACCGCGCGTGCTGCTGATAGGTCTGGGTGCCATAGGCCGTGCGGTGGGAACGCGGCTGGTCGCTGTATCGCACTGCCGGGTGGTCGGCGCCGTAGACCCTGCAGCAGGCGCAGGCGACCTCGCCGCCGTCGTCCACGGTGCCGACCCGGCAGCCCGCATTGTGCCTGCCCTGGCAGAAGCGCCGGACGCTGACGTCGCCTTCGTGGCCACCACGTCATTCGTCTCAGAAGTCGAGCCGATCATCAACGCACTCCTGGACCGCGGCCTGGACGTGGTCACCATCTGCGAACAACTGGGTTTCGGCTTCTTCGACCACGGTCCCGTTGCCCGGCGCATCGACGCGCGGGCCCGGGCCGCTGGCCGCACCGTCCTGGGCACCGGTTGCAACCCCGGAATCCTCCTGGACACCCTTCCCATGCTGCTCAGCAGCCTCACCACGGACGTGACCGGCGTGACGATACGCAGGACGGCTGAGATGTCCGGGTATGGAGGCATCCTGTCGAAATTCGGTTTCGGACTCACGGCCGCGCAGTTCGCTGCCCAGCGGGAGGCCGGCGGGGTGATCGGCCACGTAGGGTTCCGCGAATCAGTCGCCGCGCTGGGGGAGGGCCTGGGCTGGGGCCTCGAGGAGATCGTCGTCGATGAGCCCGAACCTGTCCTCTTTACCGAACATCCGCGCGCAACGCCTCACCTCACGCTTGAAGAGGGAACGATCGCGGTGCTCCGGCACTCCGCAAGGGGACTCGTCGGTGGCCAGGTGGTGATTGATGCGGCCATCGACTTCGGGATCTTCGAGACCGCGGACGGCTTCCCCGAGGGTGACAACTGGAGGATCGAGAGCGGATTCCAAACCCTGCAGTTCTCGAGCACCCGCGTCGACAGCTATGCCTCCACCGTGGCTGTGGCCGCGAACGTGATCCCATCGATTCCGGGCGCTGCACCTGGACTGCTGACCATGGCGGACCTACCGCCGAAGAGTTTCACGCCGACGGCGATTGTTCCGCATCTGGCCGCGCATTGACACCGAATCTGACGAACACCAACCAGCAAAGGAGCTGAGGCACATGCCGGAGAACTCCTCCGTCAACATCGCGGAAGTCATGAGCCGCGGCGGACGACCCCCACACAGTCGCCGTGAAGTGAAAATCATCGACACCACCCTGCGCGACGGCCACCAAAGCCTGTGGGCGACGCGCATGCGCACGTCCCACATGATCGACATGATCGAGGAATTCGATGCCGCCGGCTTCGAGCACGTGGACCTGATGGCGCCCATCCAATTCGATGTAGCCGTCCGGTACTTGAAGGAAGACCCATGGGAGCGGGTTCGGCTGATGCACCGGCACGCGCCCAACACCACCTTCAGGGCACTGATCCGCTCCAAGAACCTGGCGAGCTTCGATTTCCTGCCCGACGACGTCATTGAGGCGTGGGTTGATCGTCTCGTAGCCAACGGGTTCAGGGAGATCGGCGCCTTCGACGGGCTCAACGACGTCGACAACATCTCCGCCGCCCTGCTCCGGGCCAAACAGCTGGGCGCGGAGACCTTCGGCGCGGTGTCCTTCTGTGAATCACCGGTGCACACGGACGAGCTGTTTGTCGCCAAGGCACAGGAACTGATCGAAAAAGCCGGCGTGGACCGGATCATGCTCAAGGACGCCGGCGGACTCCTGACTCCGGACCGGGTGCGCACCCTGGTTCCGGCGTTGCGGGCTGTCATAGGGGACAGGCCGCTGGAAGTGCATACCCACAGCCTGACGGGCCTGGCCCCCCTGGTCTGCCTGGAAGCAGTGGAACTCGGAGCCGACTCCGTCCACACCTCCATCGCACCGCTCGCCTCGGGCAACGGTCAGCCCTCCACCCAAGGCACCGTGAGGGATCTGCGGGCGCTTGGCTACACAGTGAACGTCGACGACGAACGCGTCGCCGCGATCAGCCGGAAACTCACCTTCATCGCCGAAGACGAAGGCAAACCCGTCGGCGTTCCGCACGAATACACCGGCATGCACTACATGCATCAAACACCGGGCGGGATGCTGTCCAACTTCCAGTCACAGCTCGAGGCAGCCGGCCTCTCCGATCGCTTCGATGAACTCATGCAAGAAGTAGCCCGGGTGCGGGCCGAACTGGCCTATCCGATCATGATCACCCCCTTCGCCCAACACGTGGGAACACAGGCGGTCATGAACGTCATGAACGGGGAGCGCTACCGGGTGGTCCCCAACGAGGTCAAGAAATATGCCTTGGGCTACTACGGCAAGCCTCTGGCGCCCCTCGAACCTGCCGCGCTGGAGAAGATCCTTGCCAACGGATCCTCCAACATCGCCGAACAACCCGAACCGCTGGCACCCATGCTTCCGTCCCTCCGGGAGAGGTACCCGGAGGAGGACATGGACTTGTGGCTGCTCCGGGCACAGTTCGCCGGAACACAGGTGGACGAGATGAAGAAGGTCGTGTCAGAGGGTAGCGCCACCGCGGGTCATCCGACGCCAACGCTTGACCTCATCACGACCCTTTACAACAGCACCCGGACCGGCCGACAGGCACTCAAAAGCGGCGATCTGCTGATCACCCTGGAAAAAGGAGACAACTAACATGGCCAACAGCCTGCCAGACATGAAAGAACTCAAAGCGATTGTCGACTGGGTTAACCTCGCCGAAGACGTCCGGGAACTGTCGCTCAAGTTCGGCGACGTCGAACTGTACGTATCGCGCAACCACGAACCGGCCGGCGTCGCTGGCGGTGCACCTGGCACAGTCAATGGTCACTCTGGCGCCCCAGCAGCACCCGCTCCCGCGGCCGCAGCGCCGTCAACCCCATCCAAGGATGCGGCGCCTGCTCCGGCACCTGTTGTGGGGGAGCCGACAGCAGCGAACGACGCCGGCCGTCTCGCCGACGATGAGGTACTGATTTCGGCGCCGATGCTTGGCACTTTCTATGCTTCCCCCCAGCCGGGGGCTCCGGCCTTCGTCGCGGTTGGTGACAGCGTGGTTCCCAACACCGTCCTGGGCATTGTCGAGGTCATGAAGCTCATGAACAACATCGAAGCAGGCGTTGAGGGGACCGTGGCGCGGGTGCTGGTGGAGAACGAATCGATGGTCGAATACGGCCAGCCCCTGATCGTGATCCGGAAAACAGCATGACGCTCTCCAGTGTGCTGATCGCCAACCGCGGAGAAATTGCCTTGCGGGTCATCCGCGCGTGCAGGGAACTTGGAATCCGCAGCATCATTGCGCATTCGGAAGCCGACCGCGACTCCCTTCCTGTCAGGCTTGCCGACCAGGCTCTCTGCATTGGTCCAGCCCCGGCCAAGCTCAGCTACCGTCACGCCCACGCCGTCATTGCCGCGGCACAGGGGAGCGGTGCGGACGCGATCCATCCGGGGTACGGGTTCCTGTCGGAGAACGCCGACTTCGTGGCGCTGTGCGAGGCCGAGGGTGTCGGATTCGTGGGACCGTCGGCAGAAGTCATCCGCCGCATGGGCGACAAGATCGAGGCGAAGAAGATCGCCAGGCGTGCCGGGGTGCCCACCGTCCCCGGTTCCGACGGAGCGATTGCCGATCATGATGAGGCGTTCCGCGTGGCAGAAGAAGTCGGCTTCCCGCTCCTCATCAAGGCGGCGGCCGGCGGCGGGGGCCGCGGGCTTCGCGTTGTGCAGGAAGCCGAAACGCTTGCCGCTGATCTCGCAGAGATCATGGCCGAAGCCGAGGTGGCCTTCGGCGACCCCTCCGTGTACATCGAGCGCTACCTCACCGACATCCGCCACATCGAGATCCAGGTGGTCTCGGACGGCACAACAACCCTGCACCTGGGTGAACGGGACTGCACGGCCCAACGACGCAACCAGAAACTCGTCGAGGAAGCGCCTTCCCCTGTCATCGACCACGAAACAAGGCAGGGACTAGCGAAGGCGGCCGTGGCACTCTGCGAAGAAGTTGGCTATACGAACGCCGGAACAGTGGAGTTCGTCTTCGACAACGCCACTGGCGAGTACTACTTCATCGAAATGAATACCCGCATCCAGGTTGAGCATCCTGTGACCGAAATGGTGACCGGGATGGACCTGATCAAGCTGCAGCTGCAAATTGCCGGTGGCGGAAAAATCGGCGTCAAACAAGAGGACGTCCGGATACGGGGCCATGCCATCGAATGCCGCATCAACGCAGAAGACGCTGGGCGCAATTTCGCGCCCAGCCCCGGAACCATCCGCGAGCTCCGGGCACCTGGAGGATTCGGCGTCCGGCTGGATACGCACATCGAGAGCGGATCGACCATCCCTCCCTTCTACGATTCCATGATCGGCAAGCTCATCTGCTGGGGGCAGGACCGGGATGAAGCGATTGCGCGGACGCTGCGGGCCTTGGATGAGTTCACGATCGAGGGCGTGGTGACCACCGCTGCCTTTCACCGCGAAGTCCTGAACACAGAGACGTTCAGGAGCGGCACATTCAACACAGGCTTCATTGCCGAATACATGGAGGACCGTCGTTCATGAGCACCACTAACCAGCTCGTCGTCGTGCCGGATGCGGGCCGGACGCTGCCGCCGCTCCCGGCATTGCCGCAGTCAAGGCATCTGGCTACACAGATTCCCGGCCCGCGCTCGCAGGCAATGATGGTTGAGCGACGTGCCCAGGTATCCAACGGTTTCGGCGCGCAACTGCCGGTTTTCATCGACCGGGCCGACGGCGGCATCCTGCTTGATGTCGACGGGAACCGCATCATCGACCTTGCCTCAGGTTTGGGACCTACCGCGCTCGGGGCCTCGAATGGACGCGTGCGGGAACGTTTGCAGGCCCAACTGGATCGCTTCACGCACACCTGCTTCATGACCACCGAGTACCAGAGCTACGTGGAAGTTTGTCGCTGGCTGAACCAACACGCTCCTGGCAGTGCGGAAAAGCGTACCGCCCTGTTCTCCACCGGAGCCGAAGCGAACGAGAACGCCGTGAAGATCGCACGCTACTTCACTGGAAGGTCCAAGATTCTTGCCTTTGACGGCGCCTACCACGGCCGAACCCACATGACGATGTCCTTGACCTCCAAAGCACACCCCTACAAGACCGGATTCGGGCCTTTCTCGAAAGACGTCGTCCATGTGCCGGTACCGACGTCGCCCCGCGGTGCAGCCGATACCCTCGAACGTTCACTGGACCGTGTGCGGGCAGCTTTGTGGGAAAACGACCCGGCCACCTTCGCGGCCATGATCATCGAACCGATCCTCGGCGAAGCCGGCTGCCTGATACCGCAGGAGGGCTTTCTTGCCGGTCTGCGGGAGATTGCCGACGAGCACGGCATGCTCCTGATTGCCGACGAGGTCCAGAGCGGCATGGGCCGCACCGGACGCATCTGGGCCATCGAGCACGAAGACGTGGTTCCCGATCTCCTGGTCGCGGCGAAGGCCCTCGCCAACGGTATGCCCCTCAGTTCCGTGACTGGACGGGCGGACGTCATGAACGCCGTGCATCCGGCAGGCCTTGGCGGAACCTATGCCGGCAACCCGCTCTCGTGCGAGGCAGCGCTCGCTGTCTTCGAGCAACTCGACGCCGAAGGAGTTCTCGACAAAGCAACGGAACTGGGCCGAATCGCCGTCGACATGCTGCTCCCGCTCGTGGGTGCAGGTCAGGGCGTCATCGATGTGCGCGTCCGTGGGGCGATGATCGGGATCGAATTCGGCGACGAGGACACGCTGGAGCCTGCGTCCCAGCGTGCCAAGGCGGTCTCAGCGTATTGCCACTCAAATGGAGTGCTGGCCTTGACGAACGGCGTTCATGAAAACGTCATCCGGTTGCTTCCCCCTATCGTGATCGAGCCCACCCTATTCCGGGACGGCCTGCAGGTCATCATCGACGGAATCCAGGAGACGGCACTGAACGTCACTGAGGCGAAAGCGGACGCTGGTGGGCGCTAGGATCAGTCCAGCCAGCCAGGAGGACGGCGTCCCGGAAGCCCCCAATTCCTGCGAGTGGGGGACCGTGGCCTGGGAGGAATTGTCCGGCCACGAAGTACATGTCCTCAAAGACGGCCAAGTCGTTCGGACCGGCTTCGTCGATGCGGTAACTGTCGGCGGGGACGGCCTTTGGATCGCAGCTGAAGGGGTCGAAGCTCGTGCATTCTATGAAAAGGCGCGCGGCCATGTAGTGATGCCTGCGTGGTGATTCAGTCTGCCAGGGACCTCGGCATCAGCCTGACCGAGCAGATAGCCCACCCCATGTACCTCAGCGAGGCAGTGGACCGATAAGGGGCACGAGCCGTCTACCCACCCCGACTTGCCAAGTTCAACCAGCGACAGATCAGGGAGGAAACACGATTCGTCAGTGGCTAACCGGGTGCGTCTCCTGTTGACCCGCGTACCTGAAGCTGCGAGGGTACTTGGTGGACCCGGGCGGGTAGTTCCGGAGTAGCAAGGCGCTGCAGGATGAACTTTCCGGCCTCGACGCCGACTGCCAGGTTGCCGTTGTCGACGGAGGTCAGGGAGAGGTGACGGATTTTGGCCAGGTACGTGTTGTCATAGCCCACCAAGGACAGGTCTTCGGGTACGGACAGGCCAAGGTCGTCGGCCGCGGAAAGGGCCCCGATGCAGGCGATGTCGTTGTAGGCGAAGATCGCGCTTGGTCGCCGGGGGCCGGACAATAACCGGCTGGCCGCGGCGTACGCGCTTTCCTCGCTCAGCCCGCCGGCGAGAACCACCGGCTCGAGCCCGGCGTCGCGCATGGTCCGCTCGAACGATTCCCGCCGGATTCGGCCTACTTCGGCAGGCCCCTGTAGGTGTGCGATCCTGCGGTGCCCGAGCGCCAGTAGGTGTTCAGTCGCCTGGCGAGCACCGGCGTCGTCGTCATTGACCACGATGTCGACGCCCGGCAGCACCGGTTCGCGGGTCCCGGCAAGCACCACAGGGATAGTCTGCGCTGCCTTCTCGATCGCGGCGGATTCCGTAGTGGTGCCGACCACCACCAGGCCGTCAATCCTTTGCTCCAGGAGGGTCTCAACGGAACTGCGGCCAACGCGGGTGTCGGTGTAGGAGTCGGCGAGGACGGGGGAAACTCCCGCTGCGTGCAGCGAGGCCGTAAGCCCTTCCAACAGTTCCACGAACCAGGGGTTGCGGATGTCGTTGAGCATCACGCCGATGGTTCCGCTCCGTGGGCCGGAGAGGCGTTGGGCCAGTCTGTTGGGCCGGTAACCCAGTTGCTCCATGGCGTCCAGGACGGCACGACGGCGGCCCTCACTGACGTTGGCCGACCCCTGCAGGACCAGTGAGACCAAGGATTTGGAGACCCCCGCGGCGCTGGCGACATCGCGGATGGTGGGCTTGGTGGCCGGCATGCAGTCTCTCCTCTCGCAGCTTCCATCAAGCTTAGGGGCTTGACGGGTCGTGCCCGACACCTCCATTATGGACCGGTCCAAGTAAATTCCAAAGAGTCAAAGAGGATTCCTCAAATGAGTGCACCTAATTCGCGGCAATTGGTCGCCGGAATGGTTGGTGGCGGCCCGGGGGCCGACATCGGCAAGACCCACCGCTACGCCATGCGGCTGGATGGCCACTACGATCTCCGGGCCGGAATCTTCGGGCGGGATGAGAGCAGTTCCCGCGCCACCGCCGTCGAACTCGGCGTTGAGCCGGACCGCAACTACCGCGACATCCACGCCATGGTTGAGGCCGAAGCCATCCGGGAGGACGGTGTGGACGTGGTGGTGGTGGCCACGCCCAATGACAGCCACTTCGAGATCGCCCGGACGTTCCTCCGAAAGGGCATTTCCGTGGTGTGCGAAAAGCCCCTGACCCGGGACTCCGCAACTGCGGCCGAGCTGGTCCGGGTTGCTGCGGAGAACAACGCCATCCTTGCGGTCCCGCATTGCTATTCGGCCTACGCCATGGTGCGGCAAGCTGCGCGGATGGTCCGCGACGGTGAGCTGGGCGCCATCCGTTTTGTCGACGTCGAACATGCTTCCGGCTGGGCAGCAACGCCCCTCGAAAACGAAGGCCACAAGCAGGCCAGCTGGCGTACCAACCCTGACATTGCAGGGTTCCCGAGCGTCGTGGGCGACCTCGGCACCCATGCCTTCCACCTGCTGCGCTACATCACCGGACTCGAAGCCGAACGCCTGACCGGGCGCCTGCAGACGTTCGTTCCTGGGCGGCGCGTTTTCGATAACGCCACCGTTGAACTCGAACTGACCGGCTCAGTTCCGGCGCGGCTGTGGGCCAGCATGGCGGCCACCGGCCATAACCACGGGCTTCGCATCCGCGTTTACGGCGAGAAAGGCAGCCTGGAATGGCAGCATGAGGACCCGCACCACCTCAAGGTCCAGGACCTCACCGGCGCCACCACCATCCTCACGCAAGGGCTCAGCACCCTGCACGAGGACGCGTCCCGGCTCACCCGCGTTGGCCTGGGCCACCCGGAGGGCTTCGTCGAAGCCTTCGCCAACTTCTACTCGGACCTGGCCGAGGTGCTGCGCGCCCGCCGCGACGGCACGCCACTCCCGGAGCGGGAACTGTCCTTCCCCACGGGAGTTGACGGCCTGATCGGCGTCCAGTTCGTCGAAGCCGTCGCCGCCTCGCACCACGATGACAACGCCTGGAAAATCCCCGCCAATGCCCTGAAGAAATTTGACCTTGAGAAAGCAGCACTCTGACATGCTCCGTTTTGCCCTTCTCGGAGCCGGTTTCATCGGTTCCGTCCACGCAGCCAACCTCGCCGCCCACCCCGGGATCGACTTCCGCCTGGTGTACGACCTCGACCATCAGCGGGCACAGACCCTCTCCGCCGCGCACGGGGCCTCGGTCGCCGCATCGCTGGAGGAGGTCTTCGACCCGCAGGTGATCGACGCCGTCTTCATCGCCTCCTCCACCGATACGCATGCCGGGCACCTCCGCCGGGCCACCGCCGTCGGAATTGCTGCCTTATGCGAGAAGCCGATCGACCTTGACCTGGATCGCGCCCGCGAGACCGCCGCCTTCGCGCAGGAAGCCGGTGTCCCGGTGATGGTGGACTTCAACCGCCGCTTCGACCGCGACTACGCCGAACTCAAGCGCGTGGTGGACTCGGGGGAGATCGGTGCAGTGGAGCTCATCCAACTCACCTCCCGCGGCCCCTCCATGCCGCCGTTGTCCTACCTCGCCGTGTCCGGCGGCCAAATGCGCGACCAGACAGTCCACTTCTTCGACCTCGCACGCTGGCTCTCCGGCCTGGACCCGGTAGAGGTTTTCGCCACCGGTTCGGCCCTCGCGCAACCGGGCATCGCTGCGTACGACGACGTCGACACCTCCGCGGTCACGTTGCGGCTCCCCGGCGGGGCGTTGGTCCAGATCGATTCCGCGCGCCGCACCGGCTACGGCTACGACGAACGCATCGAGATCATGGGATCCAAGGGGATGGTGGAAGCCCGCCGGCACCGGAACGGAGCGGTATCACGGTACACGGGCACGTCCGTGGTGGACGACGGGCTGCACCCGGGCTGGTTCGAGCGCGTGCAGCCAACATATGCCGCAGCCCTGGCCGCTTTCGTGTCCTCGCTGGAAGGCGGCGTGGCTTCCATTCCTTCGCTGGAGGACGGTTTGAAAGCCCAGGCCATTGCCGAAGCCGCCGTGCTTTCCCTGCGTTCGGGCCGTATGGAACCGATCAAATACTGAAGCAAATGAGGCACTAAACCCAGTGTGTCAGGGTATGCCGAGGTTGGTTTCGTAGGCAGAGGCTTTGTCGCGAACGCCTAGTCGCTTCAGGCGACCACTTGGGTCTGGCGGCATGGCGCGGTCCTTTAACGACCACGACGGCGGGAGTTATCCTCCCGCCGTCGTGGGCCGTTAGCCGTGCGGCGCTCAGCCTTCGAGCCTGGAGTGCTCTCCCAGGCGGTGCCATGAACGGTTGTGGTAGACCAAGGCGTCGCCCGGCTCGCCCGCTTGCACGTCACGCATCACGCGGGACTCCAGGGCGTGAACCGCAATGATCGTGGAGGTCCCCACCTCCATGCGATCGATGACGGCGCAGCGCACCCAGGCGCGGACGTCGTCATACACCGCTTCGCCGGTTTCAAGGTTCGACCAGCGGTGCGTCTGGTCAAAGCGGTCGGCGCCGGGGGTCGCTCCAAACTTCGCCAAGTCGACGTCGTGCGCGTCCAGCAGGTGCACGACGACGGTTTCGGCGCGGGCAAGCACTTTGGACGCAGAGGAGAGTGCCGAGACCGAGAAGATCAGCAACGGAGGTTCCGCACTCACTGACACCACGGACGAGACGGTCAGTGCCACTGGTCCTTCGCCGGCATCCGCCGTGATGACGGCGACTCCTCCCGGGTGGCCACGGAACAGTGCTTTGAATTCGTCGGCCGAAAGGGAAGACGGAAAGTTTTGCTTCGGAGCCTCGAGCCACGTGCCTGTGGGGTAGGCGTGAAACATCGTTATGACACCCTGGGGGCGGAGCGGGCGAGTTCCTCGCGAACGATGTTCGTCCCTGCGCTGAGAGCACTCAACTTGGCCAGAGAGACATCGCGGGGGAAAGGTGCCATGCCGCAGTTGGTGCTGGGGATGAGCTTGTCCGCATCGACGAACTGCAGGGCCTTGCGGAGGGTGTCGGCGACCTCTTCCGGGGTCTCGACGGTCTCGCTTGCGACGTCGATTGCCCCGAGCATGACTTTCTTGCCGCGGAGGAGTTCGATGAGGTCCATAGGCACGTGGGAGTTCTGGGACTCGAGCGAGATGATGTCGATGCTGGAGCTCTGCAGCAGCGGGAACGTTTCCTCGTACTGCCGCCACTGTGAGCCGAGCGTCGCCTTCCAGTCATTGTTCGCCTTGATTCCGTAGCCGTAGCAGATGTGCACGGCGGTCTCCGCACGCAGTCCTTCTGCCGCTCGCTCGAGCGCCGCCACGCCCCAGTCCTTGACCTCGTCGAGGAAGACATTGAACGCGGGCTCGTCGAACTGGATGATGTCGACGCCGGCCGCCTCCAGTGCCTTCGCCTCCTCGTTCAAAATCGCGGCGAACTCCCAGGCCAGCTTCTCGCGGCTCTTGTAGTGGTCATCGTAGAGCGTGTCCACCATCGTCATCGGACCGGGAAGAGTCCACTTAATCGGCTTGTCGGTGGTTGCGCGGAGGAACTTCGCGTCGTCGACGAATACCGGCCGCTCGCGGCGTACGGCTCCGACGACGGTCGGCACGCTCGCGTCGTAGCGGTCGCGGATGCGTACGGTCTTGCGCTGTTCAAAGTCGACCCCGCTGAGATGCTCGATGAAGGTCGTGACGAAGTGCTGGCGGGTTTGCTCGCCGTCGCTGACGATGTCGATGCCGCGCCGGCTCTGCTCATGGATGGCGATGCGCAGCGCATCCTGCTTGCCCTCGATCAGCGCATCTCCCTCCAGCTTCCACGGGGACCAAAGAGTCTCCGGCTGTGCGAGCCACGATGGTTTCGGCAGGCTTCCGACAAGGGTGGTGGGCAAAAGTGCGTTCATGATTGACGATTCTCCGTGGGTCAGTTGACGAGAGCGGGGTAGTTGGCGGTCCACCGGTCCAGCAGGTCCTTATGGGGGGCGATGAAGTGCTCCTCCGTGTACTTGGCCTGCGTGACCGCGAGTTGACTGCGCTCGACGCGGTCATAGTCGATCCGGGTCCGCGAGTAGTCCTGCTCTCCCAGGCTCGGCTGGTAGATGGCGGCGGCGGCGGAGTTCGCGTTGTAGATCTCCGGGCGGTAGATCTTCTGGAACGTCTCCATGGTGCTGATCGTGCCGATGAGCTGCAGGTTGGAGTAGTCGTTGAGCAGGTCGCCCCGGAAATAGAAGGCGAGCGGCGCGACACTGCCGCGTGGCATGAAGTAGCGGACCTGCATCCCCATCTTTGCGAAATACGCGTCTGTCAGCGAGAACTCGTCCTGCTGGTACTCGACACCGAGGACCGGATGACGGTTATCTGTTCGTCGGTACGTCTTGGTCGTGGAGACGCTGATGCACACCACTGGCGGCTGCGGGAAGCGTTCCTGGCATTCGGGGGACTCGAGGAATTGCTGGAACAGCTTGCCGTGTAGATCGCCGAAGTCTTCGGGAACGGTGGGCTTGCCAGACTCCGCTGCTGCCGCCGGCAGTACGACGCTGAAGTCGAAGTCACGGACGTAGGAGGAGAAGTTGTTGCCGACGATGCCTTGGTGGCGGACCCCGTTCAGCTGGTCGACGATCTGGATGTCGAGAACCTCGAACAGCGGGAACTGCCGGTCCGTGCCTTCAGCAGTGAACTCTATCTGTACGGAGACAATCTCGAGCTCGAGCGTGTAACGGTCCCGGTCCGGGTTGTCCCAGTCTGCGAGATCGTTGAAGCGGCGCCGAATCATGGTCAAGGCGTTGCGGAGGTTCTCCTGGCGGTGCTCGCCGCGTGCCAGGTTGGCGAAGTTCGTCGTGATCCGGGAGCCTTCCGACGGCGAGTAGTCCTCATCGAAGGGGGTGGTGGTAATGCTGAAGGTAAAATCGTCTGCCATGGTGCCAATCCGTTGTTGATGGCCGGAGACGGCCTTCAGAAGGTGATGTATCCATGGTGCAACCATCCCGTGGCTATCGGGTAACTAGGCGTTACTATGCATTCATATAGACTTTTCCTATGGCACAGCTTTCAAGCGGACTGACACTGCAGCAGCTCCGCTACTTCATAGAAGTCGCAGCTGAAGGGTCGATCTCCGCGGCTGCTGATCTCCTCTACGTAGCGCAACCGACCATGTCCGCAGCCATGAAAGACCTTGAGGCACGGGTGGGACGCGCGCTCCTGGTTCGCTCCACCCGCGGGGTCACCCTCACCGCCGACGGGGCCGAGTTCCTCGGTTATGCGAGGCAGGTCGTCGAGCAGTTCGCTCTCCTTGAGCAGCGCTACCTTGGCAGGCCACCGACGCGACGTCTGCTCGGGGTTTCAACACAGCACTACTCGTTCGCGGTGGACGCTTTCGTTCGGATGGTCAAGGCCACTGAGGTGGCCGAATACGAGTTCTCGCTGCGTGAGTCCCGCACGTGGGACATCATCGAGGACGTCCGGACGCTCCGCAGCGAGATAGGCATCCTCTACCGGAACGATTTCAACCGGAAGGTCATCGACAAGCTGCTCCGGGAATCCGGGCTCGCGTTCGCTCCTCTTTTCCTCGCCGATCCGCACATTTTCGTTTCACGGAAGAACCCGATTGCCTCAAAAGAGCGCGCGACTCTCGACGATCTCGCCGGTTTGCCGCGGCTTACCTTCGATCAAGGAGCGAACAACTCTTTCTACTTCGCCGAGGAAATTCTCTCTACCTTGTCCAGTAAGCAGGAGATCCGGGTCTCTGACCGTGCCACGATCTTCAACCTCATGATCGGGCTCCACGGCTACACGATTTCCACGGGCATTATCAGCGGGGAGCTCGACCCTGAGATCGTCGCCATCCCGCTCGACGTTGACGAACGCATTGAGATCGGGTGGATCGGCCACGCCGCGATTCCACTCACGGACCAAGCGCAGCGCTACCTCAAGGAATTGCGGGCGGTCGTCGCTGAGTTCGGAGTGGCGCTACTCGACTGACTCATTCCCCGCGAAGTTGCCTTTGCTGGGTGCTTTTGCAAAACTGATGTTCTCTATTCCCCAGTGTTAGGCCGATGTTTTGACGGGCATTCAAGGTTTCGCGACGCAAACCAAGCGCTGACATACCCCTGATGTCCCCCGGGCCGGTGGTTGCAGCGCATTCGCTGAAATCACTGGAGTCCTTAAAACATCATGCCTGTAACAAAAAGCCCTTCCATTACCCTTGCCGACGTCACTCTTAGGTGGCCTGACGGCACCCCTGCCCTTGCCGGGATTTCCGGAACGTTCGGAACCGGCCGCACAGGGCTGGTGGGATCCAATGGCGCCGGAAAATCAACACTGCTGCGCCTTATTGCCGGGATTCTCACCCCGACGAGTGGTCGAATCACCACCAATGGCGACGTCGGCTACCTTCCGCAAACACTGACCCTCATCACGGACTCCACCGTGGCGGACTTGCTCGGTATCGGCCACAAGGTGAGGGCCCTGCGGGCCATCGAATCCGGAGACGCCTCCGTGGAGAATTTCGAGATTGTGGGCGATGACTGGGACATCGAAACCCGTGCGGACGAGTCCCTGCGCCACATCGGTCTTTCAGCCGCGGACCTGGAACGAAACGTTGGCGAAATCTCCGGAGGCGAAGCCATGCTGGTTGCCATCACAGGGCTGCGGCTCCAGAGGACGGCGATCACCCTCCTGGACGAGCCGACGAACAACCTGGACAGGGATGCGCGGGCCAAACTGTCAGGCCTCCTGTCCACTTGGCCAGGAACACTGGTGGTGGTCAGCCACGACCTCGCCCTGCTGGAGTTGATGGACAACACGGCGGAACTCCATGGCGGGAAACTGTCCATGTTCGGAGGCCCCTATAGTGCGTGGCGGTCGCACGTGGATGAGCAGCAAGCTGCGGCGGTTCAAGCCGCCCAAGCTGCGAAGCAGACCGTGAAGGTAGAGAAGCGCCAACGCCAGGAAGCTGAAGCGAAGCTGGCCAAACGGGCCCGCACAGGCCAAAGCAGCTATGACAACAAGACGGGCTCCAAGATCCTCATGAATCAACGGGCCTCCGACGCGCAGGTGTCAGCGGGGAAGCTGCGCTCGGGATCGGACGACAAGGTGAATGCTGCCCAGGCTGCCCTCGACGCGGCGTCCTCCAGAATCAGGGAGGAGGAGCGAATTAGTGTGAATCTTCCGGATCCGGACGTTCCCCGCAGTCGGCGGATCGCCGAATTGCGGGGAACGAATCGCGCTTTCGTGGTGGAAGGTCCGGAACGGGTAGCCATTGTTGGTGCCAACGGCGTAGGTAAGACCACGCTCCTCGAGCGGGTTGTCGGCGGTTCGTTGACCGGCGGCGACGAGGCAAGTGACGACGTCGTATGCGGTGCGGCAGGTGGGCGGCTCCTCACCGAGCGGGCCGGCTATCTGCGGCAGCGGCTCGACGGGCTTGATGACTCTGCGACCACATTGGAAAACGTCCAGGCGGCCGCGCCGGAAGTCCCGGCAGGTGAAATCCGCACCCAGTTGGCGCAGTTCCTCTTGAGGGGCGACAGCGTCTACCGACCCGTTCATACTCTGTCCGGTGGCGAACGGTTCAGGGTTTCGCTTGCCAGGCTTCTGTTTGCCGCCCCGCCGCCGCAGGTACTGATTCTTGACGAGCCGACCAACAACCTCGACCTCCAGAGCGTGGACCAGCTCGTGGAAGCGTTGAACGCCTACCGAGGGGCCGTCATTTTGGTCAGTCACGACGACGCGTTCCTGGGTCGCCTCGATCTGGACCGGGTGCTGCGGCTCGACCACGACGGGTCGCTCACGGAAATTCCAGTGGCGGACCCACGATAACCAGCTCGGGCCAGCAGTACGCAGCTTACTGTGGGACGGCCGGCGCCCTGCGCGCTGCCCTGCGTTGAGCCATATAGATGAGCACAGCGCAGGGAGGGCAACGACGTAGAACCACGTTGCTGCGGTGAAGACTGCCCCATAGGCGTGGGCCTCCGCCAGCCCCGCGGAGCCGGAGCGGGTGCTCGCGAATACCACCGTCAAGAGTGCCAAACCAATGGAGCCGCCCAGTTGGTGTGCCGTGTTGACCAATCCGGAGGCGGCTCCGTTATCGGCAGGTTCCACTGCGGACATGCCGAACTCGGTCAGCAGGATGATCGCGATCCCCTGGCCGACTCCCAGGACGATCAACGGAAGCAGGACACCCGGGAAATACGCGGTGCCCGGTCCTATGGTGCTGAGCCACACCATCCCCAGGCCGGCAATGACCAGTGCAGCCAACAGCAGCGCAGGTTTGCCCAGCAATGAACTAAGGGGTTTGATCACGTACACCATGAGGAAGAAGAGGAACGTCAGTGGGATGTAGGCGATTCCCGCCTCGAAAGCACTGAAGCCAAGGACATTCTGGAGGTATTGGCTGAGGAAATAGAACGTCGAAAACATGGCGCCGACGATCAGTATGCGGATGATGTAGGCGCCGGAGCGGGTGGTGTCCCGGAAAAGGCGCAGGGGAGTGATGGGTTGCCCGGCCCGGCGCTCGATGAGGACGAACGCCAGGAGCAAGACCAGTGCTGCGGCGAGGGAAACGATGGTGGCCGGGTTGCCCCAGCCGGCGGCGCCGGCATTCACCAATCCATGGACGAGGGCAGACATCCCGACCGTGACTGTCAACGCGCCCGCAACATCCACGCTGCCCCGGACCCTGGCGGTTTCCGGCAGGAACCGTGGGCCGAGCAGCAGCACGGCAACACCGATCGGTACGTTGATCAGCAGGCCCCAACGCCACGACAACAAGTCCGTGAAAATGCCTCCGACGATGATTCCCACGCTGCCCCCGGCCCCGATCACGGCACTGTAGATGCTGATCGCATGGGACCGTTCCTCAGGCTTGGGAAAGGTCTGTACAAGCAACGCCAGCGTCGCGGGGATGGCGAAGGCTGACGCCGCACCCTGCAGTACGCGGGCAGTGATCATGATCTCGGGGCCGAACGCGAGCCCGGCCAGCAGGGATGCTGCGGTGAAGACCGCGACGCCGGCCATGAAGACCCGCCGCCTGCCCAGGAGGTCGCCGATGCGGGCGCCCAACAGGAGGAGCCCTCCGAAAGCCAGTGCGTAGCTGTTCTGGACCCACGACAGGGTGGTGCTGGTGAAGCCGAGCTCGCGTTCAAGGTGCGGCAGGGCTGTGGTGACGATGGAGGTATCCAGCACCATCATCAATTGGCAGCCCATGATGACGGCCAAGGTTATTGATGTGGACGGCTGCGTGGGTGCCCGGCCGGTGGTGGTCGCCTTTGCATGGGTTGTGGACATGGTGCTTCCTCACTAAGTAACTAACTGGTTCGTTTTAACAATGCGCGCGATGGGCGTCGCTGTCAACTAACCAGTTACTTGCTATGCTGGAGGCGTGGCAAGAGATGCGGAAGCAACCAGGCAGCGGATCCTGAAGGCGGCAGAGGAGGAGTTTGCCCGCTACGGAATAGCAGGGGCGCGGGTGGATCGCATTGCCGAGGAAGCAACGGCCAATAAAGCCATGCTGTACCGGTATTTCGGCAGCAAGGAGCAGCTGTTCGACGAGGTCTTTTCCCAGCGCGTGGTCGCGGTGGTGGAGGAGACTGAGTTCGATGCGTTGGACCTGCCCGGCTATGCGGCCAGGGCTTTCGACCTCTACGAGAAGGACCCCAACGTCCTCAGGCTCACCAACTGGTACATCCTTGAGCGGGGCGAGGCGGCCGACCTCGAGGCTTTGGTGGCCTCGCACAAAGCAAAACTCTCAGCTATCCAAAGCGCCCAGGATGCCGGTCACCTGCGGGCCGACCTCACACCCCTCGAGGTGTTGGCCAGCGTGCGCGCCCTGGCCATGACCTGGCACACCCTCACTCCGGAGATGGCACGGTCAAAACTCCCCAGCCCTAAGCGCCGCCGCGAAACCATCATGGACAACGTGCGGAGGCTCGTCAGCTAACATCAGAGACGGGGTGATCCATTCGAGAATGGATCACGGATGCTGTAGCTTCGCGAAGCTGTTACCGCCGGACGCCAAGCCGGTTGGCGAGGTTCACATACCACTGGAGAACGCTCACATCGTCAATGGTTTGTGGGTCAAGTATCTTCTCGAAGTCGGCACCCTGAAATATGTTCTTGACGGGAATTTCCATCTTCTTGCCCGTGCGGGTATGGGGGATTGCCGGCGCAACGATAATTTCGTCAGGGACGTGTCGCGGTGATGCTTCTTGGCGGATTATGTCTTTGATTGAGCCGATGAGATCGTCGTTCAGGGCGCTATTGTCGCTGAGAGCTACGAACAGCGGCATCCAGTATCTTCCATCGGGGTATTCGACTCCTATGACTAGCGACTCTCGTATCTGCGGTAGCTTCTCGACTGCCTGGTAAATGTCCGAGCTGCCCATCCGGACGCCATTGCGGTTCAGCGTGGCGTCAGAGCGTCCGTGGATAGTGACGGTTCCATGGGCGCTGATTGTGGCCGCGTCACCGTGCTGCCATGTGCCTGGGTTGCCCTCGAAGTAGGCACGGCGGTACCTGTGTCCGTGAGGGTCATCCCAAAAGAAGAGTGGCATCGATGGCATGGGCTTGGTCAGGACCAGCTGACCTGCGGTGCCAATGAGGCTTGTGCCGTTCTTGTCTATGGATTCGAGGGCTGCTCCAAGGGCGACGGCGGAGATTTCTCCTGGGTGGACCGGGACGGTAGGAACGGACGTTGCGAACGCAGTGACGACGTCGGTTCCTCCCGACATGGACGCGACACGGATGTTGGATCCGACATGGCCGGCGACCCAGGCGTTCGATGCAGCGGGCAGGATGGAGCCCGTTACCCCTAAGGTTTTCAGCGCGCTGAGGGTGTAGGCGTGGGCAGGGGACAGCCCTTCCTTTTCGCAGGCCTGCAGGTAACCGGGGCTGGTTCCCAGGAAAGTGACCTTGTTGTTTTCCGCTATCCGCCACAGCGCTCCTGCATCCGGGTAGGTCGGGCTTCCGTCGTAGCAGATGATCGTTGCGCCGACCAGCAGGCCAGCAACCTGGAAGTTCCACATCATCCAACTCGGTGAGGTGTACCAGAAGTACACATCCCCAGGGCATAGGTCGAGGTGGAACGACATGGATTTAAGGTGTTCAAGCAGGACACCGCCGTGTGAGTGAACGATGCCCTTTGGGCGGCCGGTGGTGCCGGAGGAGAAGACCACCCACAGGGGATGCTCGAATGGCAGGGGAGTGGTCTGCAGTGCAGCATTCCCGGCACTGGCCTGCGCCCACGGGATGGCCGGTTCGAGGTGGTCCGGCGGCAGCCCCAGGCGGGAGACCAGGATGGTGGTCTCCAAGGAACTGATGTTGGCTTGAAGGTGCGCGATCGCTTCCCGTCGGTCGTGGGACTTGCCGCCGTATCGATATCCGTCTGCTGCAATGAGCACCTTGGGCTTGAGCTGGCCGAGGCGGTTGAGGGCTGCCGGTGCCGGGTAATCCTGTCCGCACAGGCCCCAGATTGCGCCGACGCTGGCGGCCGCCAAAAACGAAATGACGGTCTCGCTGACGTTGGGCAAATACGCGACAACGCAATCTCCAGGTCCTACGCCGCTTCGGCGCAAGGTATCGGCGACGGCGGCGACCTGATTTTTCAGCTGATCCCACGTCAGGGTACGCTGGCTGGTCCCGCCCGGCTCCCCCTCTTCGATGACGGCGGTTTGATCCCCCTGCCTGTGCCGGAATACCTGGTCAACGTAGTTCAGCGTTGCGCCCGGGAACCATTGGGTGCCTGGCATCGTCTCTTCGATGAGGACGCACTCGTATCGGGAATAGGCGTCGATGTCGAAGAAGGCCCACACAGCTGCCCAGAACCCTTTGATGTCGCTGGCTGACCAGCGTTGAAGGCTGGCGTAGTCGTCGAACTCCTTGCCTCGGTTGATGGCGAGCCATCGCCGGAGGACATCAACGTTGGCTTCCGGCGTACGTTCGTCATGTTCTGGTGTATCCCCGGACCAGCCGATTTGTGTGCTCACAGAGAGCCGTCCTTTGGTAGCAGTTGCTTGGTGTGCGGGGTCCGGCCGTGTCCGTGGGGTAGAAACCTGAGCTACCCCAGGGACGAAACGCACGGCTCCGTCTCACAGGCTCTTTTGAGCCTTGAACCCGGTCTGATAGTGGAAGATCAGGGGTCTACAGCGTAGGTACGTGGGCCAACAGTTCCTTCGTGTATTCGTGGCGGGGGTTTTGCAGGACTTCATCGGTACTGCCGTAATCGACGATTTGCCCCTGTTGCAGGACGGCCATGCGTTGTGAAATGTGTCGGGCGAGGCAGATGTTGTGTGTAACGAACAGCATGGACATGTCCGTTTCGGCTTGGAGGTTGCGTAGCAAGTCGATGATGGATGCCTGGACGGAGACGTCAAGCGCCGAAGTAATTTCGTCGCAAACCAGAAGCGAGGGTGCGTTGACGAGCGCCCGGGCGATGGCCACTCGCTGTCGTTGGCCTCCGCTAAGGTCTCCTGGCCGGCGGTCCAGGTAGGCCTCGCCCAGACGGACCTGGTCGAGTGCTTCGCGCACACGCATCAGTCGCTGTTTCCGGTTCATGTAGCCAGACATTTGAAGCGGGACTTCGACAGATTCCCGGACTGTTCGGCGGGGGTTCAGTGACGAGAACGGGCTCTGAAACACGTACTGGACCTGCTGGCGTTGCTGTGCTGTCCGGGAACGCGTGCCGGGGGCGAGGTCGTGTCCATTGAACTGGACCGTACCGTTGTAGTCCTCGTTGAGTCCTGCAACGCAGCGTGAAAGAGTGGTCTTGCCCGAACCTGACTCCCCGAGGAGCATCATCGACTCACCGCGGGCGAGCTTGAGGTCGATGCCGTCGAGGATGGGGATCCCTCCATAGGATAATTTCAGCCCGCTGACCTCCAAGAGGATGTCGGAATCGGGCGAAGGCACTGCCGGAGGCTCCTTGCTGGTCGCCACCGGGGCGGAAGCTGCGATATCGGCAGGGAGTTCCCTGGTGATGACTGAGACGTGGCCTACCCTTCGTTTGCCGGCGAGATCCGGGACGGCGCTCAGCAGCTTACGCGTGTATTCGTGTTGGGGTCGATAGAGCACCTGGGCTGTAGGGCCTTTTTCCACCACCTCCCCGGAGAGCATGACAACGACTTCGTCGGCGATTTTTGCCACAACGGCCAGGTCGTGGGTGATGTAGAGGCCGGCCACGCCGTGGCGCTCAGCCAGCTCGGCTATGGTCTTGAGCACCAGGGCCTGCGTGGTGACGTCCAGTCCCGTGGTGGGCTCGTCGAGGACGATGACTGCTGGCCTGCAGGCAAAGGCCATGGCGATGCCCACGCGTTGCTGCTGCCCACCGGATAGCTGGTGCGGATACCGACGCTGGTATGACTGGGTGTTTTGCAAGCCGACTTCGGCGAGAACCTCAGCGGTTCGCTTCCTTCGGTCTTCTTCCGTGGCCCCGTAGTGGTGTGCGTTCAGGACCTCCATGATCTGGCGGCCGATCGTCATGGCTGGGTTCAGTGACAGCGCGGGATCCTGCGGCACGTACGATATGGTGCCGCCTCGGAGCTTCCGTCGTTCCGGTTCCGGCAGGTCGAGGATGCTGTCGTGTGCACCGGCAAGATGCACGCCGCCGCCTACATGTTTGAGGCCACGGCGGAGATGCCCCAAACATGCCAACCCGGCAGTAGTTTTACCCGAGCCGGATTCACCCACCAGAGCCAGGATTTTCCCCGGCAGGAGGCTGAAGGATACGCCGTGGAGAATCTGGTGTCCTGAGGTGGTGGCTACGCGAAGATCGCTTGCGCTCAGCACGGGTTTGGTGGCAGTTGCCGGCTCCGCAACGGTTGTGCTCATTTGCTTTCTCCCTCATTGAGGTTGGCCGAGGCGCGGGCCAATGAATCGGTGATGAGATTAGTGCCGACGGTGAGGACTGCGATGGCCAGGACAGGCAGTATGACTCCCCAAGGTTGTACAGCCAGGGCAATGCGGTTCTCGTTGATCATCAGCCCCCAGTCGGCAGTTGGAGGTTGCATGCCCAGGCCCAGAAAGGACAGGGATGCCAGGGCGCCGATTGAGTAGGTGAGGCGAAGTCCCAGTTCCACCATGAGGGGGCCGGTAATGTTGGGCAGGACATCCTGCACTACGATTTTCCATTTGGGAACGGCGTACATTTCCGAGGCCCGGATGTAGTCTTCGGTGACGACGGCCGCCGTCGCTGCACGGGCTACCCGGGCGATGCGCGGTGCGTGGGTTACCCCGATAACGGTCACAAGGACCCAGTTCTGCGGCCCCAGAACCGTGATGGCCAAGAGTGCGAAGACCAGTTGAGGCAGAGCCAGGAATATGTCGTTCGTACGCATGATGAGGCTGTCCACCCATCCGCCACGGTAGGCCGCCAACATCCCGAGCATGCCGCCGATCACCATGCCCAGCAATGTAGCGAGGCTGGCAAAGAGCAGCAGGCGCAGCCCGCCGTCGAGGAATCGGGTGAGCACGTCGCGTCCAAGGTTGTCGGTGCCGAACAGCCCGTCCGGTTTGAACGGCCGGCCCACAAATTCCGTGCTGGTGTATCCGGTTACCCAGGGAAGGATCATCGGTCCGAACAGGGCGATACAGACGATGATTCCTGTCAGGGCCAAGCCGACTTTCGCTTGGCGCTGGCGGAAAAGTCGGCGCAGCAAACCCTGCGGCGCAACTGCGTTTTGCGTGACTGGCGGGGCTGAAGTGAGGACGCTCATCGGGCTCCTCCCGTGCGTAGTTTGGGATTGGTCACGATGCCGACCACGTCGGCAAGGAGATTGACCAGGATGTATACCGCTGCGATCAGGATCGAAAGTGTTTGCACTACCTGGACATCGCGGTTGGCGACGGCGTCCACCAGAGCCTGGCCGATGCCGGGATAGCGGAAGAGGAACTCAATGACAACCACTCCGCCAGCCATCCAAGCAAGTTGGATGGCAATAACCTGGGCGACGGGAGAGAGTGCGTGAGGCAGAGCGTGGCGCAGTATGACCTGACGTTCGGGTAGTCCTTTGAGCCGCGCCATTTCCACGTAGCCCGAATCCAGCACTTCCAGCATGGTGGCTCTCACCATCCGCGTAATGTAGGGCGTGACGACGAGCACCAAGGTCAGGGTTGGCAGGACCAGTTGGGCCGGGTAATTCCACACGGCTTCCCCCGGTGGGGCCATGGTCACCGACGGCAGGATGGGGAAGACCGTGGTTGAGAGCAGCGTAATGAGGCCGACGCCGATGACGAACTCGGGAAGGGCGGCCAGCACCAGGCTGATTCCGGTGGTGACGTGGTCACCGGTACGGCCTTTACGCAGTGCGCTGTAGGTTCCCAACAGCAGGCCCGCAGGAATGCTGATCAGGGCAGCGGCTCCCAAGAGCACCAAGGACGCACCGATGCGTTCGGCCAGGAGTGCCGTGACAGGGCCCCCGGAAGCGGCCGAAATTCCGAAGTCTCCAACACTGAGGCCTCCGAGCCATGAGAGGTAGCGCTGCCACACGGGATCGTTCAGGTGCATTTGCTCCCGAAGCGCGGCCAGGCGCTCAGGTGTTGCTTGCTGACCCAGGATTGCTTGGGCTGGATCGCCCGGCAGGAGGAGTGTTGCGATGAATACGAGGAGCGACACGGCGAACAGGATCAACAGGCTGGTCGCCAGCCGTCGGAGGACTACCTGGGTCATTGGACTTCTCCCAACCAAACGCGGCGGAATTGAAAGCCTGAAAGTGCCAGTCCCGTACGGCTGGGCACGAGCCCGGCCACGTATCTCTGATAGGCATCGGCTTGATTCGGGTGGCCCCAGATGATGTATCCACCTTCGTTGTATTCGATCTCCTGGGCTTGCGAGATCAGGCTGTTGCGTTTGTCGGCGTTGACGGTTGCGTTGGCTTCGGCCACGAGCCGGGCGAACTCGGCGTGGTTCCAGTGGGTTTCGTTGAAAGGCGAGGTGGGCAGGGAACTGTTGTTGACCTGGGGGAGGAAGTTGCGGGTGTACCAGAAGGACTGGGCGAAGTCCCAGGTCAGGTAGCCGTCGCCGAAGAACGTCGTCGTATCGACCCGGCGCAGATTGACCGTGATGCCTGCTGCGGCGGCTTGTTGGGCGAATACCTGCGCTGCTTCGACGGCGCCGGCTTGGATGGGAGCGGTGACGAGCTCAACGGTGAGCCCGTTCGGGTATCCTGCTTCGGCAAGAAGCGCCTTTGCCTTGCCGATGTCCTGTGTTCGTTGGGGTAGGTGTTTGGGGTAGCCGGGGTCGAAGGGGGAGTACAGGTCGTTGCCCACCCGCCCGTTGCCGCTGAGAACCTGTTCGACCATCTGTTCCCTGTCCACTGCCAGGCGGAAGGCTTGCCGGACGCGATTGTCATTGAAAGGAGCTTTGTCTACCCGCATGCTGAACGGCAGCCACATTCCCGTTTCCGAGTTCAAAATGCTGATGCGGGGGTCGGCGTCGATGACTTCCAGCAGCGCCAGCGGGATCTGTCCGATGGCATCTACTTGGGTGGAGAGCAACGCGTTGAGCAGCGCGTCGTTGTCGTTGAAGTTGAGGATTTCCAGTTCGTCGAGGTACGGCTCGTTGTTTTGCCAGTACTTTTCGTTGCGAACAAAGAGGCTGCTGCGGCCCGGAGAGAAGGATTTGTACTTGAACGGTCCGGTACCGATGGGGTGGGTCGGGTCGTAGTCTGCGGGAACGATGCCCAGTGAGTACTGGCCCAGGGAGTCGTCGAAGGTCGCGGTGGGGGTGTTCAGCCGGAACTCGACCGTGAAGTCGTCAACGACCACAACTTCGTCCAGAACAGTCAGCGACGATGCGCCGGTTTTTGGTTTCTTGGGATCGGTGATGCGCTTGAATGTTGCAGCTACGTCCCGGCTGGTCATGGGCCGCCCGTCATGGAACCGGACGTCGTTGCGAAGACCGACCGTCCAGACTTTGGCATCTTCCGAGGCGGTGGCACTGGTGGCCAGCAATGGGCGGAGCTCGTAGTTTTCGTCCCGGTAGAGAAGGCCTTCGTACAGGTTCAATACCCGGGCAATGTCAGTGGTGCTGACCGGGGAATGCGCGTCCAGGCTGTCTGCCGCGCCGCCCCCTGACAGTCCCACCCGCAGCCGGCCTCCTGCGCGGGGCGGCCCCGACACGCTGGCGAGGACGCTGGGTTGGCCGCTGCGACAGGCGGTCATTAGACCGCCGAGCCCCAGTGCCATGCCGGTACCAAGCAGGAGGCGCCGGCTCATGTGGGCGGCTGTTCCCCCAGTCAGCCCGGATGGTGATGATCGTGGTTTCACTAATCCTTCTTTCTGAGGATCTATACGTCTATGCAGTCAACTTCCGTCCGACCCACTCCGGCGTCTGCTGTCCGCTCGTGAGCCGGAAACTGGTGATGTTGTCGCTAACTGCTGGAGGGAAGTGTTCTGTGCGTTGCGTGCGGGTGTTGACGTGCAGGGCCAGGATCTCTTCTGTAGCGATGAGTTGGCCTCCGGCGTGCATTTCGTGGGCCAAGTGAAGCTTCTTGGGACCCGCGCCGGCGATCACTGTTGTTACAGTCAGTTCGGCGCCGAGCCCGGTTTCCAACAGATATCGGATGTGGGCTTCAACCGTGTAGAGCGAGCATTGTGTTTCCTGCCGGTAGAGCTGGTCCATTCCCAGCTCATCCATGACCTGGTCCGTGGCGAAACCAAAGACCAGGACGTAGAAGGCCTCGGACATGTGGCCGTTGTAGTCGATCCATTCAGGGACCACGGTGCATCGGTAGGTTGGTAGCTTCGCCGCGGCGAGGTCTGTCATTTCTGCGCCGCTTTCACGGCGGCGACCGCATTGCGGATGGCAATGATTGCTTCGTCGCGTTCGGCTACCAGCTCCAGGAATGACCTCCCTGCCAGCTCCTCGTCGCAACCCGCGATGACTGCGTCCCTCAGCTGGGGCGTCAATTCCGGCGCATCCAACCGCGTCCACGGGGATTTCAGCGACGGACCGAAGTGATCGAGCATGTGGGCCATGCCACCCTCACCGCCGGCCAGATGGAAGGTAAGCATGGGACCCTGGATAGGCCACCGAAGGCCTGGGCCGTCGGTAATCGCCAAATCTATTTGCTCGACTGTGGCCTCGCCGTTATCGACCATGTGAAGCGCTTCCCTCCACAGCGCTTCCTGGAGACGGTTGGCGATGAAACCGGGTACCTCCCGGTCCATGCTGATGACCGACTTACCAATGTGCTCGTACCAGGCCGCTGCCCATTTCACTGCTTCTGCGGAGCTGTTTTCGCCCCCGACAACCTCTACGAGGGGGATGAGGTAGGGCGGGTTGAAAGGATGCCCGACGACGAGCCGGGCCGGGTTTGCGGCTTCGGTGGCCATTTCCGTCATGCCGTACCCCGACGTGGAGGAGGCGATGACGACATCCTGCGCCGTTACGGAATCAATCCTTGCCAGCAGGGAGCGCTTCAGGTCAAGGACCTCGGGGGCACTCTCCTGCACGAAGCCGACTCCGTCGACAGCCTCAGCGAGGTCGGAGTGAACGGTGAAGTTGTCCTTTGAAGCGTGCGGCGCCAGTCCCAGCTTGGTCAGCGCAGGCCATGCGGCGTCAATGAGGCGGCGCAGTTTGGATTCGGCGTCCGGGGAGGGGTCCCATGCTTTGACCCGGTAGCCCTGGGCCAGGAAGTACGCTGCCCATCCGCCGCCGATGGTGCCGATTCCGACGCAGGCGACGGTATCGACGTCGTTCATGTTCAAGGGGGTGAAATCAATGGTTGACATGGATCAAGCCTTCTTCTCGAGCTGGAGTATTTCGCGCGCTTCATCTGGTGTGGCCACGGACGCGCCGAGGTCATGGACGATCGCGATGGCGCGTTCGGTCAATTGGGCGTTCGTTGCTTTGACGCCCTTGCTGAGGTAGAGGTTGTCCTCCAACCCCACCCGCACGTGCCCTCCGAGGAGCACGGATTGGGCAACCCAGGGCAGTTGGTCCCGACCGATGGCAAAGGAGGTCCACTGCGCACCGGGTGGCAGCATGTGCACCATGGCTTGGAGAAGACCAGCGTTCACAGGCGCGCCGTAAGGGATGCCCATGCAGAGCTGGTACAGCGGTGGCGGGGCAATGAGGCCTTCTTCGACCATGATGTTGGCGAACCAGAGGTTGCCCGTATCGAAGATTTCCATCTCGGGTTTCACTCCGAGTTCCTTGATGCGTGCCGCACCTTCCCGCAGCATGTCAGGGGTGCTGATGTAAAGCTGGCTGCCCTCTCCGAAGTTCAGGGATCCGCAGTCGATGGTGCAGATTTCCGGGCGCAGTTCCTCGACGTGGGCCAGGCGTTCCAGGCCGCTCACCAGGTCTGTTCCCGGCAATTGCTTGGTCGGTTCACCGGGATCCAGAAACAGGTCTCCGCCCATCCCGGCGGTCAGATTGATGACGGGATCGACGTCGCTGTCCCGGACGAGGCGGACGACCTCACGGTACAGGGCAACATCGCGTGAGCCTTGTTTCGTTTCGATGTCCCGGACGTGGATGTGGACTACTGAGGCACCGGCGCGGGCGGCTGCGATGGCGTCCTGCGCGATTTCCTCGGGTGTGACTGGAACGTGTTCGCTCCTGCCGGTGGTGTCCCCTGCGCCGGTGAGAGCGCAGGTCACGACGACCTTGCGGTTCATTTATTACTCCCTTTTGCTTTGACGATGGTGCGGTCGATGAAGTTTTCGATATGGCGGAACATCTGATCGGAAGTCAGCATCCCGGTCAGCACTTTGATACCCAGGCCATCCACGAGGCCGGTGAGTTCGATCGCGAGGTCAGCCGATGGCACCTCGACAAAAACACCTTCCTCCTGGCCAAAAGCAATGGCGTCCTCCACGGTCTGTATCCAGCGGCGGTAACCCTGGGCGTGGTTTTCCTTTCCGGACTCGTCCACCGCGACGTAGGACCAGGTCTGCAGCCAGATGGAGAATTCGGCCCGACCACGGTCTCCTGCGGGCAGCTGAAGCTCGATGAGCCGCTTGAGTCGGCTCACTGGTTCCGTGATGGCATGCAGTTCTGCGATCTGGCGGTCAAAGGCGAGCTTCACCGAGTAGCGGAGGACCTCTGCGAAGATCTCCCTCTTTGTGGAGAAGTAGTAGTGCACACTGGCAGTGCTCACGCCGCAAACGGCAGCAATATCGGCAATGCGGACAGACGAATAGCCACGCCGTGCCAGGAGCCACCATGCTGACTCGATGATTGCCCGCCGCTTCTGGGCTTGATCGCTGTTCTCGGCGTGCCGGGTAGGCAGGATCATCGCGGGCGGAGGTACGGAGACCCCTCGAGTCTGGTCCGACCCGGACATGAGCCAGTTCACTGTCACGCCTGTCACGTCCGCCAGGTCCGTCAGCTCCGTGGGACGGAACCGGCGGGTCCCTGCCAGGGACTTGGAAAGCTTCGTTTCATCAAGACCGATGTGGCGTGCCACTTCGCGCTGGACCAGGCCCGAATTTTGGATGGAAAGACGGGCCCGCTCGGCCAGTTGAGCATTTTCTGGGGTGGATGTTGCCATGCCAATGACATTAGGGGTGACTTGCGATTATGGCAATGGTTTAATTCAAACTCAGCAAAACTTGCGAAAATGTGACGCGGCGCACGGTCTCCTGAGTGGTCCCGTGCGCCCGTCCGCAATCCGGCTATTGAAGGGAGCATTTATGAGGAGTCCAGGAAAAAACGGTAGTGACATCGAGCTCCCGCAAATCGGATTCGAGGCGTTGGGCCCGACGGTTCACAGCCATGAAGCGGGATCAGGGCGAAGGGTCCGGTTCATCGATGAAGGTCCGCGTTCAGGGGTTCCCGTGGTCTTCTTTGGCGGCGCTGGGACTTCGGTTCGAGCCTTCAGGCTCCTGGAATTCGCGCGTCCCTTAAGGCTGTCTCTTGGCGTACGCGTTGTTTCGGTAGAGCGCAACGGACTTGGCCGGACCAGCTTCGATCCGGACGCCGGCGTCACGGAACACGCCGAGGACGTCTGGTCGCTCCTGGATCATCTTGGCATCCGGGAGGCATCGCTTGTAGCTATCTCCGGCGGGGGACCCTACGCGGCGCAGGTCGCGGCCGCCCGCCCCGCATGCGTGCGCTCAATGCATCTGGCATGCGCGTATTCGGAACCCATCCCTGGTGCACAGTTGGACTTTGACCCCAGGCAGGTGGCGGCAGATCCGGTTGCATGGTGGACGTTCCCTCCGGAGAGTCCGGTCCATCGAGTCCCAGGCTTTGTTGATTCAGCCGTTGAAGAGGCCACGCACGCAATGTTTGCCCGCGGCAGGGATGCCGAACCGGAAGGCTTACGGCAAGCGTTCGATCTGTACGCAAGAACGCCCCTGCCGGACCTTGCCCGTGTCACGGGACGTGCATTCATGTATTGGGGCAGCGAAGACACCCTCGTCCCCGGGCAGCATATCGATCGGTGGAAAAGGTCGCTGCAGTCGGAAGGTCGGGAACCCAAAACCACGGTGCGGATGTACAGCGGAGAAGGGCACGACGTTCAGTACCGGCATTGGGACCAGATATTGACCGACGTGGCCTACCTCGGCAGCAAGATTCTGGTCACCGCAAATGGCAGAACCTTGCTGGCAGATGCCTGGCAGGAAGAAGGTCTCATGGCTTCAGGTGCCCGGTTGGGTCTTGCGGCATGGCACGAGCCGGAACGGTAGGCTACGCGCCTTCACCGGGCAGCTTGTAGGCGAGTACGTCGACGTTCTGAATGTTTGGTTCTACGCTGAACAGCTCTGCTCCTTGAGCCGCGAGAGCTTGCCCGACACCCCCTTGGAGGTGGGTCTGGCGGGCTTCGTCATCAGGGAAGACGTCGAAGACTCCAAAGGTCGACTCGTCGAATTGCAGTGCGAACCAGGCGCGCGTTCCTTCCTCCTGCTCAACGATCGAGCGGGCGCTGCGAAGAAATTCCGCGACTTCCTTTTCCTTGCCGGCCTTGGCTTTCAGCGTCACCAACAATGCAACCTCAATCATGCCCGCTCACCCTTCCCGATCTGGACGATGCCAAACTGCACGACGAATTTCATGACGAGCCTCCTTGGAACGGTACTGCTGCGAAGGTGTTGCGGACCGAGCCAGCCTCGGGGCCTCCTCAACCTATCGAGGGAGCGGCGTGACGATCTGCCCAGTGTCCCAATGATCGCCGGTCACCACAAGGGACCGGCCCTTGGGGGAGAAGTCCGGACACGTAGAATGCCCGCGAAAAAGGCGCGCCCCGTAAGGTGGGCGCGCCTTTTCCGTGGTGCTTTGCCAATCGTGGAAAGTGCCTCCGTGCAGGGCTACTTGGTGGCGGAAGCGCCCGGTTCCAGGGTGTATTGCTTGGGAAGCTTCAAGGACCGTTCCGCCATGACCTCGCGAAGCTTGTCCGGGTAGTCGGTGATGACGCCGTCCACGCCGTCGTCCATCAGCTTGCGCATCGTTGGCTTGTCATCGACGGTCCATGGGATGACCTGCATGCCCTTGGCGTGGGCACGGGTCACCATGTCGGCGTTTACGTAGGGGACGTAGCCGGGATCCGTGACGGTGCCGTTTTGCGGCGTGCCGTGGACGGGGGAGATGGCGTCGAAGCCGAGGGAGGCCGCGGCGTCCACGAGGTCCCCGCCGAAGTCGTCCGCGTCGATGCCGCCGAGCCAGGGCGACTTGCCCGGCTGTCCGGCCTGGAGGAAGTCCTTGTTGGTCAGGGCCACGGTGCGGATGCCCGGCTGGCGTTCCTTCACCAGGCGCAGCGAGCCCCAGTCGAAGCTTTCGATGGAGACGCGTTCTGCCATGTGCGCTTTGTTGATTTCGCGCAGGGCCACCTCGACGAATTGTTCGCGCGGGGCGGTCTCCTCGGGTGCGCCGGCTTCGACCTTGGTCTCGATGTTGAATTTGACCTGGCTGGCCCGGTAGCGGTTGGCAAGGTCGAACACTTCGGCGAGGGTGGGCATCTTAGCGCCGGGAGAGGCCTGCTGTCCGGGGAACTGGGGCAGCGTCTGGGAGCCGCAGTCCAGGCTGCGGACCTGGTCGAAGGTGAGGTCCTTGATGTACTTACCCACGTACGGGTAGGACGGGTCGCCCGGGGTGACGGGGGCAGTGTCCTTGCACTTCTGGCCGCTGATCTTGCGGTCGTGGGTGATGACCTCGCGGCCGTCCTTGGTGATCTGGAGGTCCATCTCCAGGGTGGATACGCCGGTCTCGATGCCCTTGGCGAAGGAGGCCAGGGTTGATTCGACGGCGAGGCCGATGCCGCCGCGGTGGGCCTGCAGGTCGAAGTGGTTCTCGGTGCCGTTGGGGTTGGTAGCGGCGGCGTGGGCCGGGAGGGTTGTTCCCAGGGCGAGGCCGGCGGTGATCGCAGCCGCGGTCAGCAGCTTGGTGTACTTCATGGGGTCTCCAGAGTCGGGGTAGTGGTGGGGTGGAACATCAGTGGTTTGCCGGTCATGGCTTGGGGGCAGGGAGTACGACGAGGGCGTCGCCTACGGGGCGTTCGCCGGTGGCATCGGAGGGTGAGTTCATGACCTGGCTGCCTTGGACCATCGTGGTGGATCCACCGCCGTCGAGGTTCATTGCGTTGACCATGCCGAGGGACTTGGCCACGCGCGCTTCTTCGCTCAGGCTCAGGCCGAGTGATGCGGTCTGGCGGCCGTCGGCGGTGACCAGCAGGGTACGGCCCTGGGCGTCCACTCCGGCAAAAGTGCGGGGGTTGCGTTTGTGGACCCAGCCGTAGAAGAAGCTGTTGCTGTCATTGGACCGGACCATGCCGTCGCGCTTGGCCGTAACGTTCACCTGGCCGTCCTGGACCAGGAACGGGCCGCCGTTCACCACGTCCGTTGAAGGGGCCGTCTTCAGGGGCTCGCCGTTCCCGGTGAGGAGGTCGGCGTCGACCTTCAGTTTTTTGCCCGGGACCGCCAGGGCCGCAAGCTTGTCGACGTCGGCGCCGATCGCCTGCACAGTCTGTCCGCCGACGGGTACGGCGGTGCCGCGACTGTGGTTGACGGCGGTGACGGTCCCTTGGGCGTCCAGGATGACTTCAAGTCCGGCACCGGCCGGGGTTGCGGGGCCGAACTCCGGGGTGAACGAGACGATCTCGTCGGCGTCCGTGCACGTGAAGTCATGCAGGGGCAGGTTCGTCGGGGTGTCGTCCGTTCCGCCGCAGTTGCGGATCAGCCCGGGGACCCGGTCGACGCCGTCCAGAGGAAGTTCGGCCGAACCCGGCGTGGTCACGGCGCCGTGCCAGTGCAGCCGCTGGATGGAGGTTCCATTCTTATCCAGGACAAGGGAGGGCCGGTCGCCCACGGGTTCGCTGAGGACTTTGCCATCGTGAACGGCGGCTCCGGCCGGGTCGCCGGGGGCGCCGGCTGCCGGGTCCATGGTGAAGAATCCAGCGTTCACCGCGGCCAGGGCGCCGGCGGCGGCGGAGAGCTGGCTTGTCGTCTCACGGTCCTCGAGGTTGGGCCCGAATGATGAAGTGAGGTCGCCCTTGAATTCCTTCGGGTCAATCGTGAGTACCTGCAGGTTCCAGGGACCGTGGTCGTCCTCGCTGGTGCCCGCGTCACCGTCCCAGCCGGTGTAGATCACCGAGGATTTGTAACCGGCGGCTTTGATTTGGTCAACGACGGCGGCACCGTCGGCTTTAGTGCCGAACTGGCCAACGCGGACCCTGTACCCAAGGTCTCCGCCGGCGTCGGCAAGCTGGGGAGACTGTACGTGCTCGACCCGGGCGGTCACACCGGCAGCTTTGAGTTTGTCGGCGACCTTCTGGGCCTGTGCTTGGGTCGATAGTGCTGAGGCGGGGGCGTCCGGGTCCGGAGACGTCGAGGGAAGGGCCACCTCGGCCGTCCAGGAGAAGTCAGCGTTCGGAGTTCCGCGGGTGATGACAGTCCGGGTGAGGCCCGGAGCCAGTGTGGTGACGGTCCGGGTTTCGGGCTGGTCCGCTGCGCCAAGGTCCAGATGGCCTGCCAGTGAGGGCGCGGCTGCATCCTGGTCCGGCGCCGCCGCGCTGGAGACGCCGGCGGGGACCAGGAAGGCGAAGGGAAGAGACACGGCCAGCGCGGTGATAACCGCGCGGTGGTGACGATGATTGGGGTTGATCATGGTCACCAACGCTAGGACGGCCCCGAGCCTGAGTTGGCACCCACACACCGTGGTTCCTGATGCTTTCGGGTAGTGTTCATCGGCCGTTCGCGAGACCGTGGCCAGATATTTTTCCCCTATGGCGTAACCCGCCGTCGCTGCGCTGGTGAAAGCGTAAGCCGGAAATTGGGCCCAAACACGCCGGTTGGTGCGATCTGCGGTTCGGCTACTTCCGCTGCCTCGCCAGTGCCCGCCCCAGTCGTGCCGCCGCTTCCTCCAATTTCGGGGCCGGAACGTCGCCGTAGGCCAGGCGCAGGTGGCGGTCGGCATCCGTCCCAGGTCCCGAGGGGAAGAACGAACCTCGTTGGTACTCCACGCCTTCAGCGCTGGCGTCGTCCGCCAAGCGATCCGGATTCACTGAATCGTCGGCCAGTCGCGGCCAGAGGAACAGTCCGCCTTCGGGAAGCACGGATTCAAAGGCTCCGGGTGCTTCCCGGTCCAGCGCTGCCACCAGGGTCTCGGCACGGCTCCGGTACAGGGCACGTGCTTTGTCCAGCGTGGCATCGAAGATTCCGGGGTCGGAGGTGACCAGCTCGCCGATGATGGCCTGGACCAGCGTGGAGCTGTGCGAGTCCTGGCGGCTGCGGAGTGCCACAAGGTCGCGGGCCAGGTGCTCGGGAGCTACGGTCCACCCAAGCCGAAGCCCTGGCCCCAGTGTCTTGGTGAAAGTGTTGATGTGCAGCACGTGGTCCGAGTTGTTGAACGCCTCCACGCTTTCCTGCTCCCCGGCAAAGCGCAGCTCCCTATACGGATTGTCCGCCAGGATCACGAAGCCATAGTGCTCCGCGAGCCGCACGAGCTCCGCACGGGCCTCGCTCGGCAGGGTGCCCTGCGAGGGGTTGTGGAAGTCCGGCACGGTATAGACGGCGGAGGGACGGGCCCCGGCACGCAACAGGTCACTGAGATGGTCGACGTCGAGTCCGCGCGGACCCACGAACACCGGCAGGGTCCTGGCGTCGGAAAGTTGCAGGCCCCGCAGGAACAACGGGAAGATCGGGTTGTCCACGGCTACCAGGTCGCCGCGCTCCACCACGGATTGAATGGCCAGGGAGAGTCCGTGGAAGCCCCCGTTGGTGATCAGGATGCGGTCTACGGAGACCCCTTCACGTTCGGCGATCCATTCGCGCAGGGTTGAAATGCCTTCCGTCCGTGAATATTGCAAGGCAGGAACGCCGGGTTTGGCCAGTACACGGGCAGTCGCTTCGGCGATCTCCGTGGTGGGAAGGACGCCAGGGTCCGGAATCCCGCCCAGGAGTTCGATTGCGTCCGCGCGTTTGTCGCGCAGTGTTGCATCACCGAAGCCCTTGGGCGCTGTGAAGGCCTCGATCAGGGCAGGCCTGCGGGTGGTGGTCAGGTTCACGGTCATGCTGATGCCTTCGCTAGTTGTTTGGTTTCGGATGCTGGCGCGGCCAACGGGATCGCATCCAGTAGTGACTGTGTATAGGGATGCTGCGGCCGCAGGAAGATATCCTCCACAGGCCCGTCTTCCACGACTTGCCCGCGGCGCAACACGGAAACTGTGTCCGCCACCTGCCGCACCAGCGCGAGGTCGTGGGAAACGAACAGGTACGTCAGCCCCAGTTCGCGTTGCAGCTTGGACAGCAGTTCCAGGATTCCCGCCTGGACACTCACGTCCAGTGCTGAGGTCGGTTCGTCCAGAACGACGACGTCGGGACGCACCACGAGCGCGCGGGCGATAGCTACGCGTTGCCGTTGGCCGCCGGACAGATTCGTGGGCCTGCGTGACGCCACGGATTCGGGGAGGCCCACCGCATCCAAAGCTTCACGGACACGTTCCGCCCGTTCCGCCGTGGTCCCTACTTTGAACTGATCCAGCGGTTCCCGGATGATCCTGCTGACCTTCCACGTGGGATCCAGGGAGGTGAACGGGTTCTGGTAGACGAGCTGGAGGTGGCGCCGGATCTCCCGGACTTCAGCCCGCGACCGGCCCGAGGTCGATTCCCCGGCTACCGCGATCTGCCCACCGTCCGCTCGTTCAAGACCGAGCAGCAGCCGGACTGCCGTGGTCTTGCCCGATCCTGATTCCCCCACAAGGGCGTGGGTGTGTCCGCGTTCCACGGAGAAGGAGACCCCATCAACGGCCAACACTTCCTTGCCTCCGGCGGTGAAGCGCTTGGTCACCTCACGGACGTCGATCTGGGCGGGCGCAGCAGCAGGTGAGCCGGCAACCCCGGTCCGGGAACCGTCGTCGTGCGCTGAATCGGTGGTGACCCGCTGGTTCCGGTACCTGTCCGGGTGCAAGGCCGGGACGTCTGCTTGGAGATTCCTTGCGTACTCGGTCCGGGGTGCGGCAAAGATTTCCCGCGAAGCGCCGCTCTCCTGCACCGCTCCATCCTTCAGGACCACCAGCGAATCAGCGCGCTCCGCGGCGATCGCGAGGTCGTGCGTAATCAGGAGCAGGCTGATGTCCAGCTCGCTCCGGAGCTCAGTCAGCAAGTCCAGGATCAGCTTCTGCACCGTGACATCCAGGGCCGAGGTGGGTTCGTCAGCCACGATCAGTGACGGCCGCGGCAGTACCGTCAGTGCTATGAGAACGCGCTGCAGCATGCCGCCGGAGAGTTGGTGAGGATAGGAGTAGTACACCCGGGCAGGATCGGGCAGTCCCACCTGTTCCAGCACCTGAAGGATCTCTCGGCGTCGCACCTCGGGATCTGCCTCCCCGAGCAAGGCGGCTGCCTCATGGGCTTGTGCCCCAATGGTCCGGACCGGATTGAGCGCCGACGCCGGGTCCTGCGGGATGAACCCGAGCTCACGGCCCCTGTACGGCCGGAACTGCTTCTCCGGCAGGGACAGGAGATCCTTGCCGTTCAATTCCACCGTTCCACTGGTGGACGAACCGTGGGGAAGCAACCGGAGGACGGCTTTCGCAATGGTCGACTTGCCGGAACCGGACTCGCCGATCAGTGCGAGGCTCCCGCCTTTGGCCAGTGAAAAGGACACATCATGGACGACGGCGGCATGGTCGTAAGCGATCGACAAACCTTGCACTGTTAGTAGGGAGCTCATGTCACTTCGCCTTTCGCAGCCATCGGCTGATGCGGTTGACGGACAAGACAGTAATGACAATGACCAACGCAGGCGCGTACACGAGCCACGGTGCCGTGACGTAGGTCTTGCCGGAGGCCACCAGCAGACCCCAGTCCGAGGCAGGGGGCGGATCGCCGTAGCCGAGGAAGGCCAGTGACGCGATGATCAGGATGGAGGTGCCGAACTGGAGCACGGCCAGGACCAGCACCGAGCGGTAGGCGTTGGGCAGGATGTGCCCCAGCAGGGCGTGGAGGCGGTTGCCGCCTTCCAGATAGGACGCTTCCACGTAGATGGCGCCCCGGACACGCATCACTTCGGCGCGCATCAGCCTGGCGAAAACCGCGACGGCGGACACGCCGGTAGCGATGGCCGCGTTGATGGTCTGGAAACCGAGGGAACTGACGATGACCACTGCCAGGAGGAAGCCCGGAATGGCAAGAAGTACGTCGACCAGGCGGCCAAGGATGGAGTCGGTCCAGCCGCCGCGAAAGCCGGCGGCAAGGCCGATGATGCTTCCCACCACCAAGCCGATCAGGACTGCTACCAAGGCACTTGTGACCGAGGACGCGGTGCCGTAAACCACGCGGGCATACTGGTCCCGGCCAAGGTAGTCGGTGCCGAACCAGTGTGCTGCGCTCGGTGCGGCCAGTTTGCTCGCGGTATCGCCGGTCACCGGACTGTAGTGCGTGAAGATGCCTGGCGCCAGGGACCACAGGATGACCAGGAGAACCACGGCGAAGGACAGGATCACCGTGACCGGCGGAAGGCTGTCCGTCAGTTTCCGCTGGGTCGGTTCTGTGCCGATTTCTGTAAGGAGGGCGGTCATGCGCTTACCTTCTCCCGGAGTTTGACGCGCGGATCGAGGAGCGGCGAGGCGAGGTCGGCCAGGAGGTTGACGACGACGAACACCACGGCCGAAAGCGAGACGACTGCTTGGAGAACGGGTTGGTCCTCACCCGTCACGGCCTTCTGCACCACGGTTCCGATCCCGTCCCGGCCAAAGATGGTTTCCGTGATGACCGAACCGCCAAGGAGTTCGCCCACGACCAGGGCCACCATCGCCACCGACGGAAGGGCCGAGGGCTTCACCAAGTGCTTCGCGAAAAGCCTGGCTTCCGTCAGTCCCCGGGAACGCGCCACCACGGCGTACTCCTGCCGGGTTTCGTGGTCCAGGCTGGCAATCAATACCTCGGCCAAAGGGGCCGAGACGGGGATTGCCAGGGTGATGGCGGCGAAGAGTGTGGCCACGGGACTGTTCGGATCCGTGGTGGTGAACGAATGGAGCCGGAAAGCGAAAAACTCGATCAGGATAAGGCCGATCACGAAGTTCGGCACGGACAGGAAGAACGACGGGATGGAGCGCACCACCGCAGCCCACTTCCCGGGAAGGTACTGCGCGCCGTAGGCGATGGCCACCGCGAAAATGATCGCGATCACCAGGGCACTGGTTGCCAACGTGAGGGTGGAGGGCAGGGCATCCCCAACGATCTGGGTCACCGGCAGGTTGGATTGCAGCGAAAACCCGAGCTCGCCCGTCAGGAACCGGCCCAGCGACAGGAGAAGCTGGACGATCACCGGTTGATCGAGCCCATAAAAGGCCACGATCCGCTGGATGTCCTCCTCGCTGAGGCCGTGCTGCGGGTCGCGGAGTGTGTTGGTGATCGCGTCACCGGGAAGCACGCTGATGACCAGGAACGTCAGGACGTAGGCGAGAAGGACAACGATGACCGCCTGGCCCACGCGCGTGAGGGCAAAGCGCTTGTAATCGCTGGTCACTGTGAAATCCAGGCGGTGTAGAAGTTCGCGTAGGCCAGGCCGTTGTACTGGACGTCCTTGATCTTCGGGCTGATCAGGTAAAGGCGCTGGACCAACTGGTTAAGGGGAACAAAGTACCCCTGGTCCAGGACATACTTCTGCAGTTCGTCGGCAACCTCCTCACGGGAGGCCCTGTCCGAGGCGGTGGCGATCGCCGTCGAGAGGTCGTTCAGCTTTTGGTCGCTGGTTCCGACGCTGAACCAGTCCTCGCCCTTGTTCTGGCTGGTGAGGACACCAGCGACCGTTCCGACGTCGACGAAGCTGCGGGAGGTCTGGAACAGCGGCGGCTTGCTGGCCTGGATGGCTGCGTAGCCTGCTACGTCCACCACCTTGAGGTTGACCTTGATGCCGACCATCTTCAGCTGTTGGGCGATCAGTTCGTCCTCGGCCTTGGTGGAGGGGACGTAAGGGTTGGGCGTGAGGGTGAATTCGAGGGTCTTGCCGTCCTTGGTGCGGTAGCCGTCGGAGCCCTTGGTCCAGCCGGCGTCGTCCAGCACCTTGTTGGCCTTGTCGGGGTCGAACTTGAAGGAGTCGCTGAAGTCGCCGGCTTCGGGGACGTTGCCCTGGATGAAAGTGGTGGCGGCGTTCCAGTCGTCGGTGTAGACGGTCTTGCGGATCTCTTCACGGTCGATGCCGTGCTGGATGGCTTGGCGGACGGCGAGTTCGTTGGTGGGGAAGGCCGTAGTGTTCACCTGGAAGCCGTCCACGAAGCCGAGGTAGCGGGGCGTACCGACGGTGAAGCCCTGGGCCTTGAGGGACTCGATTTCCTGTGGCTCGACGTTGAAGGCAACATCTGCCTGGCCGGAAACCACGGTGGAAGTGCGGACCGAGGTGTCCTTGATGACCTTGTAGGTGATGGTGTCCAGGCGGGCCGGTCCAGTGTGGCCGAGCGCCGCCGGGCCCCAGTTGTAGTCCTTGCGCTTCTCCAGCACGTAGCTGTCGCCCTGCTTCCAGGACTTGACGATGAAGGGGCCGCTGCCGATTTCCTGGCTGAGGTCCGCCTGCGCTTCCACGGGCAATGCCAGGGTTTTCGGCGAGAGCAGGATGCAGCCGTGGTAGGCCAACGTGGCAATGAAGCCAAGGGCCGGCGAGGAGAAGCTGACCTTAACCGTCTTGGGATCGGTGGCTTCGGCGGAGGCGAAGTTGGTGGAGGGGAACAGGCCCACCTTGCTGATGCCGCGGGCAGAGTCACCCTTGGCCCAGGCGTTCAGGTTGGCAACCACGGCTGCCGCGTCCAGCGGGGTCCCATCGGAGAACGTCACGCCTTCCTTCAAGTGCAGGACAAAGTCCTTGGCTCCGTTGAGCTCTTCCCACTTCTCGGCGACCCAAGGGCTGAGCTCGCCCTTCTCATTGACGTAGACCAGCTTGTCCGTGATCTGGCCCCAGAGGTTGCCCTCGTAGCTGGAGATGGCGGTCTTGCTGGGAACCCAGCCGGTGTCGTAGCCCTGGATCAGGAAGGTGATGTTGCCGCCCTCCACCGGGGTACCGCCGTTGGCGCCCGTGCTGGCGGTAGTCCCGCCGCAGGCTGTGATCAGGGCCGAGGTGGACAGGGCGCCGAGGCCTGCGAGGAAGGCGCGCCTGCGGAATTCAGGGGTGTTGAAGGTGTTCATGGAGTGCTCCTGGATGCGTTGGGGTTTGTTTCGGGGTTTCCTGGCGGCCTTAGATGGCCTTGCCGGGGTTGAGCAGCTGCCGGGGATCGATCGCTGCTTTGATGGCGTGCTGGAGTTCACGGCTGCGCTCGGACAGTTCCAGGGCGGCCCACTCCTTCTTGATGGAGCCAACGCCGTGTTCACCGGTGACCGTTCCGCCGAGGGAGAGCGCCACCTTCACGAGTTCAGTGGCCGCTTCCTGTAGCGCGGCAGGCGGGTTGGGGCCGTCGTCGGGCGTTTTGTCCAAGGTGATGAGGGGATGAAGGTTCCCGTCGCCGGCATGGGACACCGCCGAAATGTCGACGCCGTACCGGGCTTCCAGCGTTGGGAACGCAGCGTAGACCTTGCCGAGTTGGGACTTCGGCACGGCGATGTCCTCTCCGATGTACCACTTGTCCTGCGGCAGGCCGCGGCCGCTGCGCCGCAGTTCCCAAAGCCGCACGCCGTCGTCGTCCGCTTCCACGGTGACCCGTCCGCCGACGGCGGTAAGCGCGGTGGCGAGGTCTGCGGCTTGGTCGCCGATGCCGTAGCCGTCCAGTTCGATCAGGATCAACGCGGCGCCGCGCTCACGGAGCGCCGTCCCGGAGTGGGCGTCGATGTTCCTCAGGCTCGGGGTATCAAAGAATTCGATCGCGGCCGGTCGTACGGGGGAGAGCGTGATGGCCGCCAGGCCGTCCGTTCCCTGGGTCGTGCTGTCGAAGAACGCGCTGACGGTTTTGCGGGCGACGGGGTTGGGCCGGAGCCTCACGGTTGCGCTCACAACGATGCCCAGGATGCCCTCCGACCCGACGAACAGCGAGGTGAGGTCCAAACCGGTAACGCCCTTGATGGAACGGTGACCTACGGTGATGAGGCTTCCGTCGGCGAGTACGACGTCGAGGGACAGGATCGATTCCCGGGTCACCCCGTACTTGGCGCACCGCAGTCCGCCCGCGTTGGTAGCGATGTTGCCGCCGATCGAGGAAATATCGAAACTCGCAGGATCCGGTGCGTAGAAAAGGCCAAAGGGTTCGAGGTGTTTATTGAGTTCCGCGTTGATAACGCCGGGTTCAACAACGGCGACCTCGTCCAAGGGAGAAACTTCGATAATCCGATTAAGTTTCTCCGTGGAAATGACCACTTGTTGTGCTGTGGCAGTTGCCCCTCCCGACAGGCCGCTGCCGGCGCCACGGGGGACCACCGTGATGCCAAGTTCCGCGGCGAGCCTTACAGCCTCCTGGACGTCGGCTGCTGTTGCGGGAAGAACGACGGCGGGACCTTCCTTAGTGGGGGCGGATGCGGTTTTGGCGGTGGCTGCGTCGTGGCCGTAGCGGGTGGTCTCAGTGCCGGGTTGGAGGATCTCAATGCCTTCCACCGTGCTTGTGAGTTCGCCAATGTAACGCCGGATTGCGGTGTGTTCGTGAGTGAGTTGTGTTGTCATGCCGGTGTCTCTCTGTCCGGGTGCATGACAAGGCATTCCTGCGCGAAGCACCCAAAGGCTGTTGATGGAAATCCCGGTCACATATGACCGGGTCCTCAAAAGTTATCGGGATTCGGAATTTGCGTGCGAATTCCCTGAAATGTCAATCAATAGTTCTCAATCCGGGGTAGTAAAAGGGATTTTTACGTAAAGGTGCGCAATTCAGGGACACTTTTCTCGACTTTGTGACGCTGTCTTACCCCAGTGCCCTGTGGACCTGGACTGTGTCAGTCCTCGTTCAGGTCAAGTGTGTAAACCACCAGTTGTACCTTCGGTGCGGGGCGTGGTTTCTCACGCTCAGGCCTTCTGATGTAGCCGAGCCGTCGGTACAGGCTCTGGGACGGTTCATTGTCGACGGCGGTGTCCAGGACCACGCGCTTGGCACCTTGGAGGGTGGCGAGTCGTGCGGCTTCGTCCATGAGTCGTTGCCCGAGGCCGGTCCGGCGGGTTTCGGGCAGCACCGCGAGCAACCTGAGCTCGGCTTCGCCTTCCTCCGCCTGCCGGCTCAGGCGTGAACCAAACGGCAACAGGCTCGCGGTACCCACCAGTCGACCTGTTTCCGTGTCTTCGGCCACCAGCAGAACGCCCTCGTGCGCACGGGCTGCCGCGTCGAGCAGCAACTGCAGACGCTCCTCGTCGGGCTGGTGCGCGCCGGGCAGGTGGTGGCCGAAGCCTTCGTACGTCAGCCGCCCCACGGCGTCGTACTCTTCGTGACGGGCCTCGCGGATCACGTAGGTGCCGGTTGCGGCGGTTGCTTGGGTGGTCATCTTTGTCCTTTCGACGACGACGGCGGTCAGCGTGCGCGGGCCGCGGCGGGTTCCGGCCGGGAAGGCAGGCCAAGGTGCGATTTGAGGGTGCTGCCGGTGTATTCGGTGCGAGCGAGGCCGCGTTCCTGGAGGATCGGAATGACCAGGGCGGTGAAGCGTTCCAGGTCTTGCGGGAGGAGGGAAAACATGAGGTTGAAGCCGTCGGCGGCACCTTCGGCATGCCAACGCTCGAGGGAATCGGCCACGTGCTCCGGGCTGCCGATGAAGTCGTAGTTCCGCTTGTCGCCAGTGAGGATCGAGTAGAGATCCTTGAGTGTCACCTCGTGTTCGCGTCCCCGGATCTGTTCGCCCGCGGAGCGGAAGTCCGTGCGCGGGTTGGCGATGCCGGGAATGCCGGACTGTTCAACGGTCGTGTCCGGACCGAGGCCGGTGAAGTCGATGTGTCCTGCGAAGTACTCCTGCAGGAAGTCCAGGACCTGCTGGTCGGTGATGAGGTTGTCCAGCTCGCGGATCCGTTCCAGAGCTTCCTTGCGGCTGTCGGCGACGATCGGAGAGATGGCCTGGTAGACGTAGAGTTCGTCGGGGTTCCGGCCGAATGCCTCTGCCTGGGCCCGCACGGACGCCCGGTATCGCCGAGCCTGCGGGATATCCGGGTGGCTCGCGAACAGGGCATTGGCAAAGCGGGCGCCCAGGCGTTGGCCCGGGCCTGATGTACCGGCCTGGGCCAGGAGCGGCGAGTGCTGCGGGGACGGGCCGATATTGAGCGGGCCGGCCACTTTGAAGAATTCACCCTGGTGGTTGAGGCGGCTGAGTTTGTGGCGGTCGAAGAACTTGCCGTGCTCTTTGTTGTACAGGAACGCGTCCGGGTCCCAGGAATTCCACAAACCACGCGTAACCTCCACGAATTCCTCGGCCCGCTGGTATCTGAGGCCGTGTTCGAAGTGCTGGTCCGCGCCGTAGTTTCCCGCCGTGCTGTTGGTCAGATCCCTTGTGGTGACGATGTTCCAGCCAACCCTGCCGCCGCTGATGTGGTCTGCGGTGAGGGCTGCGCGGGCGAAGTTGTACGGCTGGTCGTAGGACGTTGACGAGGTAGCGATCAGGCCAATCCTGTCCGTCACCGCACCGAGGGCCGTGACCAGGCCGATGGGGTCGAAGCGGTTGAGGATGCCGGGGTTGGACGTCTCGTCAATGGCCAGCGAGTCGCCCAGGAAGATTGCATCAAACTTCGCATCCTCGGCTGTCCTGGCCAGCTCTACCTGATGGGCAAAATCGATGCTGGCCTGCGGAAACGCCGTTTCATGGCGCCATGAGGCCAGGTGGATGCCCGTCCCTACCAGGTAGGCGAAGAAGTGGATCTGCCGTCGTTCGTTGGCGAGGTACTGGTTCATTGCTGTTTCCCTGAAATGGCCGTAGGGCGGCCCGCTGTGTGGCGCAGCGGGCCCCCTTAGCGAACTACTTGGTCTTCTTGATGGCTGCTTCTTCGGCGGTCAGGACTTCCTGCAGCTTGGCAGCGGTCCAGTCGGCCTTGAACTGCAGGTTGCCGTCGTTGAGCTTGGTGACAGCGGCTTCAACTTCGGGGGTGTGGTAGGCGTCCACGATCTTCTTCCAGACGGGATCGTCCTTGCGGTCGGCCTTGACCACGAAACCGTTGATGTAGGGAGCCAACGATTCGGAGTTCAGGTCTTCCTTGAAGATGATCTTGTCGTCACCCAAGCCGCCCTTCTGGGCCTGCGTGTTATTGACGACGGCGGCTTCCGTAGTGCCCTTGAGCGCGTTCACGGTCTGGTTGCTGTCGACGGGAACAACCTTGACCTTGCTGGAGGTGATCTCAGCAGGGGTAGACAGCGAGTTGCCGCCATCCTTGAGCTGCAACAGTCCGGCAGTCTGCAGGTTCAACAGGGCACGGGCCTGGTTGGTGGGGTTGTTCGGGATCGCAACCTCGGCGTCTGCGGGAAGCTCCCCGACAGACTTGTACTTCTCCGAGTAGAGGGCCAGCGGGTACACGGCAGTGGCACCGACCGGGACCAGCGTGCCGTTGCTGTTCACGTTGAACTGGGACAGGTACTTCAGGTGCTGGAACAGGTTGATGTCCACTTGGCCCTGCTGGGTGGCGGTGTTGATCTGTGCGCCGTCAGTGAAGTTCTTGACCTCCAGGTCGACGCCCTGGTCCTTGAGCTTGTTCTTCAGGATGGTCCAGTGCGCTTCAGCGCCATCGTCCACTCCAATGACCACCTTGGTGTTCCCCGAATTCGAAGAGCCTCCCGCAGCACCTCCGCACGCGGACAACGACAAGGCGGCAATGAGGCCGACGGCGGCGACTAACAGGCGGTTCTTCATGATGCTTCTCCGTACAAGGGTATTGATGCGAATGGAAGGTACGGGGTGTTCCCCCTGCCTCACGCTAGGCAGTTGCCTGCACCCGGATCGAACGCGCCCGCAACACTTCGACGCCTGCCGTCAAGGAACGAAACCGCAGGTCACAGGGGGTCACCCGACTCGATCCGGGAGTGGTGTCGCTGTTGGAATGAGGTCCCAAACAACCCTCAAGGAGGCTCCGTTGAGCGCCATCGTCTCCCTGCGCGGAGTCAGTAAACAATTTCCGGTTCCCGGAAGCCGGACCCTGACCAAGGCCGCCGGTCCGGTGCGCGCCGTCGACTCTGTCACACTGGACATCGAGGAAGGAACGGTCGTCGGGATCGTTGGTTACTCCGGCGCAGGGAAGTCCACGCTGGTCCGGTTGCTTAATGGACTGGAGCGCCCCACCGAGGGACAGGTCATCGTCAAAGGGCAGGACATCTCCTCCCTGCCGGAGAGCCAGTTGCGGAACATCCGGTCCGGGATCGGAATGATCTTCCAGCAGTTCAACCTACTCAAATCCCGCACCGTGTTCGGCAACGTGGCCTACCCCTTGAAAGTGGCCGGTTGGCCCAAGGAGAAGATCCGCCCCCGCGTTGAGGAACTCCTTGAATTCGTGGGGATCGCCGACAAAGCAGGCACCTACCCGCGGCGGCTTTCCGGCGGCCAGCAACAACGGGTGGGCATTGCCCGCGCCTTGGCGAACGCCCCGGACATCCTCCTCGCCGACGAAGCCACCAGCGCCCTGGACCCCGAAACCACCCGGGACGTCCTGCGCCTGCTGCGGCGGATCAACAAGGAACTCGGCACCACCGTAGTGGTCATTACCCACGAAATGAACGTGGTCCGCGAGATCTGCGACACCGTAGTGATGATGGAATCCGGGCGCGTGGTGGAGTCCGGTCCCACCTACTCCGTCTTTGCCGACCCCAAGAGCGGATCCACCCAACGATTCGTCTCCACGGCCGTCCATGGAACACCGGAACCCGAGACCGTGCAACGCCTCTCAGCCGCGCATCCGGGACTGTTGGTCTCGGTCGGCATCTCCGAAGCTGCGCCCACTCCGTTGGTGGCTGCAACGTTCGAACGCCACGGAATCGGTTCCAGCGTCGTCTTCGGTGGCGTCACCGAAATCCAGAACCGCATCCTGGGCACCCTCACCTACGAGCTCACCGGCAGCGACGCATCGATTGACGCGGCACTCGCCGAACTGGGCGAGGTCACCGCCGTCGAACGTCAACTCTCGACGACGGCACCCACCGAAGGTGCCGTCCCGCACCTGGCCACTGTTGGAGAGAAACCATGACCACCGACTGGACCAGCCTCCTGCCCGTCCTGGGCGAGTCCTTCCAGCAGACCATCTACATGGTGGCTATCACCGTGCTGCTCAGCGGCCTGGCCGGGTTGGCGCTCGGCGTGACGCTGTACGCCACGCGGCCCGGGAACCTGTTTGCCAACAAAGCCGTGTTCTCCGTGCTCAACTTCCTGGTGAACATCATCCGGCCCATCCCGTTCATCATCTTCATCACGGCCATCGCTCCGCTGACGCTCATCATCATGGGAACCACCATCGGCACCACCGCGGCGATCCTGCCCATGGCGCTCATGGCAGGTGTGGTGATCGGTCGCGTGGTGGAGCAGAACCTGGTGGCCTCCGATCCCGGAGTCGTTGAAGCTGCCCGTGCCATGGGTGACAGCCGCCTGCACATCCTCTGGGCCGTGGTGATCCCCGAGTCGTTGGCGCCGCTGATCCTGGGCTACACGTTCATGATCATCGCGATCGTGGACATGTCCGCAATGGCCGGGTACATCGGCGGCGGCGGCTTGGGCAACTTTGCCATCATGTACGGCTACCAGCAGTTCAACTGGGAAGTCACGCTGGTGACCGTGCTCATCATCATCGTCATGGTCCAGGCCGCGCAGTTGCTGGGCAATTTCCTGGCCCAGCGCATCCTCCGCCGCTAGGTTTAATTGGAGATTCCTTATGCCTATCGAATTCCTCGGCATGGGTGCCGGCAATGACTCCACGGAGACCTCGCCGGCCACCACGGCCTTCTTTGATCCTTCCTACGCTGTGAAGATCGCGCGGATCCATGAAGACAACAACTGGGACCATGTGCTGTTCGCCTACAACTCGGCAACCCAGGACCCGGCCGTCCATGCCACGTGGGTTGCGGCCAACACGGAGCGGATTCAGCTGAGGTTGGCGCACCGGCCGAACGTGTCGCACCCGACGTTCGCTGCGCGGTCCTTCCTGACCCTGGACCACATTGCGCAGGGGCGCTTGACGGTGCACTTCATCACTGGCGGCAGCCAGGCGGACCAAGCCTGCGAAGGTGATTACCTCGCCAAGGATGCGCGGTACGGCCGGACCCAGGAGTACATGCAGATCGTCCGTCGGGCGTGGACAGGGGAGAGGTTCGACTGGGACGGCGAGCACTACCGCTTTGAAGGCTTTGCCTCCGGGCTGGGTCCGTTTGGTGGGAAACGCCCGGGAATTTCCTTCGGTGGGTCATCCGAGGCTGCCTGGTCGGTGGGTGCTGCCGAGGCCGACATCTACGCCCTCTTCGGTGAGCCACTGGCCGACGCCGCTTCGCAGCAGGAACAGATCCTCTCGCGGGCTGCTTCCCTGGGCCGGACATCGCCTCTGCGCTGGCAAATCGCTTTCCGGCCCATCGTTGCCCCTACCGACGAGTTGGCCTGGGAGAAAGCCCGTTCCATCCTGGGCACCTTCGAATCACGCCGGTCCGCAGGCGAGGTCATCGATCCTGTCCGGCACTATGCCGTGAAGCCGGAAGCAGCCGGAACCCAGCGGCTTTTGGCGGCGGCCGAACGCGGAGACCTGCACGACCGCGCCCTGTGGACGGCCCTCGCCAAAGCTGCCGGAGGCGGAGGAGGAAGCGCGACGGCGTTGGTTGGCTCCTATGACACCGTCACCCAGGCGATCCTCGACTACCACGAGCTCGGCTTTGAGATCTTCGGCCTGCGCGGGTACGACTTTGTCCCCGACGCCATCGAGTTTGGCCAGCACGTGATCCCGCAGCTGAAGCAGGAGGTGGCGCACCGGGAACGCGGCCTGAGTGCCGAGGACCGCCCCGCCGCGCATGCCGCCGCCCGCACCCGTACCCTCTCTCACTAAATCCCCCCTTTCTGGCCACCCTCTCTCACGTCCCGGGGTGCTTTCCCGGATGCTCGCTCATTGGATGGATACTTCCCCCCGGTTCACCCGTACCCTTTCTCGACACGCCCGGCCAGCTGTTTGTGAGAGAGGGATGGGCTCTCGCGGGTGGGATGTGAGAGAGCGTCAGGGGAGGGTGGCGGCGATCCGGCCGTCGACGAGGACAGCGACCACCTCCGTACCAGCAGATTCGGCCGCCGCCGCGTCCCCCTGCCCTTTAGTACTGCTTGCCCCAGCTTCCACCGGAACCGGGAGGCCGGCCCCAAGCACGCTGTAGGCAAGACCGGCTGCGACAGCTGGGGCCGCGTCGTCCACGGCAGCCAACGACTCCAAAGTCACCACTGCCACGACTTCCCGCGGGTGCACGGTTCCAAAGCTCTCGCCCCGGTCCAGGACCAGGAACGCTGGCTCGCCAGGTGCCAACCCCCGGGCATAAAGTTCGACGGCGGCCTCCGCCGCTGTCAGTCCGCTCGCCAGGAGCGGGACTCCGGCAGGCGCGCCGGTGAGCAACGAGCGGACGGTTCCAGCCGGCGTCGTGGGTTCCAGGAACCCCAAAAAGGTGAGCCAGTCGTCGTCGAAATAGGTGGAGAGGTAGTTCCGGCCGGAGTCCGGGAGCACCACCACGATGGTGTGGTTCTCGTCCAGGATCTCGGCGAGTTGCAGGGCGGCCGCAAGTGCTGTGCCTCCGGTTGCCCCGATCAGCAGGCCTTCTTCGCGGGCAGCGCGCCGGGCAGTGAAAATGGCGTCGCGGTCGGAAATGCTGAAGAACTTGTCCACGAGAGCGGGATCGAACGCTTCGGGCCAGAGGTCCTCAACAGAATCCGGGTGAAGGGGATGCCCGGCGCCTTCGGTGTATTTGAGCGAACCGTTGCCGCCGCCGTAGCGGGAGTGCTCGGGGTCGGCGCCGATGACCTGGACGGCCCCGTCGCTGGCCTGCTTCAAGAACCGCCCGGTCCCGCTGATCGTCCCACCTGTACCTACGCTTGCGACAAAGTGCGTCACGCTGCCGGCAGTGTCTTTCCAGATTTCCGGCCCCGTGCTTTGAAAATGTGCCTCGGGATTAGCCGGGTTGTCGTATTGGAGCGCCAGCCAAGCCCCCGGCGTCGAGGCCGCAAAGGCCGCGGCACGGTTTGCGAGATGCCCGGGATCCGAACGTGGCACGAAGTCGGCCACCAAGTGGACTTCCGCTCCGAAGGCTTTGAGCAGCCGGATCTTTTCGGCAGACGTGGCGGCCGGTGCGAAGATCACCGAACGGTAGCCCAGCTGCGCAGCAACCAGGCTCAGCCCGATGCCCGTGTTGCCGCTGGTGCCTTCGACGACCGTCCCGCCCGGCTTCAAAAGCCCGGCTTCCTCGGCCCCGCGGATCATGGACAGCGCAGCCCTGTCCTTCACGCTTCCACCGATGTTCTGGAACTCCAGCTTGGCGTAGATGCGTGGCCGGACACCTGCTCCGAGCTTCCGAAGGCGAAGCAGGGGCGTGCCACCGATGGCGTCGAGGACTGATTCGTAGACGGTCATGCCGCCAACGCTAGGCGTGCGGGAAACGCCCACCAAAAAGCATTGAGAACCGTGTGCTGATGCGTCGCAGGGCCACACACAAGAGTCACAGCAGGTCAATGAAAGTAACCCTGATTCATGCCCCTTAACCGGGTGTCTCGTGATGCCCGGCGCCGCACCAGGCAGGCCTAGAGTCACAAACATGGGTACAAACGCCAAACGTTCCGCACTATGGCTTTGCCTGGGCGCCGGATTCATCACGCTGTTGGATCAGTCGGTGTTCGTGCTCGCTGTCCCGGCGATGTCCGCCACGCTCCACGCAGACTCCGGGTCCGTCCAGTGGATCCTCGCGAGCTACTCCCTGGCGTTCGGTGTCGCGCTTGTTCCTGCTGGCAGGCTCGGTGACATCGTCGGCAGGCGCACCCTCTTCATCGCAGGTATCGCCGTCTTCGGCGCTTCGAGTTTGCTGGGCGGACTGGCCACGGACCCGTCGTGGGTGATCATGGCCAGGCTTCTCCAGGGGCTGGGCGCGGGCACGCTGAATCCCCAGGTCCTTGGTTTGCTGCAGGACATTTACACCGGCCACGACCGGGCCAAAGCCCTTGGTGCCTACGCCGCTGCGGGCGGTTCGGCCGCGGTGTGTGGCCCGCTGATCGGCGGGTTGGTGTTGTCCCTTGGCGACCCGGCGACCGGCTGGCGCATCCTGTTCCTGGCCAACGTCCCGCTGGTGCTGATCCTGGTCCCGCTCGCCTTAGCGCTGCTGCCCAGGACCACCCGCAGTAAGGGAGGCAAGACCTCCATCGACGTCCTCGGTGCCCTTCTCCTGGGCGGTGTAGTGGTGGCCTCCCTCATCCCCACAATTTACGGCGCGGGCATGGTCGCGGTGACGTCGCTCGGAATCGGGGCCGCTGCGCTCCTTGCCTTCGCGGGCTGGGAAGTCCTCTACCACCGCCGGGGCAAGACACCATTGCTCAGCGGCGCACTCGCCACCTCCAAGGGATACGCGCTGGGAACGGTTGTCGCCCTGTGCCAGTTCGGCGTCGGCGCAGGAATGGCCGCCGTAACGTCCTTCTACTTTCTTTCGGGCACGGGCATGGCACCCCTCGCCGCGGCAGCAATCCTCGCCCCGCAGGCCGCAGGAATGCTCCTGGCCTCAACCTTCAGTTGGCGTTACCTCGCCCGATACGGACGCGCCGGGATCGTCTTCGCCCTCCTCGCAAGCCTGGCCACCCTCGTGGCCAAGGACGTGTTCGTCCAACGCTTCGACTCCGCCACAGCGGCACTGGCGGTCGCCGTCGTCGGTCTCGTCCAGGGCATCGCGACCGGCCTGGTCGTTGCACCCAACCAGGCCCTGACACTCGGGCACGCACCATCCGGGGCCGCCGGCGTCGCAGCCGGTTTCTACCAACTCAGCCAGCGCTTCGCCGCCGCGCTCTGTTCAGCTGCCGCGGCGGGCATGTTCCTGCAGGCACAGGGCGCCGTCACGGGCGGAGCAGCGAAAGAATCCTTCCACCACGGTATCCTCCTGTTTTGCATCCTGCTGGGGGCCGCCGTAGTGGCTGGCGGTCTCGATTGGTTCCGCGAGGTGCGCGCCGCCAGCCCCGAAAACAGAAGTGCCGTCGTCGTACCTTCCGTAGCGGAAAGCACGACGACGGCAACGGAACCGCTGGTGCAGGGCCCGGTTTCCGGAAGTACGACGGCGGGAGGAACCCACCGCTCGGACGTCACCGAACCCGTGGACGCCTAGGCGGATTCAGCCGGAGGTGCGGCAGGTCCTGTGGTGGGAACGCCGGCGTCGCGGAGGGCGGGGAAGCCGCCGTCGACGTGAACGGCGTTGTGGTAACCGAGGACTTTCAGCTTCTCCGCCACAGGACGCGAGCCGTTCACGGAACCGCAGAAGACCACGATCTTCTGGTCGGTGCCCGTGACCTGGGCGAGGCGGTGGGCGGATTCAGGAGCGAAGTCCTCCTCGACATGTTCGCGGTTCACCACCACGGCACCGGGGACGGCACCTGTGCTGGCGCGTCCACCTTCGCTGCGGACGTCGATCAGCAGGACGCCCTCCTGGATCAGGGCAGCAGCTTCCTCGGCGGTGATGAGCTGGGTGTCTTCCTGGATTTCGGTGGTCATTGGTGCTCCTTTGTTGTTTGGGTGAGTGGACAGGTTTAGAGTCCCCAGGACTCGGCGAGCAACTGGTAGGAGTTCTCGCGGTCTTCGGGGTCGTGGGCAATGGTGGTGATGAGCAGTTCCTGTGCACCGGTGGCACGTTGGAGGGTACGCAAGCTTTCGGTGACCTGCCCGGGAGCGCCGATGAACCGGGTGTCCAGGCGGTCCTTGATCAGTTCTTCGGCGTCGGCGTCCAGGGTGAATTCCGCTGCGTCGTCGGGTGAGGGGTAGGGGATAGCTCCTTGACCGCTGCGGATGCCGTGGACCCACTGGGCGTAACCACGGCCAATACGGCGGGCGCTGAATTCGTCGGGTGCAACCAGGACATCTGCTGAGACGATGACGTGCGGTTCCTGCAGCGTTTCTGAGGGCTTGAAGTGGGCACGGTATTCGGCGATCGAGTCCAACACTGTCGCGGGAGCCACGTGATAGTTGGCTCCGAACGGCAGGCCCAGTTTGCCCGCAAGCCTGGCGCTGGGACCGGCCGTGGAGCCGTGGATCCAGAACTGCGGAGACTGGCCCAGGGCGGGAGTGGCCGTGACTTCCTCACCGTGCCTGGTCCGGTATTCGCCGGTGAAGAAGCCGATGATGTCCTGGACGTCGTTCTCGAAATTGTCCGTGTCGCCCGGGAACCGGCCCAGGAGTTCGCTCTGCAGGCGGAACTTCCGGGGAAGGACGGCGCCGAAGATCGGGCGGGCGGCGGGGACGACGAGTCCGTCCACAACGCGCTCCGCGGACTGGGCTTCCCCTGATGGCGCGGGTTGGCCCGGCGCCGGTTCGCTCGGCGACTTGGGCGGACCGGAACGGCCAAAACCCAGATCCAGGCGGTCCGGGAACACCGCAGCCAGCGTTCCTATGCTCTCCGCGATCTGCAACGGGCGGTAGTTGCCCAACAGCGTGGCCGCGGTGCCTACCCGGATCGTCTTTGTCGCCGATGCCACGAGTCCGGCCAGCACATGCGGGGCGGAACCTGCAACGCCTTCGTTGAGGTGGTGTTCGGCCAGCCAGTAACGGGAGTAGCCGGCGGCTTCGGCGGCGACGGCCAAGGCAACAGTGCTGCGCAGCGCGTCGCCGGAGCTCTGGTTGGCTGACACCGGGCTGAGGTCAAGGACTGACAGGGGAATCACGGAAGGCTTCGGCATGTGACGACACTACGGAGCGGAAGGGACGCACCAAAGCCCGTTCGTCACCCGGCTCAACTGGACTCAACGCAGCTCAACCCGGCGCAATGGAAGGTCACAAGAGCCTGCCTATCCAGCGGAAAATGACGAACTTGGCAGCCGCTTGACGCGCTGTTTCCTGCGTTGACTCCCCGCGTCAGGGCCGTTTGTACATTCCTTGGAGCTGCTCCTAGATTCAGTTCCAGGTCAAGAGTCAGCGCGCCAAGGACCGGCTCGCGCTGCGGCAACCCTCAGGCATTAAGTGGCGGGGTGCTCCGGAAACAGACCTGGCCGCGCTCGCGGCAAGTGAATGTCAATCCGGCCGCGCCGCGGCCCGTGAAAGAGAGAAACATGCCTTCCAAACCTGAATTCCGTTCGCGTGTTGTTGCCTTGGAGCTCGACGGCGATGGAGCCCACCCGGCCGCCTGGCGAAAGGCCCTTCATGATCCGCAGGCACTGTTGGGGGGCCGTCGGATCCGTGAGACCGTCCAGGCAGCCGATATCGCGGGGTTCCATGTAGCAACCTTCAAGGACAGCCGGGTGGTGGACAGAGGGACCACCGGAATCCCGAGCCGCATCGACGCCATCCAGAGGGCAGCCTTCGCGGCGCCGATCACCCGCTCGCTTGGGCTGGTCCCCGAAGCAGGCACGCTTTTCACCGAGCCGTTCCATGTCGCCACCCAGCTCGCCAGCCTGGATTATTCCTCCCAGGGACGCGCCGGCTGGCTGGTAAACGCGGACAACCTGGTGGAGGAAGCCCGTTCCGTGGGCCGCTCGACCCTGCCCGCGCATGAAGTGACAAGCGAAGCAGCAGATGTGGTCCAGGCCAACCGCAGGCTCTGGGACTCGTGGGAGGACGACGCCGTCATCCGTGACGTTGCCACGGGCCGCTACCTGGACCGCGACAAACTGCACTACGCCGACTTCGAAAGCGCACGCTTCTCGGTGAAGGGACCGTCCATCATCCCGCGTCCACTTCAGGGCCAGTTGGTGGTGTTCGCCCCCACGGAACTGATTCCCGCCGTCGAAGCCGACGTCGCCTTGGTCTCTGCGGACACTGCCGATGAGCTCGCGCAGGCAGCCCAGGCGGCAGCGGCATCAGGTGCGCAGCGGACGTTGGTTGAGCTCGACGTCGTCCTGGACGCCCGCGGGCAGAGCGCCGCCGAGCGGCTCGCGGAGCTGGATGCCCATGAGCGATGGGTGGGCGGAGCCCGCTATGTGGGAGATGCCCAGGGGCTGGTGGAACTCCTCACCGCCCTCTTCGCAGCCACCGACGGCGTTCGCCTCAAGCCCGCCGTCCTGGATATCGACCTTCCGGAGCTGGCGTACAAGGTGCTGCCCGGACTCCACAAAACCGGACTGGTGACGCCGCCAACGCCGGGGACCACGCTCCGCGAAACCTTCGGGCTTCCCCGCCCGGCCAACCGCTACACAGCGGCCTGAAAACGCCCCCTGACAGAGCCAAAGAGAGCATATCCATGACCAAACAACACCGCATCGCAGGCAACGGGCAGATCCAGTTCGGAGTCTTCTTCCAGGGCGTCAACCACACCACCGTCTGGAAGGACGAAGCCAGCGGCTCGCAGACGGACTTTGAATCCTTCCGCCGCGTCGCCCAGACGGCAGAGCGTGGCCTTTTCACCGCGTTCTTCCTTGGCGAAGGCCTCCGTCTCCGCGAACACCTGGGCAAGATCCACGACCTCGACGTCGCCGGCCGCCCGGACGCGCAGACTGCGTTGGCCTCTCTCGCAGCCATCACCACCAATATCGGGCTGGTGGCTACCCAGAACACCACCTACAACGACCCCGCGGACCTCGCCCATCGCCTTGCAAGCCTGGACCTGTTGTCCGGCGGCCGGGCTGCGTGGAACATCGTCACCACGGACAACGCCTGGACCGGCGCCAACTTCAGGCGCGGCGGGTTCCTCAAGCACGAGGACCGCTATGTCCGGGCCGAAGCGTTTGTCCAGGCGGCCAAGGCAATTTGGGATTCGTGGGCTGACGGCGCAATCGCCGGGTCCCGGAATGACCCACGCTGGCTCCGCGAGGACAGCATCACCCCGGTACAGCGCAAGGACCAGAGCTTCGACGTCGAGATCACCGGCCGGCTTCCGCGTTCCAGCCAGCACCACCCGGTGTTGTTCCAGGCCGGTGATTCCCCGGACGGCCGTGACTTCGCGGTCCGGAACGCCGACGTCATCTTCTCGGCACACCCGGAGTTGGAGGACGCGAAGAAGTTCCGCGAAGACATCGTTGCCAGGACCCTCAAAGCGGGACGCCCGGCCGATGACGTGAAGATCTTCCCCGGCCAGGAGTTCATCCTTGGCGCCACTGCTGCCGAAGCCGAGGAAAAGCACCAGTGGGTCCGCTCGCAGCAGGTCGGTCCGGAAACCGCGATCGCGTACCTTGAGCAGTTCTGGGGCCGCACCCTCACCGACTACGATCCCGATGGGCCGCTCCCGGACGTCGACCCCGTGGTGGATGTCACCAATCCCACGCGCGGCAACGCCTTCCACGGCAAGAGCGCCAAGGAACTCGCGGCCCAATGGCGTGCGGAAGCCGAAGAGAAGGGCCTGTCGATCCGGCAGTTCGTTGCTGCCCGCTCCCGCCTCAACGGCCGCGGCCTGGTGGGCTCCTATGACGACGTCGCGGACAAGCTCGCCGAATACGCCCACGCAGGAGCCGTGGATGGCTTCAACATCACCCCGTGGATTGTTCCCTCCGGCCTGGACGACATCGTGAACGAGCTTGTCCCCAGGCTCCAGGACCGCGGTGTGTACCGCACGGAATACGAAGGCAGCAACCTCCGCGAAAACCTCGGGCTCCGCGGGCCCCTCACCCGTCGCGGATCACTCACCAGCACCCAACCCGCAGAAAGCGAAAACGTCGCATGAGACTCCCCAAACCTTCCGCAGCCCGCAGCGGTAAGAAGCCCGCCGCCGTCGTCAGCGTCCTGGGAGCCATTGCGCTCCTGGCCTCCGCGTGCGGTGGAGGGGCCGACGCCGGTGCGCAGCAAAGCGCCGCGGCCTCGCCGGTGGCGGGCGGGAACCTGAATTTCGCGGTCTCCGTGGACCGTGGCTGCATCGACCCGCAGCAGGTAGGCAACAACGACGCGATCGCGATAGCCCGCCAGACCGTGGCCTCCCTGACCTCGCAGGACCCTAAGACCGGCGAAATCGTCCCGTGGCTGGCCGAGAAGTTCGAAAACAACGCTGACGCCACCAGCTTCACGTTCACCCTGCGCACCGGTGCTACCTACGCGGACGGCTCGGCCATCGACGCGGCGTCGGTCAAAACCAACTTCGAAGCCATCAAGGCACTCGGCGCCAAGGCAACCCTCGGCTCCACCTACCTCAGCGACGTCAGCGCCATCACCGTGAAAGACCCGCAAACCGTGGTGGTGGACTTCTCCAAGCCGAACGCGCAGTTCCTCCAGGCAACATCCACATTCACGCTGGGCCTGTTGTCCCCGGCGTCGGCCAAGCTCTCCGAAGCAGACCGTTGCGCCGGAAAGTTCGCGGGTTCGGGTCCCTTCAACGTCAAGAGCTACACCGTGGACAAGGAAGCCGTCCTGGAACGGCGCGCAGGCTACAACTGGCCGTCCGCCACCAACAGCAACAAGGGTGAGGCCTACCTGGACTCGGTCACGTTCAAGATCATCCCCGAGGCGGGGAACCGGACGGGCAGCCTGCAGTCCGGCCAGATCGATGCCACGGCGGCCATCTCCGCGGCGGACATCCAGCTGTTCAACGGCAACGGATTCTGGAACGAAACCCGCGCCAACCCGGGCGTCGTCTACAACCTGTATTCCAACGAGTCCAACCCCAAGCTGAAGGAAACCGCAGTACGCCAGGCCATCTCCAAAGCCATCAACCGGGAGGAGATCACCAAGACCCTCCTGACCGAGGCGGACCAGCCGGCCAAGGGCATCCTGTCCCACACCACGCCGTACTTCAAGGACTACGGCTCGCTGCTGGCGCACGATCCGGACGGTGCCAAGAAGCTTCTTGACGACGCCGGATGGAAGCCGGGTGCCGACGGCATCCGGGAAAAGAACGGCGAGAAGCTGTCCTTCAAGGTCACGTACTGGCAGTCGCCCAAGGAAGTCCTGGAGCTCGTCCAGCAGCAGCTCAAAGCCATCGGCGTGGACCTGCAGCTGAAGTTCACAACGATTGCCGATGTCACGGCGGCCCAGGCGGACAAGACTTATGACTTCTCCTACGGCAACCTGACCCGAAGCGATCCGGACGTGCTGCGCACTGTCTTTGCCTCGAACACGGCACGCGGCGGCAGCAACCTCCGCGAGAAACTTCCCGTCGATGACACCCTGGGCGAGCAGGCCGCGGCCTTGGACAAGGATGCGCGCCAGAAGCTGGTGGACCAGGCCCAGGAAGCCCTGATCAAGGACGCGCACTCCATCCCGCTGTACGAACTGTCCACCACGATTTCGGCCAGCGATAAGGTGCATGATCTCAAGTTCGAAGCTTCCAGCCGCCTGGACTTCTACGACGCCTGGCTGAGCAAGTAGGCATCCCATGATCCGCTACATCGGCCGACGGTTGCTGCAGGGAGCGTTCGTTCTCTGGGCCGCCTACACCGTGTCCTTCCTGATCCTGTACTTGCTGCCCGGCGACGCCGTGAGCATCATGGCCAGCGGCGACGAACAAAACGCCGTTGACCCCGCGCTCGTGGCCAAGCTGCGCAGCGAGTACGGGCTGGACAGGCCCATCCACGAGCAATACTTCATAGCGCTGGTGAAGGCCCTGCAGCTGGACTTCGGTGTCTCCATCAAAAACGGAGTGCCCGCCACGGCCACCGTGGCCGAGGTCCTGCCGGAAACCATCAAACTGGCCATCGCGGGATTCGCCCTGGCCGTGGTCCTGGGCAGCGGCTTGGCAGTGGTTGCGGCATTCAGCCGCAACCGCTGGATCCGCACGGTGTTCTCCTCGTTGCCGCCGCTGGGAATCGCGGTGCCAACGTTCTGGATCGGCCTGCTGCTGCTTCAGTTTTTCTCCTTCCGCTTCCGCTTGTTCCCTGCGATAGGGAACGACGGCGGCGAAAGCCTCGTGTTGCCGGCGTTGACTCTCGCCATACCCACCTCGGCCGTGATCGCCCAGCTGCTTACACGCAGCCTGCACCAGACTCTCGGTGAACCGTACATCGAACAGATCCGGGCCAAGGGAGCCAGTGAGGCCCTGATCAACTTTGGCCATGCATTGCGGAACGCCGCCATTCCGACCCTGACCATGTTGGGCATCCTGGTGGGGAACCTGCTGGCCGGAGCCGTGGTGAGCGAAACCGTGTTCTCCCGCGCAGGGATCGGCAGGCTGACTGTCACGGCAGTGAACAGCCGGGATATTCCCGTGGTGCAGACATTGGTGGTTCTGGCCGCAGCGATTTTTGTGATCACCAGCCTGATCGTCGACTTGATCTACCCACTCGTGGATCCGCGCATCAACACCGCGCGCGGAGTCAAGGCCTAGGAGGGCCAGCATGTCGCAGCAACTTGATAGCAGGGTGGACACTGTCCCGGATTCCCGATCCGTCGGTGTGCTTCCGCAACCGGTCGCCCTCCCGGAGGACAGCGCGGAAGGCGGCAGTCCGGCGTCGGGCCTGTTCCCAAGAGGTCGAAAGGCTGTGGCTTGGAGGGCCCTGGCTTGGAAGGCCTTGGCCCGCAAGGCCGCCGCCCGGCCGGGGCTGGTGCTGTCCGTGCTGGTCCTGGCCACCGTGATCCTGTGGGCCTTGATCCCGACGGCCTTCACGTGGTGGCCACCGGACGCTGGTGTTCCCTCGTCACGGCTCAAACCGCCGTCCACCGAGCACTGGTTCGGGACTGACAGCCTGGGCCGGGACCTGTTCTCCCGCGTGGTGCATGGCTCGGCGACATCCCTCGCTGCAACCGCCGTGGCCGTAGCCGTGGGGCTTGTTGCCGGCTCGGCCTTGGGCTTGCTGGCCGGGTCGCTCCGCGGCTGGGTGGACGACGCCATCATGCGCGTCATGGACGTCCTCCTGGCCATTCCTAGCCTGCTGCTTTCGCTGGCCCTGATTACGGTGCTGGGCTTTGGAACCATCAACATCGCGGTCGCCGTGGGCGTGGCGAGTGTGGCCAACTTTGCCCGGATCATGCGCTCGGAGGCCCTCCGCGTCAGTACCGCCGTGTACGTCGAAGCTGCCCGTTCGGCGGGGGTGCGCTGGCACAGCATCCTGCTCCGGCACATTCTCCCCAATGCGGCCGGGCCGGTCCTGGCGCTGTCCGCTTTGGAATTCGGCATGGCTGTACTGTCCATATCGTCCCTCAGCTTCCTCGGCTTCGGCGCTCCGCCGCCCGCGGCTGAATGGGGCTCGCTCGTGGCCGGAGGCCGCGACTACCTGGTGGCGGCCTGGTGGCTGGTGACCTTGCCCGGCGTGGTGATTGCCGGCGTCGTGCTTTCCACCAACCGCATTTCGCATGCGTTCCAGGACGCTGAAAGGAACCGGAAATGACAGCACTGCTACGGGTCGAAGGGCTCCAAGTGGATTACCTGGTCAACGGCGAAGCGAAAACCGCCGTGTCCGGTGTGTCGTTTGAGGTCAATGCGGGCGAGGTGGTGGCGATCGTCGGGGAGTCCGGCTCGGGCAAGACCACCACCGCGCACTCGATCATCAACCTGCTGCCCGGGAACGCGCAGTTCGCGGCGGGCAGTATTTCCTTTGACGGCGCCGACCTCACCACGCTGACCCGCAAGGAGTGGCAGGGTGTCCGGGGCAAGGAGATCGGGCTGATTCCGCAGGACCCCACCGCATCGCTCGACCCCCTGCAGAAGGTGGGCGAGCAGGTAGCGGAGGCCCTGACCATTCACCGCCTCCAGCCTCGGAAAGAGGCTCGACGTCGGGCGGTTGAGCTGTTGGGGGAGAGTGGCATACGTGATGCAGCCACGCGCGCGAAGCAGTATCCCCACCAGTTTTCCGGCGGCATGCGGCAGCGTGTACTGATCGCGACGGCCCTGGCTGCCCAACCCAAACTGGTCATTGCCGACGAACCCACCAGCGCCCTGGACGTCACCGTTCAGCGGCAAATCCTGGACAACATTGCTGCCCTGACTGCCGAACGGGGTACCGCCGTCCTCCTGATCACGCACGACCTCGGCGTCGCCGCGGACCGGGCGGACCGGATCATCGTCATGAAACAGGGTGCCATTGTGGAGGAAGGGTCGGCCTCCGAGGTCTTGGGTAATCCGCAGCACCCGTATACCAAGCAACTCATTGAAGCGGCGCCCGGGTTGAGCCCGCGGCGGCTGCGTTCGGTGGTTGCCTCCGGCTCCCATTCCGGTTCTGTGTCGAGCGGAAGCCCGACGGCGGATGGTCCGGTTTTGGTGCAGGCCAAAGCTCTGCGGAAGGTCTTTTCGCTGCCCCGAACAGCCGGTGGCGCGCGTTCGTTGACCGCCGTCGATGACGTTTCCCTGGACGTCCGGCGTGGCGAAACATTGGCGTTGGTGGGGGAGTCCGGCTCGGGAAAGAGCACCGTGGCCCGACTGCTGTTGCGGCTTGAGAAGCCAACGTCCGGTTCCGTAGTGTTCGACGGCGTCGACCTCGCCTCGGTGCGCGGAGAGCGGCTGCGCCAACTGAGGCGCCGCTTCCAAGTGGTGTTCCAGAGCCCCTATGCTTCGGTTGATCCCCGCTTTTCCGCGGAGGACATCATTGCCGAGCCCCTCCGGGCCTTCGCCGAGGGGTCTCCGGCTGAACGGCGTGCCCGGGTGCGCTCCTTGTTGGACGAGGCGCATCTGCCCGCGGACTATGGTTCCCGGCGTCCGGCTGAGCTCTCCGGCGGCCAGCGGCAGCGCGTAGCCATTGCCCGGGCCTTGGCCTTGAAACCGGAACTCGTGGTGCTGGACGAGGCAGTGTCGGCGCTGGACGTTTCTGTACAGGCCCAGATCCTTGCCTTGTTGGTGGAGCTGCAGGCACAGGAATCGTTGAGCTACCTCTTCATTTCGCACGACCTCGCCGTGGTCCAGCAGATCTCCGACCGCGTAGCCGTAATGCAGTCCGGCAAGCTTGTGGAGATAGGCGACGCCTCGGACGTCCTGGTGAGCCCTGTGGAGGAGTACACGAAGGCCCTGATCTCAGCCATCCCCGGCCGCCAAGCGACCTTGCGGTAATCCTCGCTTACTTCCATCAGTGCGGCAGCCCTCCGGGCCGCGCTGATGGAATAACCTAGAAGGCGCCATAGCTTGCCTTCCCAGCTTGGACGGAACGTCCTGGGGCAAGCAGCAGGGCCAAGAGGCCCTTTCCCGGAGAGGAAGCCTACGAGGATGCGCCGGGATAGCGCGGAGAAGGTCACGCAAAAACGCCCGCATGTGCGCCGAGTTCTGGCAGGCGTCGCCGCGTCACCGGTGAGCATCACCTGCATTCTGCTGGTCGGGATTTTGGGAACGGTGATTGCAGCTTCCGGAGACGGCGCACGGATACCCATGGCCGCGACGGCGCGTTCATTCCCAGAGCATTGGTGGGTACTGCTGACTTCAGCATTCTGGGCCCGCAACCCGACGAGCTCCCTGATCGGCATCCTGCTGTTGTTGAGCATTGGTGTCCTGGTGGAGCGTCGCATCGGCAGCCGCCAATTCGCCGTTGCCGCGGTAACAGGACAGGTAGCGGGAGTTGCCGCGGCGATGGGCTTCGTTGCCGTGTCGGCCAGCGTGATGGGGGATTGGGTCGGCCAAATAAGCGGGAACGTTTTTGCGGGTCCCACCGCTTTGGTGTTTGCGGCCCTGATGGCTTCCACTGCGTCCATGACAACGCTGTGGCGTCGCCGGATCCGGGTTGGGGTTTTCGCCCTGCTGTTGCTGCTGGCGCTGTACAACGGTGGTTTCGCTGACTTGGTCCGACTCCTGTCCGCAACCGTGGGCGCCCTGATGGGACCGCTTCTCTCAGGCCGCAGGCCCAGGACGCCGCATCCAGTGAGTTCCCGCCACGAACGCCGCGTGCTCATCGCCCTCCTGGTCGCGGCGACGGCCATTGGACCCGTCGTCGCAGGCCTCGCGCCCCACGCAGTGGGTCCGTTGTCAGTCCTCCGCTACCTTTTGACCAACATCCAGCCGGTGGACCCGGAGACCTTGCAAAAGCTCTGCGCATACCCCGCGCTGGCCCGGGATTGCGCCGCTGCCGCTTTGCAGCTGCGGGCCGGAGCCGGTGGCACCTTCATGGCAGTACTGCCTTCGTTCCTGTTGCTCCTGTTTGCCGACGGGTTGCGTCGCGGTCGTCGCGCTGCCTGGGCTGGAACATTGCTCATCCAAGCCGCGTTGTCAGCCATCGCCGTTGCCACCATCATTGCTGTCCTGCAACCGGCCGCTGTGGACACTGCCGCTTCAGAGGGTATTTCTGCCGGGGACTCAGCCGCTCACGGACATCCGCTCGCGCTGGTGCTGCCCTTACTCCTGCCCCTGCTGCTGGCCGTGCTTCTGCTGAGCCGACGGAAATTGTTCACAGTCAGGGCCCCGCGAGGTACCTATCGGCGTCTGGCATTTTTCATAGCGGGACTGGCAGCGGTCCTGGCCGTTACGTATGCCGGCGCAGCCATGGCCATGGCACAGGATTTCAGTCCAGCGCCAGGTCCGGGCGGGATTTTGGCCGACATCCCTGACCGCTTCCTGCCACTTGGCTACATGTTCGACCTGGCCCCCGCATTCGTGCCCCTGAGTCCGCGGGCAGTGGTTCTATACGAAGGTGTTGGAATCGTCTTTTGGGCCGTGACAGGAGCTGCCCTGCTCAGGACTTTCCTCCGCCCCGCCCACAACGTGCACAGCCTGGACGAAGACCGGGCCCGGGCCATCATCAAGATGCAGGACGGCGGCACCTTGTCCTGGATGACCACCTGGCCAGGCAACAGATATTGGTTCAGTCCCGGCGGCCGGAGTTTTGTCGCCTACCGGGTGATTGGCGGCATCGCCCTCACCTTGGGGCCGCCGGTCGGCCCCAGGGGAGACGTGGAAAAGACCTTTGACGAGTTCACCGCCCATTGCACAGCCAACGGCTGGAGCCCGTGCTTCTATTCCGTGCCCGGGCAGCTGCAGATCCATGCGACCGCGAGGGGATGGGCGGGTGTTCAAGTTGCCCAGGAAACGATCCTTGACCTGGAGCACGTAACGTTCAAGGGGAAGAAATTCCAAGACATCCGAACATCGATGAACAACGCTGCCAAGGCGGGCGTCCGGGCTGAGTGGACAACCTACGCCGGGGCACCGCGGACTGTCCAAGCGCAAATCCAGGAAATCTCCGAAGAATGGGTGGAGGACAAAAGTATCCCGGAAATGGGCTTCACCCTCGGAAGCCTGGATGAACTCGACGACCCCGAAGTCCGCTGCCTGGTGGCCATCGACAGGGACAAGAAAGTGCACGCCGTGACTTCCTGGCTCCCTGTCTACAGGAACGGCGCCATTATTGGGTGGACCCTGGATCTTATCCGGCGACGCGGCACCGCCCTGCGGGGCAGTGCCGAGTTCCTGATAGCCTCCGCGGCGATCACGCTCAGGGACGAAAGCTATGAATTCATCAGTCTCTCGGGAGCCCCGCTTGCGCCACCGCGGCAGGATGACAGAAGCAAGGAACCGGCCCCGACCTCGAACGCCATGGACCGGCTCCTCGAGGGCCTCGGAGCAACACTCGAACCCGTCTATGGATTTCGCTCCCTGCTTGGGTTCAAGTCGAAATTCCAGCCCCGGTACGTACCCCTCTACATGGTCTACCCCGATCCGGCAGCGTTACCGGCCATCGGCAGGGCCGTCACCCGGGCTTACTTGCCGGAGGTGGGGTTCGAACAAGGGCTATCCCTCACTCGAACGCTTCTGCGATCCGTACTTTCCCGGATTGGGCGCCGCGGAATTTCGCAGCGATGAATACGAGCAGGCGAAAGGACAAACAAAAGGGCCGCACCCCGTTCGCTGGGTGCGGCCCTTCCGTGACTAGCGTGTCAGTCCTTCTTGAAGGCGTCCTTGACCTTCTCGCCTGCCTGCTTCACATCGCCTTTGGCCTGATCAGCCTTGCCCTCTGCGCGCAGGCTCTCGTCTCCGCTAGCGGCGCCCGCCGCTTCTTTCCCCTTGCCGCCGGCCTTTTCGGCAGCGTTTTCAATCTTGTCGCCCAATCCCATCGTGTTTCCTCCTCTGGTTCAGGTAGCCGTTCGCATCGGCCAAGATCATTGTAAGCATGCTTAGTAATTTTTTGGCAAGCTGAGGACCCGAACGAGGCGCAAGATCCCGCCGGCGTGAGACGTGCATCCAGGCCAGCGGGGCCAGAAACTGGCAGAGACAGTGTTATCCCGACATTTCGTAGGGTACGTACGGCTTAACGCGAACCATCACACTGTGGGCAGGTCATGAAAAAGCTTGGCCCGCAAATGAACCGAGGGAGTTTGACATGTTGCTCTGGATAGCCATCATTATCGCCGTTCTCTGGCTGCTCGGCCTGCTGGCCAATATCGGAGGCGGCCTGATTCACATCCTTCTGGTGATTGCGCTGATCGTCCTGATCATTCACTTTGTCCGTGGCAGGTCCCGCGTCTAGGACGCAGCCATCCCCGTAGGGTCGTTCAGTCGGCGGAATTGGTAAGCGCGCCGGCTCCGTTGATCGTAACGACAGCACCCAGGGTGAGGACCAGTAGCGACGCGACGATTCCAGCGGACCGGCCTGTTCGGGGGCCTACGGCTTTTCCGAAGAACGAGCCGAGAAAGGCCAGGAGGAGTTGCCAAGCGAATGAGGACAGGCCGGCTGCCAAGGTGAAGGCGGCCGGAGGCGCCCACGAGTCGCCGGGGCCGACGACGGCGCCTCCGAGGGCGACGAAGTACACCAGAGTCATGGGGTTTACAGCTGTCAGGCCCACGAAGCGCAGAAAGGCGGCCCCTGGTGTTGTCTTTTCGACGTCGGCGTCCGGACGTGACCGCTTCTTGAGGCTTGGCCGAAGCTGCATGACTCCGACCAAGATCATCAGCATTCCGGAAGTAACCAAGAACATTCCCCGGTGTTCCTCGATGCTCCGTACCAGGAGGGCGCCGGCGGCTGTCGCGCCTGCACAGTAGAACAGGTCCGCGGTTGCTACCCCGGCCGCAGCTGCAACTGAAACCCGGAATCCGTTGACGATTCCCTCGCGCAACAGCAGCGCCGCGATGGCCCCCAAGGGCATCGCGACGCCTAGCCCCGCCAGCGCACCCGAAAAGGCTGAAGTCCAAAGTTCGTTCACCATGCGGTTCAGTGTGCATTTTCCGGAGCTCCCGCTCTGCCCAACTATCCGGCGCACAGATACTGTTGAGGCGTGGACCCTATCGACGAGAAGATTCTCAGTCTTCTGCAGGAAAATGCGCGGCGTTCTTTCAGTGAGCTAGGTCGACTCGTAGGCCTGAGCACCAACGCCGCTGCCGCCCGGGTGAGGCGCCTGGAAAACAACGAAATTATTCTCGGCTACACGGTTATCACCGGCAAAGATGCCCCCGGACCCAGGGGCGGCTTGGAGATATTCATTGACGTCCGCCTCGATTCCGAGACCGATTACGACGCCTTCCTGGCCCGCATCGCACCCATCAAGCAGATAGTCGATGCCATCCATATGACCGGGCCATACGATTACCTTCTGCGTGCCTATACCCCCGACACGGCGGCACTGGACTCATTGCTGCGCCGGCTCAAGAGAGAATGCGGTGCGGCCCAAACGCAGACCCGCATAGCCCTGCGTTCGAGCTGATGGCCGACATGGCCGCGTTTGCGGCGAAGGTGGTGTTGAAGGCCTAGACTACTCACCCGGACTGACCGAGGCTGACGACGAGGTTGATGGCCACTGCCACCACGAAGGTCGCGAAGAAATAGGACAGCAAGGCGTGCCCAAGGGCGATCCTGCGGGAGGCCGTGGATGACTCGTTCACGTTGCTCGCGTTATAGGACATGCCGGTAGAGAACGCTGCGTAGGCGAAGTCGCTGTAGGACGGCTCCTCGTCCTGGTTGAAGCTGAAATGATGGCGTTCGTCGTGGTAGTACATCCGAGCGTATTTGAACGCGTAGACAGTATTCACGAGCGCCCATGCGAGGACCACGCCGAGGGCTGCCAAAATCGCAGCGGCAACGCCAATGGGGTCCTTCTCCTGGCTGCGGATCAAGGCAAAGACCACCGCCACAAGGCTGGCGAATGTCGCGGCCGTGATGAGGGTGTCAACGAGTCGTCGGGACCGGTCTTCCTGGCGCGCGAGTTCACCCGTGGCCTCCGGACCGGCGGGCCATGCCTTCATCCATGCCCAGGTCAGGAAGAAGCAGCCGGCCACGCACCAGCCAATGAGGGGCGCGAGTTCGGGAGCGCCGAACAGCACCGGAACGAACGCTATAACGAGGCCGACGAGGGCCGATAACAGAGCCTTGCGATCTATATGCGACATTGAAGAACTTGCCCTTCAGCCTTTTGGCCGTGAAGCGGGCCGGTGGCCCGTCTCCCAGGTCGGAGCGAATCTCAACAACACGGAACATCCCGGAAACCATGGATTGATCCAAGTTCATAAGTAGCCTTAGTGTCACTGACTCCGATTCTACGCGTATGTTCGCGGATTTTTCTCCGTCACGCCTGATCAGACTTCTTGCGCAGTGCCGACCAGGCTTGGAAGCCACCGACGAGGTCGGTCGCACGGGACAGCCCCAGCCGTTGCAGGGTGTGCGCGGCCAGGCTGGAACTGTAGCCCTCATTGCAGACGATCACGATTCGCCGGTCTGCCTCGCCGGCACCAGGGATCCGGTAGGGGCTGGAGGGATCGAGCCGCCATTCCAGGACGTTCCGGTCAATGACCACCGCTCCGGGAAGGGCACCGTCGCGGATCCGCTGATCCACCGGCCGCGTGTCGACAACAAGGGCGCCCTTTTCGATTTCCTGTTCAAGGTCCGCGGCTTGAACCCGCTCCAGCCCGAGGCGGCTCTCTTCCAGCAATTGGTCAATCGTCAGGGGACCGGCTGCGGGGCCGCCATCGGCAGAATTCCTCTTCGTCACGATTTCCTCGCTTTGCTCCCGGCTCGTCGGTCTTTCCACCATTAAACGAAAGAATGCGGCCCGGCGGTTCACCTGTTGCCGCCGCCGGGGTTGGGTTATGCTCCACAAATGGCGCCGAGGAGTTTTCTTCAATGGCCGGTCGTCCGTCAACTGAGTACGGGCGACCTCCTGGGTCGTGGGCCGGCCGTGACGTCGGCCAAGACCAAGGCAATAACGCCCCGAACTGCCACCGCTGACCGCGTGGTGCAGAGCGTGTGCCCCTACTGCGCCGTTGGGTGCGGACAACGCGTCTACGTCAAAGACGAGAAGGTCATCCAGATCGAGGGCGACCCGGATTCACCCATCTCCCGCGGCCGTCTGTGTCCCAAAGGCTCAGCCAGTGAACAACTGGTCAACTCTCCCGGGCGGCAGACCGAAGTGCTCTACCGGGCCCCGCGATCCACCGAGTGGGAACGCCTGGACCTGCGGACCGCCGTCGAGATGATCGCGGACAGGTTCATCGAGACACGCCGCCGGACGTGGCAGCAACAAGACGACCAAGGCCGGCTCCTGCGCCGGACCATGGGCATAGCTTCGCTTGGTGGCGCCACCTTGGATAACGAAGAAAACTACCTCATTAAAAAGCTGTTCACGGCCGCAGGGGCGGTGCAGGTCGAGAACCAGGCCCGCATATGACACTCCGCCACGGTTCCCAGTTTGGGAGCCTCGTTTGGACGCGGCGGTGCTACGCAATCGCTGCAGGACATGGCCAACGCCGATTGCATCGTCATCCAAGGATCCAACATGGCCGAGTGCCATCCGGTTGGCTATCAGTGGGTAGCGGAAGCGAAAGCACGCGGGGCCAAGGTCATCCACGTTGATCCAAGGTTTACGCGGACTTCAGCGGTCTCGGACAAGCACATTCCCATCCGGGCCGGCTCGGATGTTGTGCTCTTGGGCGCGTTGATCAACTACGTCTTCTCCAACGACCTTTGGTTCAAGGAGTACGTCACCGCCTACACCAATGCCGCCACGTTGGTGCACGACGATTACCGCGATGCCGAGGATCTCGGCGGGTTGTTCTCAGGCTTCGATCCCGAGAGGGGCGCGTACGACACGTCGTCGTGGTCCTATTCCGAACGGGGCGAGGGAACCATTGACGAGCCGGGTCCCGGTTCCGAGCACGGCGCCGACGCTACCGCCCGGGCCGCCGGCCACGCCTACGGCAGTGGCGGCCCGCCCCTGGAGCACGCGGAGGTTGAGCGCGACGACACCCTGCAGGACCCGCGGACGGTATTCCAGATCGTGAAGCGGCACTATGCCCGGTACACGGCGGAAATGGTGCAGGACATGTGCGGCATCAGCGTCGCGGATTTCGAATACTTGGCCCGTGCCATCACGGAAAACTCGGGACGCGACCGGACCACTTGCTTCGCCTATGCCGTGGGTTGGACACAGCATTCCCTGGGAGCCCAGTTCATCCGTGGCGCCGCCATCCTGCAACTGCTGCTGGGAAACATGGGACGGCCGGGCGGCGGAATCATGGCGCTGCGGGGTCACGCCAGCATCCAGGGCTCCACGGACATTCCAACCCTCTTCAACCTGCTTCCCGGTTATCTGCCAATGCCCACTGCAGGCCGCCACGACACCCTCGATGAATATCTGGCAACCATCGGGTCGAAACAGCAGAAGGGCTACTGGGCCAACGCCGACGCGTACACCATCAGCCTGCTCAAAGCATGGTGGGGCAAGGCCGCGAACGCGGAGAACGACTGGGCCTACGACTACCTGCCCCGGCTGACCGGAGCACACGGAACCTACGAGACCGTCATGGGCATGCTCGAGGACGAAGTGGAAGGCTACTTCGTGCTCGGACAGAATCCCGCAGTCGGCTCTGCGCACGGCCGGATGCAACGTCTTGCCATGGCCCATCTGAAGTGGATGGTGGTTCGAGACCTGAACCTCATTGAATCGGCCACTTGGTGGAAAGACAGCCCCGAGATCGAATCCGGGGAGCTGCGGACCGAGGACATCGAAACAGAGGTGTTCTTCCTCCCGGCGGCGACGCATGTGGAGAAGGCCGGGTCCTTCACGCAGACACAGCGGCTGCTGCAGTGGCGGCACCAGGCTGTGGCGCCGCCGGGGGAGTGCCAAAGTGAGCTTCAGTTCTTCTTCGAGCTCGGCCAACGGATCCGGGAAAAGCTTGCCGGATCCGACGACGAACGGGACCGCCCGCTGCTCGACCTCACTTGGGACTACCCCACGGACGAACACGGGGACCCGGACGCGGAGGCAGTACTGGCGGAGATCAACGGGCGTCACCTCGAAGGGCCCGACGCCGGAAAACCCGTCTCGGCCTACACCGAACTTCGTGCCGACGGTTCGACGACGGCAGGCTGCTGGATCTACACCGGCGTGTACGCTGACGGTGTCAATCATGCCGCCAACCGCAAACCGGGCCAGGAACAGGGTCCGGCCGCGCCGGAATGGGGATGGGCGTGGCCAGCGAACCGCAGGATCCTGTACAACCGTGCTTCGGCGGACCCTGCCGGTAAACCCTGGAGCGAGCGGAAGAAATACATCTGGTGGGATCAGGACCAGGGCAAGTGGATTGGCGAGGACGTGCCCGACTTCCCGGTGGACCGGGCGCCGGGCAGCCATCCTGATCCTTCCGTCGGTGGTGCTGCAGCATTGAGCGGGGACGATCCCTTCATCATGCAGGCCGACGGCAAGGGCTGGCTGTTCGCACCCAAGGGCTTGTTGGACGGCCCCCTGCCCACCCACTACGAGGCCCAGGAATCACCGGTGGCCAATGCGCTCTACCCGCAGCAGCAAAACCCCGCCCGGCTGGTGTTCCCCCGCGCGGACAACCCGACTGCGCCGAGCGCCGGGACCAGTGGTGCGGACGTCTACCCTTATGTGTTCACGACGTACCGGCTTACCGAGCACCACACGGCGGGCGGGATGAGCCGGTGGCTTCCTTACTTGTCCGAACTGCAACCGGAAATGTTCTGCGAGGTATCACCTGAATTGGCAGCTGAAAGGGGATTGGACCCTTACGGCTGGGCCACGATCATTTCGCCACGCTCCGCCATTGAAGCGAAGGTGCTGGTCACTGACCGGATGGCGCCATTGAAAGTCGGCGGCCACACCGTGCACCAGATCGGGCTGCCGTACCACTGGGGCGTCGGCAACAACGCCGTCGTCGCCGGTGACGCGGCCAACGACCTCCTGGGTGTAACCCTGGATCCCAACGTCCAGATCCAGGAATCGAAGGTCGCTTCCTGCGACATCCGTCCGGGCCGCCGGCCGCGCGGCGGAGAACTCCTTGCCCTGGTCGCCGAGTACCGGGAACGGGCGGGAGTGACGATCGAAACCGGCAACGCCGCCGTTACTGACCCGGCCGCCGAAGGCGTTGACCCTGCTACCGGCACGACATTGGAGGAATAGATGGGCCAATTCTCCGGACCGACCGACCCCACCCTCGATGCCCACTGGGAGCACAACCATCCGCGCAAGGGATTCTTCACTGACACGTCGATTTGCATCGGCTGCAAGGCCTGCGAAGTCGCCTGCAAGGAGTGGAATCACAATCCGCAAGACGGAAACCTCGAACTGCTCGGTTCCTCTTACGACAACACCGGATCACTCGGCGCAAGCACCTGGCGCCATGTCGCTTTTATCGAGCAGGGCCAGGAACGCATCGTCGAAGCGCGGAAATCGGGCCGGGCTTTGGTCAACCTCGGCATGCCGCGCATCGGGCCTCCGACGCCGGTGGCGCCTGAAGACAGCGACCTCGCCATGGCAGACACCACCCCGCCGGACACAGCCGATTTCCGCTGGCTGATGTCTTCCGATGTGTGCAAGCACTGCACGCACGCCGGATGCCTCGATGTATGCCCCACCGGAGCTCTCTTCCGCACTGAGTTCGGAACCGTGGTGGTACAGGACGACGTCTGCAACGGCTGCGGAACCTGCGTGGCGGGGTGCCCGTTCGGAGTCATCGAGCGTCGAAGCGACGGCACGGTCAAAGTGGCCACCAGCAGGAATGACCGGCACGACGAACATCCCGTGACACCGAATATCGGCATCGCCCAGAAGTGCACTCTCTGTTACGACCGGCTGGTCGACGACGAGACGCCCGCGTGCGCCAAGGCATGCCCGACGACGTCCATCAAGTTCGGCGACCATGACGACATGGTGGAGACAGCAAAGGTTCGAGTGGCCGAGCTGCACGCCAAGGGCCTGACGGAAGCCAGGCTGTACGGTGCGAACGAAAACGACGGTGTCGGCGGAACAGGATCGGTGTTCCTGCTGCTGGACGAACCCGAAGTCTATGGACTACCGCCGGACCCCCGGGTGCCGACAGCCGACCTTCCGAAGATGTACCGGAGGGCCGGAATGGCGGTAGCGGGAATGGCCGCGGCCGCAGCGCTGGCTTTCCTGGGGGGACGCGCGTGACGCTCTCGGAGTTCGACAACGTCCGTCCGGCAGAGCCTGCCCGTCGGCGGCGTCAGGACGTCAAAGCGGGCACGCGCCGTCGTCGGGACAACGGCGACGGCTCCCGGGAAATGCCTATGGTTCCCGAGGCGGAGTTCACCTCCTACTACGGCCGTCCCGTGGTCAAGCCTGCGCCCTGGGGCGAAGACGTGGCAGTTTACTTGTTCCTCGGCGGCGTCGCAGGGGGTTCGGCACTGCTGGGTCTCGGCGGGCAACTGACGGGACGCCCGACCCTGCGCCGGAATGCGCGGTTGGGTTCCTTGGCAGCAGTGAGCGTGGGCGCAGTGGCGTTGGTGAAGGACCTGGGCAGGCCCGAGCGTTTCCTGAACATGCTGCGGACCTTCAAAGTTACTTCGCCGATGAGCGTTGGTTCATGGATCCTCAGTGCGTTCAGCGCTGGCACGGCCGTCACGGCGGTAGCGGAGATTGACCGGATGACCGGTTCCCGGCTGCCCTTGGGCCCGTTGCGGAAGGTGCTTCGGACAGTCGAGGGACCGGCCGGGTTTGAGGCGGCAGTGTTCGCAGGTCCGCTTGCTGCGTACACGGCCGTCCTGCTGGGCGACACCGCCACACCCACCTGGAACGCCGCGCACGAGGAATTGCCGTTCGTCTTTGTGAGTTCGGCCTGCCTTGCCTCAGCCGGACTTGCCATGGTCACTACGCCCCTACAGGAGGCAGGTCCCGCCAGGAAGCTTGCGGTGCTGGGCGTCCTGGGGGAAGTGGCAGCCATGAAGGTGATGGAACGCCGCATGGACCCGGTAGCGGCGGAGCCCCTGCACCAGGGCAAAGCCGGGACCATGCTCAAATGGAGCGAGAGGCTGGCGGTTGGCGGTGGCCTTGGCACATTGCTGGCCGGTCGCAACCGGGCTGTAGCTGCAGCTTCCGGACTGGCGTTGCTGGCCGCCTCGGCCCTCACACGCTTCGGGGTATTCGAGGCTGGCCTCGCCTCGGCCCGGGATCCGCGCTACACGATCGAACCGCAGAAGAAGCGGCTGGCAGCCCGCCGTGCTGCCGGCGTCACCAACGACGCGATTACTACGGGCAGCTGAAATAGCCGTCCGCCCTAGCGGATCTCGATTCCTTGGCCGGCGGTGGTGTGGCCAATGACCGAGTAGCCCGGCAGTTCGCCGACCACCAACAGGCCGCCGGAGGTCTGCGCATCGGCCAGCAACAACAGGTCCTCTTCAGTGATGCCGGCCGCCGTCGCCACATGCGGCCGCACCCAATCGAGGTTCCGTCGGGTTCCTCCGGAGACAAAGCCGTCCCGCAATGCTTCCAGGGCACCATCGAGGAGCGGCACCGCGTTCAGGTCGATCACCGCGCCAACTTCAGAGGCGCGGACCATCTTGTGCAGGTGGCCCAGGAGGCCAAAACCGGTCACGTCAGTGGCTGCCCGAAGGCCTGCTGCCACGGCGGCTTCCGAAGCCTCGCGGTTCAGGGCCGCCATCGTCTCGACCGCCTCCGCGAAGACCTCGCCGGTCTTCTTGTGCCGGTTGTTCAAAAGTCCGACGCCGAGCGGCTTGGTCAGCGTGATGGGCAGCCCCGGCTGCGCCGCGTCGTTGCGGAGCAGCCTGTCGGGATGGGCGACGCCGGTCACGGCCATGCCGTACTTCGGCTCGGGATCGTCAATGGAATGCCCACCCAGCACGGGGAACCCCGCTTGGGAGGCAACACTCAGGCCGCCGCGGAGTACCTCGGTCATCAATTCCATCGGCAGCACGCCCCGGGGCCAGCCGACCAGGTTGATCGCCGTGACGGGCCGGCCGCCCATGGCATAGATGTCGGAGAGGGCATTCGCGGCTGCAATCCGTCCCCAGTCGAAGGCGTCGTTGACCACCGGAGTGAAGAAATCGGCCGTAGAGAGAACGGCCAGGTCCTCGCGCACCAGGACCGCCGCCGCGTCGTCGCCACTGTCCAGCCCGACCAGGACCTCCGCGCCCGGCTGGCCGATCAGGCCGCGAACCACATCTTCAAGTTCTCCAGGCGGGATCTTGCAGGCGCAACCCCCGCCATGCGCGTAGTCGGTCAGGCGGATCGCGTGCTCAGTGCCGCCCTCGGGGTCCGTGATTGTTGCCTGGGTCTCATTCACCCGTTCAGCGTAACCCCCGAAAGCAACCTGCTATATTGAGGCGCGGTGGCGTCCGGGTCCTGGTGGGCCCCCCGGTCTTCAAAACCGGTGAGGCCGAGCATCTCGGCCTGGCGGGTTCGATTCCCGTCCGCCACCGCCAAGCACGGGCGTGCAGATGCCGTGAGACGAGGAGGCGCTGTGGACGAGGTCGACCCCCGCCGGCTGATTCCCCGCACCAATGACCTGCTGGCACTGCCGGCCGTCCTCGAAGCCCGCACACGGATGAGTGGCCACGTCATCCGCGGACTCGTCCGTGACATCCAGGACGCGGCCCGGCGTGGCGAGCTCCCTCCCGCCCAAGTGGTGCCGACCCTGCAGGCCGCCGTCGCTGATCACAGGCCTACAAGCCTTCGCCCCGTCTTGAACGCCACCGGCGTCGTCGTCCATACGAACCTCGGCCGCGCACCCCTGTCCGCTGATGCGGTCCACGCCGTCGTTGCCGCCAGCGGCTATGTGGACGTGGAGCTGGACCTTGCCAGCGGCGGCCGGTCCCGCCGCGGAGCCGGTGCCAGGGCCGCGTTGCTCCATGCTTGCCCTGCCGCCGAGGACGCCCTGGTGGTCAACAACGGGGCGGCGGCGCTGGTCCTTGCCACCACGGCCCTCGCCTCGGGCCGGGAGGTGGTGGTAAGCCGTGGAGAATTTGTAGAGATCGGGGCCGGCTTCCGCTTGTCCGACCTGATCGAGTCAACCGGGGCAAGGCTTCGAGAGGTGGGCACCACCAACAGGACCCACCTTCGCGACTACGAGAACGCCCTTGGTCCGGACACCGGGTGCGTCCTCAAGGTCCACCCGAGCAACTTCCGGGTAGAGGGATTCACCTCCGCGGTGGCGCTCGAGGACCTGGCTCCGGTGACCAAGGCGAACGCCATACCGCTCGTGGCCGACCTCGGCAGTGGTCTGCTCGCTCCCGACCCCCATCTGCCCGATGAACCCGATGTTGCCACCGCTTTGGCGGGAGGGGCCGACGTCGTCATCGCCAGCGGTGACAAACTGCTGGGCGGCCCCCAGACCGGTTTGCTGTTGGGGCGCAAGGAAATCATCGACCGCTTGGCCCGCCACCCCCTGGCCCGCGCCGTGCGCGCGGACAAACTCGCCCTCGCTGCCCTCGAGGCGACTCTGGCAGGCGGACCGCCGCCGGTCGTCCAGGCGCTGCATGCCGACGTCGGGCAGTTGCGTCGCCGCACGGACGAGCTGGCAGAAGCACTCGGTGTACCCGTCGTGGCCCACGTCGGTCGGGTGGGAGGCGGCGGCGCTCCCGGTGTTCCCTTACCGGGGTGGGCACTCCAACTTCCCGAGGGCCTGGCAGTCCATTTGCGCACCGGCGATCCTGCTGTCCTGCCGCGTGTCCACGACGGCTCCTGCCTCATTGACCTGCGCTGTGTTCCCGCAGCGGATGACCAAAGGGTTCTCGCAGCGGTGCGGCAGGCACTGGCGGCCCTCGCCGGACATGATGCAGGCGGAGCTGGCTGAGCAGTGCATGTTATCGCCACCGCCGGGCATGTCGATTCCGGCAAGAGCACCCTTGTCCGCGCCCTGACCGGCATGGAGCCTGATCGCTGGGAAGAGGAGCGCCGTCGCGGCCTGACCATCGATCTGGGTTATGCATGGACCACCTTGCCATCCGGGCAGGAAGTGGCCTTCGTGGACGTACCGGGCCACGAACGATTCCTCGGGAACATGCTCGCGGGAATAGGGCCCGCGCCGGTGGTTTGCTTCGTGGTTGCCGCCGATGAAGGTTGGCAGGCACAGTCAAATGACCATCGGGATGCAGTAGCTGCCCTGGGCATCGAGTTCGGTGTGGTGGTCCTGAGCCGGGCAGACTGGGCATCCGGCTCGCGTACCGCGGAAGTCCTTTCCCGGACCCGGACCGAGCTGGCGGGGACCGGGCTCCGCGACGCACCCGCAGTTACTGTGTCGGCCGTCGACGGGACGGGGCTGGATGAGCTTCGAGCCACCCTGGACGGAGTCCTCGGGCGTGTGCCGGCCCCTGCCCTGACCGGGCGGGTTCGGTTGTGGGTGGACCGGTCGTTCACCATTACCGGTTCGGGAACGGTGGTCACTGGAACTCTGGCGGCGGGAACACTGAGCCAGGGGGACCGGCTGGAGTTGATCGGCCACGATAGTTCCCGGCCCGTCACGGTACGCGGCCTGCAGAGCCGTGACGCCGCCTGTGCCTCGGTGGGGCCGGTCAGCCGGGTGGCATTGAACCTTCGCGACGTCGCCGCAGCGGATGTCCGGCGTGGAGACGCCCTGGTTACTCCCGGCGCTTGGCCCACCACCGCCGTTCTGGGCATCAGGCGCACCACGGGAGTGGCTTACACGGAAGTGCCGGAGCAGCTCACGGTGCATGTCGGCACTGCGTCGGTGCCCGCTCGCTTGCGTCCTTTCGGAGCTGAGCATGCCCGCCTCGTCCTCGACAGGAGCCTGCCCCTGGTTCCCGGAGACCGGCTGGTGCTGCGGGACCCTGGAAGCCGCTCGGTGCTGGGCGGGGCGCTTGTGCTCGACGCCGATCCGCCCGCCCTGCGGCGCCGCGGCGATGGTGCCCGCTGGGCCAAGCGGCTTGCAGGCATGGATCCCAAGGGAGACGTGCTGGGGGAGGTGTCGTCCCGCGGAGCGGTCCACGTAGATCAGTTGCGCAAGCTTGGACTGTTGGCCGGGCCCGACCCCGACGTCCCATCAGGCGTGAGGGTCTTCGGTGATTGGTGGGTGCATCGCCCTGTTCTTGAGGCTTGGCAGCAGCGTTTGCACGCCGCAGTCCGGGATCTGCAGGACCGCGATCCCTTGGATCCGGGCCTTTCCATGGGCGCGGCGCAGGACCTGCTCAAGCTGCCGGACGGGAAGATCCTTGCGGATGTTGTCCAAGAGGCTGCCTTGGAACAGGACGGCGGACACATCCACCTGCCTGGCAGCCAGGACATCCTAGGACCCATTGAAACGGCCATTGCCGCGCTGGAGGACAGGCTAAGGACGGAGGCGTTCCGCGCCCCGGAATCCGCCGAGCTGGCAGCACTGGGCCTGGGCGCAAAGGAACTTGCCGCTGCAGAGCGCGCGGGTCGCGTACTCCGCCTGCGCGACGGGGTGGTGTTGCTGCCATCGGCACCGGCCCTTGCGATGCGTACGCTCGCCCGGCTCCACCAGCCCTTCACCACGAGCGAGGCACGCCAAGCACTCAACACAACACGCAGGGTTGCGGTTCCGCTGCTGGAATATCTGGATTCGCGGGGCTGGACGGAACGACTGGATGCCGGCCACCGCAAAGTGGTGCGCTGACATCGGGCTTAGGGCGAGGGTAGGACTCCGCGTCCTAGGAAGAACAGGGGCAGGAAAACGTGCTGACCCCGCCCGGCAATGTGCGTAACGTCAACTCCAACAGGACCACCCGATGGGAGAACTGAGGAGAGCTATGCAATACCGCACACTGGGAAACAGCGGCGCCGTGGTGTCCAACTACGCGCTCGGAACCATGACCTTCGGGGCTGAGGCGACCGAGGAAACGTCCCACGCCATTCTGGACAACTATGTTGCCGCCGGCGGCAACTTCATCGACACGGCGGATGTTTACAGTGCCGGCGCATCGGAGGAAATCATCGGACGCTGGCTCTCGAACCGGCCGGAGCACAGGGACAAAGTTGTGCTGGCCACCAAGGGCCGGTTCCCCATGGGCCAGGCCCCGAACGATGTGGGCACCTCCCGCCGTCACTTGACCAAAGCCCTTGACGATTCCCTCCGTCGTCTCGGAGTGGAGCAGATTGATCTCTACCAAATGCATGCGTGGGATCCCATCACCCCGCTGGAGGAGACGCTCCGTTTCCTTCATGACGCAGTCAGCAGCGGCAAGATCGCCTACTACGGGTTCTCGAACTTCCTGGGATGGCAGGTGACCAAGGCAGTCCATCTGGCCAAAGCCCATGGCTGGAGTGCGCCGGTAACCCTCCAGCCGCAGTACAGCCTGCTGGTGCGCGAGATCGAGTGGGAGGTCGTCCCGGCCTGCCTCGACGCCGGCATCGGCCTCTTGCCCTGGTCGCCCCTCGGCGGCGGCTGGCTCTCCGGAAAGTACAAGCGCGACGAGCCGCCGGTTGGTGCAACCAGGCTCGGCGAGAATCCGACCCGTGGCATGGAAGCATGGCAAGCACGAAATGACGACCCGCGCACCTGGGACATCATTGAAACCGTGGAAAAGATTGCCGCTGACCACGGCGTAAGTGCCTCGCAGGTGGCGCTGGCATGGTTGGTGGACCGGCCTGCGGTGACCTCCGTGATTCTCGGCGCCCGCAGTGTGGAGCAGCTGGCAGACAACCTGGCCGCCGCAGACCTGGAACTCACGACTGAGGAAACCGAACTCCTCACCCAGGCCAGCCAGCCGCGCGTCGGGGTTTACCCTTACGGCCCCATGGCAATCCAACAACGCAGCCGCAAGATCGAAGGCGGCAGGTAACCCCGGGGTCCGAAATCAGACCATGTCGGGAGCATGAAATATGCGGCTTGCGGCGTCCGCGAGCAGATCGGCGAGAGCATCTCCATGGGTCAGTTGTGGATGGTGACCGGCACCCGGCACCGTGATCAGTTCGACGTTCGGCAGCGACTTGAGCCAGTGAACGGCGGACGGGGAGAGTGGGTCGTCGCTCCCGGTGATGATGCGGACCGGACCGTCGTATTGCCCAAGCGCTTCCCGGAGCTCCGTACGCCACTTCCGGGAAACGGTCAGGGCCAGATGCTCGGCCACCCTCCTGGAGCTGCTTCGCTTGAGGTCACTGACGCTTGACTTGAGCGCGGCCGCGCTTGCTCCGGACACTGTCAGCTGCAGTGACAGGCGCTCCGGATTGGTGTGCCGCAAATACGTGGATACAAGGGGCCGCAGCCTGGCCGAGGCGCCGGCCTGCCTTTGAAGGAAGAACGGTGCGATCAGTGTGAGGGACTTGACCAGCTCCGGGTGTCGGTCGGCGGCGGCTACTGCCGCCGCGGCACCGATGGAGTGACCGAGGACGTCGACAGGCTCCTCACCCAGCACGCCGGGCAACCATTGGTCCCAATCTTGAATGCCGGTTCCGCCGCTGAGGCCGAGTCCTGGCAGGTCCACAGCGCGCGCTCCGAGGATAGCGGCTACTTCGGCCCACGTCTCGGCGTTGACCGGCAGGCCTGGAAAGACCACGCGGTTTGAGCCGGGCACACCGAGCTCGAAGGTCCTGAACCCTGCGGCGTCGACGAATCGTCGGTTGCCAGTAGCGACGGCCCCAAAACGATGGGCCGCCAAATGGTCCGCCCACCGTTCCAACGAGGCCAGGACGTCGGGCATCCGGATTCCGTGCCTGTGGGCCAGCTCGACGGCGGACTCCGTGGGATAGCGGTCTGCTGACATGAAATGGAGCGTCTCCGGATCCGCTTTGGTGATCCACTGCGGGAGCCGCTTGATGACGCTGACAGGCATCCTTACGCGCGGGACCTTCGCGCCGAGGTGCCGGCCGACGTGGGCGAGCAGGTCCGCCAGTGGCGGGGTGGCGTCGTCGAGAACCCAATAGGCCTTGCCGGCAGCAGCGGGATCGACTGCAGCTGCCACCATGAAGGCCGTCAGATAGTCGACCGTAACGACCGGCAGGAAAGTCGTTTCGTCCCCGGGCAGTGCGGCCGCCACCCCGGTCCATAGTTGCTCAATTGTCGTGGCCAGCCCGATGAGCTGGTCGGATTCGCCGGTGACGCTGTCGCCGATCACGCTCGATGGATTGACGATGGTCCAGGGGAGTCCTTGATCCAGAGCCAGCGCCTGGAAGATGGCGTCTGATTCCACTTTGGACGCTTCGTAGGCGCCGAGTTTCCTGTACATCCCGGCACGATAATCGTCGGGCCACGGGACAGTTGCGGGGTCCTGTCCTCCCACGCGGTAGCCCGAGATATGGACGAGACGGTTCAGCTTGGGGAGATGAGCGGCGAAGTCGATGAGCTTCTCGACAATGCCGACGTTCGCGCTGCGCGCCTCGTGGGCGGTCATTCCAAACCGGTAGGACCCCGCGCAGTTGTGGATTTCGGTGACGAAGGAGAATGCTGACGGGCCGCCCTCGAGGATCTCCGGAGCCTCAAAATCGACGATTGCAGTATTGATGCTGTGTGTCAGGCCATGCTCCTTCAGCCATCGCTCGACACGCGCGCCGGACTCGGCACTCCGAACTGCTGCTGTAACCTCCGCGCCGGACTTGGCAAGGGTCAATACGAGGTGCCGTCCCACCAGTCCCGAGGCTCCTAGGACCAAGGCGTGGCGGGAATCTTCGTGTGATGTCATCGCGTCCCCCCAGCGGTCCGGGAGCGCTGTTCAATGAGCTCGGCCACAACCTCAGCGGCCGCCACCAAAGGTTGGGTGCTCTTCATGGCACGGGAGACGATCACCGCCCCCTCAATCGTCGACACCACAACGGTAGCCAGGGAACGGGCCCCCTTGGCGTCCACACCGCCGGCCTCAAGCAAAGCGGCGGTCGGTACGATCCACGACTCGAAGGCACTTGCGCACGCGCTCCGCAAACGTTCGCTCTCTGCTCCCATCTCCAGGGTGACGACGGAGACCGGGCAACCGAGTTGGAAGTCGCTCTCACTGACGATGGTCGCCAAGGCCTCAATTGCGGCGCGGGCCGCACCAGCCGCGCCGCCTGAAGAAGCTGCGGCCTCTGCAATCAACGTCCCGAACTGCTTCGCGGCGAGTTCCACCGCGGCGACTCCCAGGCCCTCCTTTCCATCGGGGAAGTGGAAGTAGACCGATCCCTTCGGGGCTGCTGCGTGTTCGATGACTGCGTTCAGGCCGGTCCCGCTGTAACCGCTGGTTTGGATGAGTTGAAGCATGGACTCGGTGAGACGTTCTTTTGTCAGGTTTCCTTTTGATGGCATGGGTTAAAAATAGACCGGTCTATATATTTTTGTAAAGCCGCAGCACCGATAGCCAGAGCCTGTTCGGCACCAAGCCCTTTTCATCGCTTGGGAGGCGTCAGCGCCGGTCGAACGTCAGGCCGCCGGGAACCTGGAAGGTGGGCATGAGTTCGAGCATGCCGACGTTGACGTGGCGCGGGGTTTCGATGGCGTAGTCCAGGGCGTTGACGATGTCGTCCGTTGTCAGGGACTCGTAGCCTTCGTAGTAGGTTTGCCAGGCTTCTTCCATGGCCTCGGGCGTGCCGCCCATGTTGCGGCCGAAGATTTCGGTTTCCACCCGGCCCGGGCAGATCTCGGTGACGCGGATGCGTTTGCCCACGGTGTCGTTGCGCAGCTGCCGGGAGATCTGGTGCACGGCGGCCTTGGTTGCGTGGTAGACCGTGTGTCCGTAGAAGTTGTAGACCCCGGCGATGGAACTGATGTTGATCACGTGGCCGAGGTCGCGTTCCACCATGCCCGGAAGGACCAGGCGGGTCAGCTGCAACAGGCCCCGCAGGTTCACGTCGACGAGTTCGTCGATGTCGGCTTCGGAGGAGTCCAGGATGTTTCCTGGACGGGACACCCCGGCGCAGTTCACCAGGACATCCACCTTGAGTTCATTCACGACGGCGGCCAGCGCGGCGGTGTCGGTCAGGTCCACCACGTGCGGGACGGCGCCGGTCCGGTCAGCCAGTTCAGCGAGGCGATCGGCGTTGCGGGCCACGGCATGGACCGTCAGTCCCCGCTTGGCCAGGCGCTCGGCGATAGCGGCACCCATCCCGGTCGAAGCGCCGGTAACGAGGGCGGTGGTGTAATCGGAAAAGGACATCGGACCCTCTACTCCTTCGCGCCGGTTGGAGCGGCGAAATCCCGGGAGGCGCTGCTCGTTGCCAACTTGGCAGCGGCCACCGTCGCCTTTTCCTGATCGCCCTGCTGCACTTCGTCGAGCTCGGCGAGGGTGTACTTGGTGGTTTCCCTGCCGGTGAGGGCTGAGATCCCCGCGACGAGCATGAAGCCAACGGCGATGATGGATGGACCAACCCAACCTTTGAGATCAGGGCCCGCGAGTGCTGTCGAAAGAACCGGGCCGATGACGCCCGAGATGGCGAAGCCTATCTGCGTGCCGAGAGCGAGCCCGGAAACCCGCAGTCGGCCGGGAAACATTTCCGCGAAGAACGACGGCCAGGAAGCGTTCACCATCGAGTAGAAGAGGGAGTAGTTGATGATGCCGAAAAGGAAGATCAGGGGCCAGTTGCCGGTGGTGATTGACCAGAGGTAGGGCACCATCGTTATGCCAACACCAACCGTGCCGAGGAGGAACATCGTCCTGCGGCCGATCTTGTCCACGAGGAAACCTGCCACGGGGGTGATCGCGAGGGCAACCACGGCCGAGACCGTAGTGGTAAGGAGCATGGTTGGCTTGTCCAACCCGTAGCCGGTGGTTCCGAAGGCCACGGAGAACGTCTGCATCATGTAGCTGGTGCCGGCGATGAGAGCGCAGAAGACGATCCGGAGCACGGCGCGCCAGTGGAAGCGCAGAAGATGCTTGAGAGGGGACTTGTTCACGTTGAGCGACTGGTTCTTAATGAACTCAGGCGGCTCCTGGACATGCCGGCGGATGAGGAAGGCCACGACGACGACGAGTGCGGAGAGCCAGAACGGAATGCGCCAGCCCCAGGTCAGCAGTTGTTCCTTGGGCATAGCCGCAATCGGGATGAAGACCAGGAGTGTGAGCAGCGTGCCGGTCGAGGAGCCCAGTGTGGTGAAGCTGGTGATGAAGCCGCGGCGCCGGTCGGAAGCATGCTCGAGGCTCATGCTGATCGCGCTGGCTTGCTCTCCGGAAAGGCATAGTCCCTGGATGACGCGGATGAGTACCAACAAGATCGGCGCGAGGGCGCCGAGCTGTGCAAACGTCGGAAGACATCCGATGAGGAAGGTGCAACCGCCGATGCCGAAGAGGGTGATCATCATGACGAATTTGCGGCCGAAACGGTCGCCCATTGGTCCCAGGATGAGGGAGCCGAGGGGGCGCACCGCATACCCGACAGCGAAGGTGATCATGGAGAGCAGGACACTGACGCCCTGGGGCAGCTCAGGGGAGAAGAAAAGAACGTTGAAGATCAGCGCCGATGAGGTGCCGTACACCGCGAAGTCGTAGTACTCGAGTGTGGTTCCGATCCACGCGGCGATTGCCGCCCGGGCCGGGGTCTTCTTGGGAAGAGGTGTTGGGGTCATTTCGTCTCCATGGCGCTGGCGGGAAGCGAACTTCCGGTAGAGGGAGGGGTGGAAGGGCGCTCGGATTGTCTGACCGGTTGGTCTTGCTGAGCGGCCTCCCGAGGGAGGTGTCTGCTGGTTCAGTTGTGCCGACTGGCCTCAAACATCAAACTAATCCGTGAGGTACAGGTCACACAAAGACCTCTTTTATGTAGCTACATAGCGTTCCGTTATGGATGATTCCTGCTTGGAAACCAGCCATGGCAAGTCCCGTTGGAGGGGATCGCCCTCCGGGGGATTGCTCCGGATCCGCTCTTCAACGGATGCGTTTCGCGGCCTATGGACTTCGCTGGGCGCCGGTGCCACCATGGCCTCGTATACGGGCCGAAGGATGCGGGCACTGCGCCCTACGGACACCGGCCGACAGGCAGCAGGCGAGGTAGAGCTATGGGCGGTCCCGAAGTCGATCAAGTTTTTACGGAGCTCGAGGACGCTATCGCGGGTTACCACCATGCCCTCGACGTATTTGTTACCGGCGACCCGGAGCCGCAGAAGAAGATGTTCTCAACGAGCGAGGACGTCACCCTTGGAAATCCCCTCGGCCCTCCCGGGCGAGGCCGCGAGGCGGTCGAAGGCATTATGGACCGTGCCGCGGCCGTCCTGCGTGACGGCGAGCCCACGACCTTCGAGCGGATCTCGGGTCGCGCGGTGCATGATATGGCCTACATCGTGGAGATCGAACGGACGCGGGCCAAGGTTGCCGGGTCCTCGCAGCTGACTCCCGTGGCCCTGCGGGTCACCACGGTCTTCTGCAGGGAAAACGGGTATTGGAAAGTCCTGCACCGGCAGGCGGACACCATCGTGTCCGCACGTCCTGCCGAGTCCCTCATCCAGTCCTGAACTGGAAGCGGGGAAGTGAATCTGCCCACCTTATTTTGAGTAGCTAAAAATAAGAAGATAAGCTTGGTTGTAGGCCAAAGCCGCCCTTGAATACCGCACCGGTGAACATTCCCGGGCCGGCGGGGCAGCCGATACAACCAGCAACGCCCTTCCGCTTGAGCGGTACAGGAACCTGAACCGGCCCTGACCCATACCTCCGGAGGAGAAACCATGACTTTATTGGCCGAACGACTTACAAAAACCGAATCCACCCTGGGGACCGCTACCGATACCGCCGTCACCGCTCCCGCCCCCAGGGGCGGCAACTACGTAACCCTCCCTGCCGGCGTCGCCCGTACCCTAGGTGAAGGCAGCTACGTCACGGTTCATGGCAGCCCGACCACCCTTCCGGGCTCCCGCGGCAGCTATGTCACTGTTAACGGCACTCCCGCCGTTACCGTTGGCGGCAGCTACGTAACGCTTTCGACGGCGGACTAAAGCCGCGGGGTTTTTACCCATGGCCCCCGGACCCCGTCCGGACCCCGTCCGGAGGCCGGCCCACCGCCTACCATGTCTTCCCCCCGCGGAGTAGTTTGGAGAAGCACGGCGCGTTTCGCCGTGGTCCGGACGGGAACTTCGGACTCGATGCATCTGATGACGGGAACGGGCTCCTGTCGAGGGGGTTACGTTGCGCCAGATACCTTTGCCATCCGGTGAGACTGTTCCTGTGCTTGGGATCGGAACATGGGGCATGGGCGAGCACCCCGGCAACGCCGCAAGCGAAACAGCGGCGATCCATAGGGCCCTTGACCTGGGGATGTCAGTAGTTGATACTGCCGAGATGTACGGCGACGGCGCCGCCGAGGAACTGGTCGGAAAAGCGCTGGCCGCTCGGCGGAACGAAGCATTCCTGGTCACCAAAGTCCTGCCGCATCACGCCACGTTGCGCGGAACCATCGCTGCCTGTGAAGGTAGCCTGCGCCGCCTTGGAACGGACAGCATCGATCTCTACATATTGCACTGGCGGGGCGCTGTTCCCCTGGCCGAAACGCTCGAAGCCTTCGAATACCTGCAGCAGGCCGGGAAGATCCGGCATTGGGGCGTCAGCAACTTCGATGTGGCGGACCTGCAGGAACTCCGGCTCCTACCAGGTGCTGAGGGAATGGTGGCCGACCAGGTGCTGTACAACCTGACCCGCCGGGGCATCGAATTCGATCTATTGCCTCAGTGCGTCGGGAAGGGTATCCCGGTGATGGCGTACTCACCGCTTGAGCAGGGACGGATGCTGAAAGATCCCGTGCTGCTTCGCATCGCGGCCGAACACGGCACCAGCCCCGCGCAGATTGCCCTGGCGTGGGTGCTGAGGCAGCCCCTGGTCCTCGCCATTCCCAAGGCTTCAAGTCCGCAGCATGTCCAGGAGTGCCACCGGTCCCTCAACGTTCAGCTCACGCCAAGCAACCTCGCTGACCTCGATCGTGCCTATCCTCCACCCACCCGCAAGGGCGTGCTTGAAATGATCTAGGCGGCCAGTTTGTACAGCAAACGCCACTGCCACCTGCAAACTCTGGCGTCGGGGTAGCCGGTAGCACTGTCAGCGCCGCGCAGCCTTCCTTGCAGCATTTTTCAGCGCCTTGCGGGACACCGGCTTGAGGGCTTTACGGGCAGCCTCTTCGGCGATGGCACGATGGCGGCGGGCGTCGATCACATCATTCCAGAGGGCCGTGGCGAATGCTCCGCCATCCTCGGCGTAGACGGGATACGGATAGCCGGAAAAGGCCGCCGGCGGTGTTCCTGCGGGGAGGTCGGCGCCGGATACCCGCACCGCGGCGTCGGCTACTGCCCAGGTCTCCGTCAGGTGGGGAGTGAGGTTATCCTGCACAAAGACGTTGGCGTCGGGAGACTGTGCAGCCCGTTCCAGCAGGGATTCAAGCCGTTCCGCCAGCAACTCTGCGACCACCTTCTGAAGAGGGGTACCTTCAGCCGTGGAAGCCTTGAGTCGAGCCTCCTGCTCCGCGACGGCATCCTCCCAGTCGCTGGTCCGGCGGAAGGTCTGCCACGTGGGAAACCACACGATCGCCCCGGTGGCATGGTTGTGGATGTGCCGGAGGCCGCTGTTTTTCTCCGTGGATGCGTGGTCATGTCCTGCGGTGTCAGCATCGGCCAGTAGTTCGGACAAGGATTTCACGGGTGACGGGTTCATGGTGATGACTGGGCGCTTTCCTGTAGGGCGGGGCTTGCTTTCGTTCACCAGCACAACCCATGGCGGGCGGCGACTATTCCGTTTGCGGAGCCGGCCTGACGTGATGCTTGACGCAAGCACGCGCCAAAAAAAGAAGACGCCGGCGTCACCCGCTCATTGCGGGTGACACCGGCGCCGTCGCAGCACCTGGTTAGTGCGTGTTGGCCTTGTCAGCTGCTGGGGCAGCGGAAACAGATGCCGCGTCGAGGCGGCCACGCACGCGCTTCATGGTTTCCGGTGCAAGAATCGCCGAAACCACGGTGATGACACCGATGATGCTGAAGTACAGGATGACCCAACCGGGCTCGCCGTCACCTGCATTGAGCAGGGCCACGGCGACCAGCGGTGCGATGCCGCCTGCAAGGACCGATCCAAACTGGTATCCCATGGAGGCGCCGCTGTAGCGGAGCTTCGTCGAGAAGAGCTCGCTGAAGAAGGCTGCCTGCGGGCCGTACATCGAGTTGTGGAAGACCGCGAGGCCGATGATGATGGCCAGCGTGGCCATCAGTGCGCTTCCGGTGTCCGTCATAACGAAGTAGAGCGGGAAGAACAGCAGGCCGCCGATTGAGCCGAAGAGGTAGAGCGGCTTGCGGCCAATCCGGTCGGACAATGCGGCCCACAACGGCACTGCGATGACGCCAATGGCGGAGGCGATCAGCACGGACATGGAGCCCTGGTTGGCACGCTCGGGTCCAAAGGTCCGCATGATGTAGACAACCGAGAACGTGGTGTAGAGGTAGAAGGCTGAGTTTTCCGCCAGGCGCATGCCGACCACCAGCCAGACGCCCTTGCTTTCCTTCTTCAGGGCATCACCGAGCGGGTTGTGGGCGGTTTGCTTTTTCGCGATGAGTTCTTTGAAGTCCTCGGAGTCTTCGAGCTTTGCCCGGACCACCAGGCCAACGATGATCAAGAGGACGCTCAGCAGGAAGGGAACACGCCAGGCCCAGGCGTCGAAGACCTCGGCCGGAACGCTGCCCTTGACGGCCAGGACGGAGGAGTTGGCGAGAAGCATGCCCGCGGGGACACCCATCTGGGTGAAGCTGCCGAAGAATCCACGACGGCCTTCCGGGGCATGTTCGGTGGAGATGATGGCCGCGCCTGCCCATTCCGCTCCGGCACCAAAGCCCTGGACCAAGCGGAGCACGGTCAGCAGGATGGGGGCCCAGACGCCGATCTGTGCGTAGGTTGGAAGCAGACCCATGGCCAGGGTTGCGAAACCCATCAGGAGCAGGGAGAGAACCAGCATCGGCTTGCGGCCGATCTTGTCGCCGTAGTGTCCGGCGAACATGCCGCCGAAGGGACGGGCCACAAACCCTACGGCGTAGGTGAGGAAGGCGAGCAGAAGCCCTGTTGCGGGGTCCTGTTCGGGAAAGTAGAGCCGGCTGAACACGCCGGTAGCGGCCAGGAGGCCGAAGATGTAGTAGTCGTACCACTCAATTGTGGTGCCGGCGAAGCTTGCCAGGGACACGCGCCAGGGCACGCGACTCGTCTTGGCGGCAGGGGTTGAAGGGAGCGTCATTGATCTTTTCTTTTCGATGGTCAAACAGGTTTGTTGATGGGACGGTGGTAACCGGCAGGGGGCCGGTTCACCAATCCACTGCGATGTACTTGGTCTCGGTGAAGTCCAGCAGGCCCTGGTGGGCGCCTTCGCGTCCCAGTCCGCTTTGCTTCACGCCACCGAACGGGGCTGCCGGGTCCGATACCAGGCCGCGGTTCACAGCAACCATGCCGCTTTCAATGCGCTCGGCGATCCGCAGCCCGCGGCGGAAGTCTTCCGTGAACACATACGCCGCAAGACCGTACTCGGAGTCGTTGGCGGCCGCGACGGCTTCCTCTTCCGTGTCGAACCCGATGATGGAAGCGACGGGGCCGAAGATCTCCTCGCTGACCATCCGGGCGTGCAGCGGCACGTTGGTCAGTACCGTTGGCGGGTAGTAGTAGCCGTCCCCTGCGGGCAACTGTCCGCCGGTCAGCAGGCGGGCACCCTGGTCGAGGGCGTCGCGCACCAGGGCGTCGACCTTCATGACGCTTGCTTCGTCAACGAGGGGTCCCACTTCGGTTGCGGGATCCGTGCCCGGGCCAACGGTGAGGCCGGCCATGCGGGCCGCCAGGCGGCTGGCGAACTCGGCCTGGATACCGCGTTGGACGTAGATCCGGTTGGCTGCCGTGCAGGCTTGGCCTCCGTTGCGCATCTTGGCGATCATCACGCCGTCGATTGCCTTGTCCAGGTCGGCGTCCTCGAACACCAGGAACGGCGCGTTGCCGCCCAGTTCCATCGAGCACTTGAGGACGTTGTCCGCGGCCTGGCGCAGCAGGTGCCGCCCGACACCGGTCGAGCCCGTGAAGGACAGCTTGCGCACCCTGGGGTCGGCGAGTATCGGCGTCATGACGTCGCTGGTCTTGCTCGTGGTGACAACATTGACGACGCCGGCCGGGACACCGGCGTCGACCATCAGCTGGGCAATCGCCAGGGAGGTCAATGGCGTCAGGGTCGCCGGCTTGAGCACGGCAGTGCAGCCTGCGGCCAGCGCCGGTGCCAGTTTGCGTGTGGCCATGGCGGCCGGGAAGTTCCACGGCGTAATCAGGACGCAAACGCCGATCGGCTGGTGCTGGACCAGTATGCGGTTGGCTCCGGAGGGGGAGATTGAGACGTCTCCGATGATCCGGACGGCTTCCTCTGCATACCAGCGGAAGAACTCCGCGGCGTAGGCCACCACTCCGCGGGCGTCCGGAAGTGCCTTGCCGTTTTCAAGGGAGATAAGCCGGGCAAGTTCCTCGCTTCGCTCGGTCATCAGGTCAAAGCAGCGGCTCAGGACTTCGGCTCGTTTGCGCGGGGGAGTAGCGGCCCAAGCGGCCAGTGCGTCCGCGGCAGCGTCGGCGGCGGCGAGACCGTCAGCGACGTCGGCGTCGGCGATCGCAGTGATGGCGGTCGCGTCGGAGGGGTTGACGACGTCGACCGTTCCGCCGCTCGCGGCGTCCCGCCAGCGTCCTGCGATGAGCAGTTGGCGGGGAACCGTCAGTCCTTCGAGATCAAGCGGTTCCAGGGTGGAAAGGAGGGTCATGGCAGAACCTTTGCTTCTTGTATGGGGTGTTGGCTCAACTGATGGTGCGGTCGCCTGCAAAGGCGGCCTGCACTATGGACCCGACTGCTGCGAGGTCGAGCGGAAGGGGGTTGTTGTCGATGAGCCGTTTTGAGTTCAGTGACAGTTCGGCGATCCTGGCCAGGTCGTTTTCCTTGACGCCCAGTTCCGCCAAGGTGGCGGGCAGTTCGATGGCGGCGATGACTTCGTCGATGGCTTCGACACCTGGGATCGCTGCGTCCCGGGCGTCCATGCCCTTGGTGTCGCGTCCGAGGGCCTCGGCGATCTGACCCAGTTGGGGGATGATCACACTGAAGTTGTGGCGGACGACGTAGGGGAGCAGCAGCCCGACGCCGACGCCGTGCGGCGTGTGCGTCAGCGCGCCGACCGGGTACTGGATGGCGTGTGCGGCAGCGGTGCCGGCGTTGCTGAGGACGATGCCGCCATAGAGTGCTGCCAGCATCATGTCTCCGCGGGCGTCGACGTTGCCCGGATCCTTGTAGGCGGTGGCCAGGCTGCGGCCCACCAGGCGGATTCCGTCCAGGGCGAGGGAGTTGGTGAGGACATTCCTGCCAACGAAGACACGTTCGCTGGCAAGGGTCGGGGTGGGGTCCCGGGTGATTGCAGTGAAGGATTCGACCAGGTGCACGAACGTATCTGCGCCCGTGGCCGCCGTCAGCGATGGCGGGCAGGAATAGGTGAGTTCGGGATCGCAAACGGAAGCGAACGGAATGATGTGCGGGCTCGAGATGCCCATTTTCATGCCGAGTTCAGGGTCGGACACGACGGCGATGGCCGTGGCCTCCGAGCCTGTGCCCGCCGTCGTTGGCAGTGCGATCACCGGCTTGACCGGTCCCGGGACCTTGAACTCGCCGTAGTAGTCGCTGGGCACGCCACCGTGGGTCAGTAGCACTGACACGACCTTGGCCATGTCCATGCAGCTTCCCCCGCCAAATCCGATGATGACGTCGATGTCCTGGCCCTTGAGTTCTTCAACGCAGGCGATGATGCCGGGGACAGGGAGTTCCGCCTCGGTCCCGCCGAACACGCGGACAGTGAGGTTCTGGCCTTCAAGGGACCGCACCAGTGCCTTCAGTTCCTCTGAGGCGGCAACCCGGGGGTCGGTGCAAACCAGGACGTTGCTGCCCATTTCGGCCGCGATTCCGGCGACGGCGAAGCGCTGCCCGGCGCCGACGACAACGGTCCGCGGCAACCGCAGGACGCCGAAAGTAGTGGGACGGATGCCCGCCTCATGCGCACACGACATTGTGACTAACTCCTCAAGGATGTGGGGTCTTCGGCTACCTGACAGGTGCCGTGGATCTCATCGTTCCAGAGTCGTGTGAGGCAGCATATGGATCTACCAGCCACAATGATGGCGTCAACATGTGGCGATGTGACACCCTTGCGTGCCCCCATCGGCTTCAGGGCGTACGTCCGCCCACTCCGGCTGATTGCAGCCGCCACAGCCGTAAAGCCACGTGCACGTCCAGGGAGCGTCCGCCGCGGCGCCAGTCTTCGCCCAGGATGTTGTCGATCCGGGCGAGCCGCTGCCGCAACGTGTTGACATGGATATGCAGGGCATTGGCCGCAGCAGCCAAGGAGCTGTCGTGTTCAAGGAAAGTCCACGCCGTCTGAACCAGCCCGGTGCCGCGCCTTGTGTCGTAGTCCAGGAGCGGGCCCAGCTGGGCGGCCAGCAGTTGGGCGGCAAACGGGCTCTCCATTGCTCCGAGGAGCATGCCGGCCGTGCCGAGTGCGGCCTTGTCCGCGGCCTCCCCGTGCCGTCCCAAGGCCTGCAGGGCGCCCAATACCGCGTGGGCCTCGGCGTGGGCCGCAGCCAACCGCGGGAATCCCGTCACGGCTTCAGACGAGCCCACGCTGGCCTCGATGCGCTGCCGCTTGAGTGCGTCGACAATTGCTTGGCCACCAGCTGTCCTGCCGGATATTGCCCGGGCAGCAGGTCCCTCCCCGCCGTAGGTGGGGGGCTCAATGATGCAGAGATGCGATTCGTGCAGCGCGGTAATGCCGGGGCGGCCCTCGGTATGCCGCCTGAGTACCGCCAGCGCCCGCTGGCGTTGGTCGTCGCTGACTCCCACCACGCGCACCACGAGTTGGAGGTTCTCGGCAAGCCCGAACCGGCCCGCCCTCCTTTTCACTGCCTCCACGTTTTCGGAGCGGGGGTTCAGGAGCTCGTCGATCAGCTCAAGCTGGAGACGGTACTGCGCTTCCTGGTAGGTACGCTCAAAAAGCAGCGCCGCGCTGAGCACCAGGGCACTGCGTTCAAGTACTGCGGTTCTCTCTTGTGTCAGATGCCCCGCAACAACGAGTGATGCGAGATGCTGATCACCGGCAACAGCGGACATCACGGTGTAGTCCCGTCCATTGGCCGTGAAGGGAACGGGCAGCGTCCGGGCCGCAGACGTCTCGGCGGCGCTCAACGCGGCCGGGCTGCCGAAGTCGGAACCCGGCACGGGACCCGCCATCGCCTGGCCCGTTGGCGAGACCACGAAAACCTCGCTGTCCATCGACTCGCCCAGCAGCCGCAGCAGGGCGGGCAGGCTGTCCGTGGAAGCGAGCGTTTCCATCAGCCGCCGGTCAAGGGATGCCAGCTCCTCGAGTGCCCTGACATGCGCGAGGTTCTCACGTTGGGCTTGGTCCAGCCGGGCGAGGGCATCCGCCATTTCGGTGAAGTGGCGGGCGTTTTCGAGGGCGACGGCGGCATGGGTGCCGATGGATTCCATCAGGGCGACGTCGTCACTGCTGAAGGTGTGCGCACGACGGTCGGCCACGAGGAGGGCTCCGATGACCTTGCCCTCCACCCGCAACGGGACACCCATGATGGCTTTGACGCCTTCGGCCGCGACGGCAGCATCGCTTGACTCAAGGTGTGACTTGGTGTCGTCGCGGAGGTAATCAGCGCTTTGGGCAGGTGCCTCACCGGTAGCCACAGCACCCAGGACGCCCTCCCCGAGGGGCATCCGGATGTTGCGGAACTGTGCCGTTGCGGCGCCGTCTGTTACCCGGATGTAGGACTCCCCGGTCGCGTAGTCATTCAGGCTCAGGTAGGCAATATCGCTGCCGATGAGGGAACGGGTCCTGCGCACGATGGCTTTGAGGACAGCCTCCACATCGCGGATACCCGTCAGGTCCGTGGCGGTGTCATACAGGACGCGGAGCAGGCCCTCGCGCCTGCCTGCTTCCCAAAGCCTGGTGTTGAGGCTTCGCACGGCAGCGGCCGTCGTCGGGTCGATGAGGCTGGTGGCCTGCATGCTTTCCAGCTGGGGTTCAAGCTCCTCAGCGGAGACGCCGTCGACGAGGAGGGAAAGAAGCCGCCCCAGGGCCGGCCCGTCAGTGCGGGCGGCACGTGCACGGAAGGCCGGACCTTCTTGTGCACCCATGCTGCCAATGGTAGTCGTGCCCATCACATGAAAGAACCCGTGGACAAAGGACCCCGCGGCCGCGAGGGGGTGGCTGCTGGGCTGTTAAGGGAGTGCCCCGGACGGAAGATCTCTGGACCGGGGCTGGAGCTTGACCTATGGTGAGGGCATCACGGTCAAAGGCCGGGTGGGGCTCCATCGCGGAGGTGCATCATGGGTATCATTTCGCCCGGTTTCCGGGGGCGTCGGTCCGGGAATCCCGCCCTGCCTCCCGGGCAGCATGAAACGCAGGACTTTCCCGTGCTGACGGCGGGCCCCGCTCCGATGATTCCCGTCGAGGAATGGGAGTTCTTCATCTCCACGGAGGACGGGAAGCGGAGTTCCTGGTCCTGGAGTGAGTTCCTGGCCTTGCCGCAAGAGGAAATTACCCAGGATATTCACTGTGTGACCAGTTGGTCGAAACTGGGAACGGAGTGGCGTGGGGTTTCATTGGACACGCTCTTCGAAAACGTCGAAACTTCCAGCGACTTTGCCACAGCGCATTCTTTCGGCGGCTACACGACGAATGTCCCGCTGTGGGATCTCCTGGGCGGCAAAGCATGGGTCGCGTGGGAATTCGATGGCAAACAGCTTGAGCGGGCCCATGGCGGCCCGGCAAGGCTTCTGATACCGCATCTGTATTTCTGGAAAAGCGCCAAGTGGATTCACGGCCTGGAGCTGACAGGCGAGGACGTCCCTGGATTCTGGGAATCGAACGGGTATCACCTCCACGGCAATCCATGGCGGGAGGAACGCTACTCATGAGGCACGTGCCGTGAGCTCCGTGTGGCAAGTCGCGGAAGTGGTGGGCGGAGTCGAGGAGAATGCCAAGGCCCGGACAATCCGGTTCCGGGTGGAGGGGCTGATGGGACATCTGCCGGGCCAACATATCGACATCCGCCTCACCGCCGACGACGGGTACACAGCCATACGCTCTTATTCGGTGGCATCGGCCAGTATGGACGGTCATTTGGAAATTACGGTTGACGAACTGCCCGACGGCGAGGTGTCGCCTTATCTTGTCCGGGACCTGGCCGTAGGGGATCGCTTGGAAATCAGGGGTCCTGTGGGCGGCTGGTTTGTTTGGCGGCACGGCAAGGCCAACCCCGTGCAGCTGATCGGGGGAGGCTCGGGCGTTGTGCCGTTGATGTCCATGATCCGCGCACATCAGCTTTCCACCGATACCTCTCCCTTCAGGCTGCTGTATTCACTCAAGTCACCAGAGACCGCGCTCTACCGTGACGAACTGCGCCTTCTGGACCGCGAGTCGGCCAAGTTGAGTGTCGACTACGTCTACACGCGTTCGACGCCGGAGGGCTGGCCGTTCATGCCGGCACGCCTTACGTCGGACACACTTTTGGCGAGGATTTTCCCGGCCGATGAGAACCCGGACGTCTTTGTGTGCGGACAAACGGTTTTTGTGGAGACCGTTGCGGACTGGCTCGTGATGGCCGGCTATTCGGCTGATTCGATAAAGACAGAGCGGTTTGGCGGGACGGGAGGCATACAGTGAGCACCGCCCATGACTTCGCTTTCCCCGAACCCGAGGACCAAGACCAAGACCAAGACATTGTCGGCGCAGCCCACGATCCGATTCCGCATGTGGACGGAAACGCCGCGGCCGGCGCCCTGTCCGAAATTTTCCGCGTCGACATCATCGCAGCCCTCGGACGCTGCCGCCATTGCGGTTCAGTGCGCGCCTTTGGGGCGGCTATGGTCTTTGTCGACGCGCCTGGCGTGGTGGTTCGCTGTCGTGATTGCAAGGGCGTCCTGCTGCGGTTGGTAGGGACGCCCACCCGGTACTGGTTGGATCTGAGCGGTCTCGACCACCTCGAAATAGATCGGGAAGACTAACTGGCGGCAGCCAGTCACGCTGCAGTACAGATCTCTCAAGGTGTCTTCGCATTAAGACCGTCATGAAATCGGGCCCCTCTTCACAAGTAGATGATGACTGCCGACGCATCTACTCATACCGAAGGAATCACCATGAAATCTTCGCGCCCTCGCGGGGCATCAATTGCCATTGTCATGACCACGCTGGTCACCGTTGTCTGCTTGGCTGTGTTGGGGTTCATGTTCGTCTGGGCTTCCTCTGATGCACGGGACGCAATAGGAGATCAATCGTTTCCCCATTCGATATTCGGCTTACCTGTCCTCGAAGGATTCCACCTGGACGGCAAGTTCGGTGTTCACATGAAACCGGGGGCGCTGATCTTCATCGCTATTCCGATCCTTGCCGGAATCCTCCTGAAAAACTCAGCCAGGAACCGGTTTGCCCGCAGGGATCATTAGCGCCCGGTCGGGTACTACAGTTGGTCTATGGCTGCCAGCCGCAATCCGCTTGATGACCTGCGCGAAACCATCGGTCATCTGGCCAACCAGCTCAAGCTGCCGGGTTCGGAGCGTGTTGACGACCTGGTCGGCGATCTCGTAGGTGCCCGGACCCCACCGGCCCGACCCTTGGACGAGCTGCAGTCCGAGCTCGACGCCTTGGTAGGGCTGGAGACCGTGAAAGAGCAAGTACGGGCCCTCGTTGCCCTCCTCCAGGTCCAGGCGCGCCGCAAGGAGCATGGACTGCCGGAGGTCGCAACGTCCCAGCACCTCGTCTTCCTGGGAAACCCCGGCACGGGCAAAACGACTGTGGCCCGGCTCCTTGCTGAGATGTACCGTGCGGTAGGTCTGCTGCAAAAAGGTCACCTGGTGGAGGTTGACCGTTCCGGACTGGTGGGGCAGTACGTAGGAGCCACTGCCATCAAAACTGACAGGGTGATCGGGCGCGCGTTGGACGGAGTCCTGTTCATCGACGAGGCCTATGCTCTGGCCCCCGAAGACGGCCGGACCGATTTCGGGCCCGAAGCGATCGAGGTCCTGTTGAAGCGGATGGAGGACCATCGCCACCGGCTGGTGGTCATCGTGGCCGGCTACCCGCGGCTCATGGAAGCATTCCTGCTCTCGAACCCCGGACTACGCTCGCGGTTCGCCCGCGAGATCACGTTTCCCGACTACTCCGTCGAAGAGCTGCAGACCATTTTCAACCGCATGCTTGCCCAGCATGAGTACACGCTGGAACCCGGTGCCGGGCAAATGCTCCGGCGGGTCTTCATGGGGCTGCACGCCGGCGAGGACTCAGGGAACGCACGGTTCGCGCGGACGCTGTTCGAGCAGGCAGTCAACCGGCAGGCGCTGCGGTTGTCACTGGACAAGGAGCAAAGCCTGAACGAGCTTGACCGGGATGCCGTCATGATGCTCACGGCCGAGGACATCGTCGAGGCGGCCTTGGCCCTGGGGGAGGAGCCCGAACCGGAACCGGCGCTTGAAACGGAACAGCCGCGCTGGTGGCGCTGGTTCGTCTGAGCGGCGGTGCCGCCGCCGTGCCGCCGTCGTGATTCCGCGTCGTCGTGATTCCGCTAGAACAGCGGCCAGGGGAGCGCCGGCATGTCCCCGCTCGGCGCGGGAAAGGAACCCACCGAGCGTAACCGGTCACAGCGGGATTCAAGCGCAGCCACTTCGTCGGCAGTGAGCAACTCCGCGAGGTCATGTCCCAATTGGCCGCGCAGTTCCTGGCCGACGCGCTGCAGGCCCTCGCGTTCCTCGGGGGCCAGCGAATCTCCCATCCACCCCCAAAGGACGGTCCGCAGTTTGTGGTCGGCGTGAAAGGTCAGTCCGTGGTCGACGCCGTGGCGGTGCCCTTCCGGCATGGCGAGGATGTGGTTGCCCTTTCGGTCGGCGTTGTTGACCACGACGTCGAACACCGCCATTCGCCTCAATGCCGGCGAGTCTTCGTGGACGAGGGCGACTTCCCGTCCGGTCTCGTCGCGTCCTTCAAGAATCTGTTTCCCCCCGGTCCGGGGGACTTGGTCAATTGAGACAAGGTCCACGGCGCTTTGGGCCGGGTCCTGTTCCTGCCAGAGCTGGACCATCCCGGTCCCCAAGGGACCATCGCGCAGCCAGGTGCGCGGCACGATGTCCCACCCGAAGGCCTGGGAGACCAAGTAGGCGGCCAGCTCGCGGTGGGCCAGGGAACCGTGGGGAAAATCCCACAGCGGGCTCTCGCCTGCAATCGGCTTGTAGACCACGGGTATGTCGCCGATGCTGCCCAGGAACGTTGCATTCGAGGCAGTCGTGATGCGGCCGGTGAGCGTCAGTTCGGCTACCGCGAGGTCCGGCGCCGCCATCAGACCTCGGGAAGGGTGCAGGTGTGCCCGTCGGGGTCCATGGGATAGCCGCAGAGCGCGCATGTCGGACGACCCGCGGACACCACTTCACGGGTGCGTTTGGTGAATGCCCGGGCGGTACCCACCGGCATCCTGACCACCAACATTTCGGTGTCGTCGTCATTGCCGTCAAGCGGTTCGTCGTCGTCGTCCGTGTCGACATCGCTGAGGGGGTAGGCCTCTATGACCACCTGGGCCGTTGTCGGATCCCAACCGAGGCTCATTGCGCCGGCGCGGAACTGCTCCTCGGGAGTTTCGAGCGGCTCGTCGTCGTCGAGCTCAACAGGACTACTCGTCGGAACGCTGAAGGGATTGCCCTTGACGGTGATGAGCTGATCCAGAATTTCATCGATCTTCTCGGCAAGTTGAGCGGACTGCTGCTTCTCAAGGGCAACACTCACAATCTGCGCCCCTGCCCGTACTTGCAGGTAGAACGTGCGCTCTCCCGGGACACCAACGGTGCCGATGACAACCCGGTCAGGCCAAGCAAACTCGTGAACACGCGTAGGCATGTGAGTATTTTATGCACACGACGCTCAGGTCGTCGTCCGACCCGCGCCGCCGCCAACCGGAGCATCACCCGATCGCAGGCCTTTCGCCAGCCACGACAGATCTCCCGCCTCAGTGTTGGTCGCGTGGACGCTCGGCCGAGCGGTGCCGTAGTTGACGATCGACACGGAGGCCGGGCCAACGCTGAGCCGCTGGAACAGGTCAAGGTGCATGCCAAGGGCATCGGCGAGGATCGACTTGATGACATCGCCGTGGCTTACCGCCACCCAGACCGCATCCGGCCCGTGCTCGGCCTCAAAGGCTGCGTCGTGGCGACGAACCGCTGCTACCGAGCGCGCCTGCATTGCAGCCATGGATTCGCCCCCGGGGAAGACGACGGCGGACGGTTGCGACTGTACGACCGGCCACATTGGCTCCTTTGCCAGCTCAGTGAGGGCCCGCCCCTGCCACTGGCCGTAATCGCACTCGGTCAGGTCTTCCTCCACCGGCGCGTAAGGACTGCCAGGTTGCCGGTCGAGGATGAACCGGGCGGTCTCCAGGCACCGATCAAGAGGACTTGAAACCACTCCCACTACGGGCACGGCCGAGAGCCGGTCTCCGGTTAGAGCCGCCTGCTCGCGGCCGATCTGGTCCAGGGAGACACCGGGGGCCCGACCAGCCAACAACCCGGTGGCGTTGGCCGTGGTGCGGCCGTGCCGCACGAGAATAACTGTCGCCATCCGACCAGCCTAACCATTCGACTGACGACGCCGTGAACGTACGCGAGCCGATTCCGCCGCCGGTCCGGCCGTTTATGCTTGGCCCATGTCGACAGATGAAGAGAAGGATCCACCAGTGCCTGCGGACGTAGAGGGCAAGATTCCCAAAAAAGTGCATGACACTCCGGAGAACGAAGACGCTCCGGACGATGAAGCGGGCGGATCGTAGGTTACGGTCCGATCTGTTCCCTCAGGCGGGCAGCGTGGATCAGAGAGAGCCCCGGATCGGCCTGCGCTTCACCAAGCGTTAGTCCGGTTGCTTCCTTGACGGCCCGGCGCATCGCCTGCAGATTCGTGAATCCGCTGGCCTCGGAAATGGTTCCCAAGGAGCGTTTCCAGGAATTCGGGTCGGCAAGGAGCTCCAGGGCTTCCAGTGTTCTGAGCGCACGGATGTACTGGTTCACCTGGAAGGCTTCATTCTCGAAGAGGTAGTAGAGCGCCCGGCGGGAGAGGAAGGAGTACGCGACGACTTCGGCCACGTCCAACGCCGGATTCCGGTAGTTTCTGCGAATGAACTTCTTGATCGCCGCAATGCGGGCCGGGCGGACGTCGCTATCGTCGGCCGGCGCTTCCAGGAGTGAGCTGATCAACGATGTCATCATCGATCTGAAGACCGGCTGCAGACGCGGCAGCTCCGTTTGGAGGTTTGCGTCCTGCCAGCTGGACAGCGCCGGAAGGATCAGGCCGCGGACCATGGGGTGCTGCCTGATGTCTGCCAGCCGCTCCAACCGCTTCATTGTCCTGTCATCAAGGCCCAGCAGGTGACGGTCAAAATGAATCCGCACCGCACTCAGTCCGGCCGGTGCGTAGAAGCTGCCGGGGGAGGAGTGGTCCATGAACCTGACCGTTCCGGGAGTGATCTCTTCGGTGCTGCCGGAGAAGCTGAACCCTGTGCATGAACTCCTGAAGTACAGCAACCAGTTCTGTGGTTCAGGAGGTGCACTCCAACTGCAGCTGGCCGGTTCATTGGTCACATCGACCAGGCTGAAACCGGGGCCTTCCAAGCTCAAGGCAGTTGGATTGAACTGCGGACGAATGTGCCTCCCGGCCTTTTCCAGGCGCGCAGGAGTGTCTATGGCGCTGCCGTACCAGCACCGCCAATGTTCAAATTTCTCCTCGAGGTTCAAGCCCGCCGGGACGCTATAGTGCTTCAGCCCTTGGAGTTGGTCCAAGATATCGGGCTGCGTGTCCTTGGGGCTGGTCGATGGCGTGGATTTCATGAGGTGAGGCCTTATGGCTGCTTGGCAGCCGGAATTCCGAAGGGGATCGATGCAGTCAGAGCGCGCTCTGCGTACCGAGGATCTCCAAGTCTAGGTCTCCTGCAGAGGACGCTTGCGCATTCGTGGCGGAGATCACGGAATCACCACCGCAGAGAGGGCCCGCGCCCGCCGCGTACTCAATTCCGTTCGACCCATTCCGAGGGCGCGGCCGCAGGGCGACCAAGCAGGTATCCCTGGCCCGCAGGCACCCCGATCTCCCTCAGCGTGGCAAGTTCCCCTTCGGTTTCGATTCCTTCGGCCACCAGCGTGGCTCCGATGCTGGCTGCGAATTCCACCATGGCTGTTCCGAAGGCCTTTTTGACGTCGTGGGTGTCAATCCCGGACACCATGTCACGGTCAAGTTTGATGAACTCCGGCTTCAGTTGCAGAACATGGCGCATGGAGGCAAAACCGGCGCCGGTGTCGTCGACGGCGATGCGCAGGCCCGATTTCCGTACTCGCGCCAAACGGGCCCGCAAGGCAGCATAGTCCGCCACGGGGCTGTGCTCGGTCAGCTCCAGAACCACCCGTGAGGGCTTGACCGGTGAGTTGCGGATGAGGTTCTCCAAGCGCGGGTCAAGACATGCCTGTGGCGAAAGATTTATGGAAACGTAAAGCGGTGCCGGCAGGGCGACTGCGGCCTTGAGCGCTGCCTCCATGGCCAGGAACTCCAGTTCCACCAGGCATCCGGCCGAGGCGGCGTCAGCGAACATGGCTTCGGGTGATCTCATTGCCAACCCGGTGAAACGCGTAAGTGCTTCAACGCCTGCGATCACGCCGGTGTCCAAAGAGCGGATTGGTTGGAAGGCCGTTGATGCGGCCCGGTTGGCAAGGAGTACCCGGACGCGAACTTTGGCGCTCGGTGTCAATGCCCCAAGGACGGACGGCCACGCTCGCGCCAGCCATCCACCGAATGGGTTGCGGCGTTGGCCGCTTCCCCGGGGTGACGCCCTGGTGGCTGTGAAGTTCAGCATTGCAAAACACTAAGGTGCCACCGTGCTTTGCCGTGTGCAGGGCAGTTTCATTTCGTGCAGTGTCTGGTGCTTGGCTGTTCCTTTCCGTGCATGGCGGGCAGCACGTTCGGGCGGCTGCACGCAGTGACGCCCACGCTGGGATCTTGTGCACGCATCGATACCTTCACTGCCGGATGGCGGCGTGAGCGGAACTAGGCTTTTTCAGTGTTCCCGTTCCGTCCGGTCGTCTCCCCCAACACGCCGGCCGGAACGGGGACCGCACACGCTGTACGTGGTGGACATAGCCGGGATGGGAAGTTTGATGGATGTGATCTGCCGGTTCGAACGGGCGCTGGATGAAGCCCCGCCCACCTCCGCGGAATGGTCGCTTGGGTGAGCTCCCAGGAAGTCGTTGCCCCTGGCGCATCATTGACGGGAGCCCAAAAGGTCGCCGTGGTTCTGATGCAAATGAGTCCAGCCAGTGCAGCGTCCGTGTTTGCCCGGTTCTCCGAACCGGAGGCGGAGGAAATTGCCGGTGAGCTTGTGCGCCTTCGCAATGTTTCCTCCTCAGTGGCCTCCGCCGTCCTTAGCGAGTTCCACGAATACGTCAGGATGGGACGCCGCTCCGCCCGCGGCGGTCGTGACTTCGCGGCAGGGTTGTTGGAGGCATCTTTCGGGGCCGATAAAGCGGCGGGGCTCATGGACCGGCTCACGGGCGCGCTGGTGGGGAAGTCGTTTGATTTCCTCGAATCAATGGCGGCCGAACAAATAGTTGCACTGCTGGACGGTGAGCTGGCGCAAACAACCGCATTGGTCCTCGCGCACGTCCGTCCCGGAAAGGCCTCGGCGGTCCTGGCAGGGTTCGACGACGGTGTGGCAGTAGAGGTTGCGCGGTGCATCGCCACCATGGGCCCCGTTGCACCGGAAGTCATCGAGATTGTGGCCGACAATCTGAAACTGCGGGCCGGTTCCGCGGCCACCCACGGGCGCACCGGCGAAAAAGTGGGCGGCGTCCAGCCGTTGGTGAACATCATCAACCGCACGGACTCCGGTACAGAGCGGGCCATCCTTGGTGGACTTGACCTGGTGGACGCCGACCTCGCAGGAGAGGTGCGCGCCCAGATGGTGACCTTCAAGGACCTTGTCAGGCTTGACCCGCGGGATCTGCAGCGCATTCTGCGGGAAGTAAGTACAGGGGTGCTGGCCACAGCGCTGAAGGGCGCGCCCGCCGTCGTGCTGGAAGCGGTAAAGGGCAACATTTCTGAACGAAACAGGGAAATCCTGCTCTCTGAAATGGCCACCTCCGGACCGGTGAGGGCTTCCCAAGTGGAAGAGGCGCGGGCGCAAATCGTCCGCGCCGTACGCGAGAAGACCGCGGCGGGGACCCTGGTCATCCGTCGCGCGGATGATGAGGATTACATCGACTGAGGTCGGCGGCTAGCCCCACCGGACAATCAGGTCAGCGAAAGCCTTGGTGGTTTCGATGTACCTGGCGTTGGTTTCATCGGATCCGTTTGCCCAGACCTCGGCGGCGGCCGGTTCCATGCCGTAAGCCACGTGCCGCTCGATCAGCCGGGCGATACGGGTCTCCGACGGCGTCTCCACGAACCAGGCTTCGTCCAGGTAGTTCCGCACCTCGCCCCAGCGACCTCGTCGGGCAAGGAGGTAGTTTCCTTCGGTGAACACAAATTTCACTTCCCTTGGCACCGCTATGGACGCCGCTATCGGCTCCTCCAAGCCTCGCCTGTAAGAGGGCGCGTAGATGACGTCTTCGTGGTTGTGCCGTAGCCGTTCCAGCAATGAAAGGTAGCCGCCCACGTCGAATGTGTCGATGGCCCCCTTCCTCTCCTTGAGGGGCGTGCCATCGATGATGGTGTTCGCAAGATGGAAACCGTCCATGGGTACAACAGCGCTCTCGGAACCGAAGAGATTGCTGAGTAGCCCGGCGGCAGTGGTCTTGCCTGCACCCGGGGGACCCACCAACCCGACGATTTGCCGGGTTCCTTCCTCGCCCTTGCGGCGCAGGCGTGCTGCGGCCTCGTCGAGATCGGCATAGAGAAGCGGTGGCACTGTTTACTTATCCCTTGAGCGTGCTGTCCAGCAGAGCCCGGAGTTCGGCAAAATGTCGCTCCGTAGCTTCGTGATGATACGCGGACGTGTCAGCCATGGTGTAGCCGTGCGGCGCCCCCGCGTAGACCACATTGGAGGCCTCAAGGCCTGCCTCGTCCAGGGCCGCGCCCAGGCGGGCAACGGCGTCGGGTCCCATGCTCGGATCGTGATCCGCGTGCCCAAACACGAAGCGGGCGCGGGCGCTGTTGAGGCCCAGGTGCGGACTGTCCGGTGCGTCCGTGGCGAGGCCCCCACCGTGGAAACCTCCGCATGCGGCCACCAGTTCCGGGTGTGAGTTGGCAGTCCGTACGGCCAGCCGGGCGCCCATGCAGTAGCCAGTGGTCCCGATCGGCCCTGGCGCCACCCCGTCCAGTCCAGTAAGTGCCGCAACCCATGACCGGATGTCAGGCAGCGCCTTTTCCGAAGTAAGGCGGCCCACACGGGGAAACGCTGCTTTGCCGGCGGCTTCTCTGCCCTCTTGGGTGGACATGTCCGCGGTGGGAGCGAGGTCGGCTATGGTTCCCTCACGGTAGAAGACGTTGGGTACCAACACAACGTAGCCCCAGTCGGCGATGCGTTGGGCCATCTCCTGGATCCTGGGGCGTATCCCGAAGGCGTCCATGTAGAAAACTACGCCGGGATAGTCGCCTGTTCCGTCCGTGGGGCGGGTAATCAAGGCCTCTGCGGTGCCGTTGGCGGCAGGTACGTCAATGAGCATGGGCCCAGACTATCGCGGGCTCTTGCCATGCCTGATTGCGCGGTGTCCTGCCGAAGCCGTGGCGGGCGCCGCCGTCGTTATTGGAAATAGTTGATGAGTGCTTCGCTCAACACGTCGTCGGGAACGGCGTGGCCGTGACCGGGAAGGGCCAGGGCCTCGGCATTGGCTGCCGCAGCGGCAACAGAATTGGTGACGCCGACAGCCCACGGGCTGTTGCTGCCGGCCATGGCCAGGATGGGAGCATGGATCCCCGCCAGGAGTTCCTCAGGGACTCGGCCGTCGTTGCATAGCCTGACGTCGATGGGCAGCGTGTGGGCCAGCGCCTCGAGATGGCCCCAATGGGACCCTTGCTTCATGCCTTGGATGGCCTGTGCAGGCGTCCCCATGAGTTCCAGGAAGCGCTCCACCGCGCCCGACCGGTCCCCTGCTTCCACGAGGGTGGACAGTTCGTCGGCGAGGGCGGTGCTGGGACCGGTCGTGAAAGGCGGTTCGTAAACGGCAATTTTGCGGAAACCAACCCCGGAGCCGGCTGCGGCGAGGGCCAGCGCTCCACCGGAGGAGTCGCCGAAGACGAACGGTACTTCGCCCGTTCCGGCCACAACGGCAGCGAGGTCCTCCACTTCCCGTTCCACCGAGGCCTCTCCGAGCGGCCCGCTCGCGCCACGGCCCCTGCGATCGTATTCATGAACGGTGAACCGCTCGTTGAGCAATGCGCTCAGGCCTTTTTTGGAGTGCCGGTCGCAGAATGCTCCTGCAACCACCACCAGGGCCGGCCCGTTGCCGGTGACATCGACTGCCAATGTGGTGCCGTCATGGGATATGGCTGTTTTCATTGCTTCGCTCCGCCTGCCAGTTGGTTGAGATAGTTGTCGAATTTGTCGAGCGTTGTCTTGAAACCTGCTTGGTTCCGGGGGAGCCGGACGATATCGGGCACGTTGGTTTGGTGCAGGTGGAACAACGTCTTACCAGCCGGCAAAGCCGTGAGCGTGACGCGGACCGTCATGCCGGTGTGTTCCTCGTGCCAAACGAGGCTGGACGGCGCGTGGACTTCCGTAAATACGGACCGCGTTGCATAGGTGGCGCCGGTTACATCGTTGACGATCAGCGTCTCGAACCGCCCACCGGGCCGCAGATCCACCCTGATCTCCTCGACAGGGGCGCTGGCTCCTGCCGGGGCCCAGAAATGGGTCAGGTGTCCGGGCTGGGTCATGCATTCGAAGACCACTTCGGGTGGCGCATCGAAGACCCGCGAAAATTCCAGACCCGCGTCGGCTTCCATCCCGCTAGGAGCCATCCTTGTTCTCCCTGCCGCTTTGAAGTCCCCTGAGGTGCTGATCAAGCTTGTCGAGGCGTTCGTCCCACACCTTGCGGTGTTCCTCGATCCAGTCGCCGACGCCGTCCAAAGCCGCTCTTTCCAGATGGCATGGCCGGAACTGGGCATTGCGGGTGCGGGAGATGAGCCCACTTGCCTCGAGGACCTTCAGGTGCTTGGAAACAGCAGGCAAGGACATGGCAAAAGGTGCTGCGAGTTCGGTGACAGTGGCGTCTCCTTTCGAAAGGATCGAAAGGATCGCCCGTCGGGTCGGATCTGCCAGTGCCGCGAAAGCCGTGTCGAGGCGGGTGGGTGCAGGGTTCATTCGAAAGACTCCACAGCGCTACTTTACCAACCAGTTAATTAACTTTCAAGTTAATTACGTGAATCGGCCAAAACGCTCGCAAAGTCGAAAGACGGCGCTTGCTCAGGCGCGTACCATCTCCGTATGGGACTCATCATCGCTCTGTTGGTCATCTGGCTTGTCTTGTCGATCGTCGGTTTCGTGGTCAAGGGCTTGGTCTGGCTCGCCATCATCGGCCTCATCCTGTTCGTGGCCACAGGCGTCTGGGGTTGGGTGAAACGCAGGGCTCGTTCCTAGCGTGCCGGAGAGCGGGCGATGAACGCGCGGGTGTTCGCCTACTTGAGCTACCCGGACGCGTGCGCCGCCTTGCGATGGCTGGAACAAGTGGAGTTCACCACCGTTCGGCGGCATGACGGTACCGACGGCGACGTGGTGCACGCGGAAGTGTACTTTGGTGACGCGGTCATCATGCTGGCCAGCGACGACGTCGAGTACACGCGTCCGCCGCTGGTGGGGCGCTCGATCCGCAGGGGCGGGAATGGAGTCCCGGCTCATACGAATCCGGGCAAGCCTGGTAAATCCGAGGCATGCCCGCCTGCAGGGCGAGCCCAAATCACCGGAAACGTCTCCTTTTAGAGGGCCGAGGCCATTTGTACAAGTCATGGCGCTTCATGACGCCTGCGTTAAGTTGTGCTGGTCACATCCGTTTGCTTCCGCACGACTTATGCGACCAGTCTTGCATCACCCTATTTTTCAGCGCTTGTCAGCGCGTGCCCAACGAAGGACACAACTCATGACTGACGTTCTCTGGTTTTCTGATCTTGGCCTGTCCGACCTTGACCAGGTTGGCGGCAAGAATGCTTCCCTCGGCGAAATGGTTGGAAGCCTCGCCTCTGCCGGGGTGAAGGTGCCGGACGGATTTGCCACAACGGCCGATGCATATCGGCGGTTTTTGAGCAGTTCGGGCCTGGATGCCCGCATCGAGAAAATTCTGGAAGGCCTGGACAGCGGCGACGTGGCCGCTTTGTCCAAAGTCGGCCAGCAGATCCGCGGATTGATTCGGGAGACTCCGTTCCCGGCCGGTTTCGAAGAGGAAATCCGTGCCGCTTACGCCCGATTGACTGATGAGCATGGCGGAGAGGTGTCGTGGGCCGTGCGGTCCAGCGCCACGGCAGAGGACTTGCCGGACGCGTCCTTTGCGGGCCAGCAGGAGACGTTCCTGAACATCCGCGGCATTGAGAACATTCTGGTGGCAATCAAGGATGTCTTCGCTTCGCTGTACAACGACCGGGCCATCGCGTACCGGGTGCACCACGGTTTCACGCACTCGGAAGTCGCCCTTTCTGCTGGTGTGCAGCGGATGGTGCGTTCCGACGTCGGCGCCTCCGGGGTGATGTTCACCATGGACACTGAGACCGGTTTCCAGGACGCCGTGTTCATCACCTCTTCCTACGGTCTGGGTGAGGCCGTGGTCCAGGGTGCGGTGAACCCGGATGAGTTCTACGTCCACAAGCCCGCGCTTGCCGCAGGCCGCCCGGCCGTCCTCAAGAGGGGCCTGGGGGAGAAGGCCATCCAGATGGTCTACACCGACTCCAGGGAAGTGGGCCGGACTGTCGACTTCGTGCCGGTTCCCGCGGATTTGCGTCAGCGTTTCAGCCTTAGTGATGCCGAGGTTGAACAACTCGCACGGCATGCCCTGGCCATTGAGGCCCACTACGGCCGTCCCATGGACATCGAGTGGGGCAAGGACGGCGTGGACGGGGAGATCTATATCCTCCAAGCCCGCCCCGAAACCGTGGAATCCCGTAAGGCCGGGGGCTCCGTTTCGCGTTACACCCTTGCCGAACGCTCCACTGTCTTGGTGGAGGGCCGCGCCATCGGCCAGCGGATCGGTGCAGGCCAGGTGCGGGTGCTGTCCTCAATCGACCAGATGGCATCCTTCCAGGAGGGCGACGTCCTGGTGGCGAACATGACCGACCCTGACTGGGAACCGATCATGAAGAAAGCCGCGGCGATTGTCACCGATCGCGGTGGCCGGACCTGCCACGCCGCGATCATCGCCCGCGAACTGGGAATTCCCGCCGTCGTCGGGACCGGGTACGCCTCACAGATCCTCAAGGACGGCACACCGGTGACGGTGTCCTGCGCCGAAGGCGAGGCCGGCCTGGTGTACGAGGGGCTGCTTGAATACACGCTGCAGGAGACCAGCCTTGAGACCATGCCCGAGGCGCCGGTGAAGATCATGATGAACGTCGGCACTCCGGAGCAGGCGTTCAGCTTCGCCCGGTTGCCGCACCACGGCGTCGGGCTGGCCCGGCTTGAGTTCATCATCAACCGCCAGATCGGCATCCACCCCAACGCCCTGCTGGCCGTAGCCGGCGAGGTTGAACGCCCGGCCACGCTGGACGATTTCACGGTGCGTCAGATCCGCGAGAAGATTGCGGCCTACGACGGCCCGCGCGACTACTACGTCCGCCGCCTGGCCGAAGGCATCTCTACAATCGCGGCTGCCTTCGCGCCGGAGCCGGTGATCATCCGCCTCTCGGACTTCAAGTCCAACGAGTACGCCAACCTCATCGGCGGCCCGGCATTCGAGCCCGAGGAAGAGAACCCGATGATCGGGTACCGGGGGGCCTCCCGGTACCTGTCCGCGGCCTTCCGCCAGGCGTTCGAGCTCGAATGCGAGGCCTTGAAGTACGTCCGCAACGAGATGGGCCTGACCAACATCAAACTCATGGTTCCGTTCGTGCGCACGCTGGATGAAGCAAGCGGTGTCATCGACCTGCTCGCCGAGAACGGCCTGCGCCGCGGCGAGGACGGCCTGGAGATCGTGATGATGTGCGAGCTGCCCGCCAATGCCCTGCTCGCCGACGAGTTCCTGGAGTACTTCGACGGCTTCTCCATCGGATCCAACGACCTCACCCAGCTCACCTTGGGACTGGACCGTGACTCCGCCCTCGTGGCCGAAGGATTCGACGAGCGGAACCCGGCGGTCACCAAGTTGCTTGAGATGGCCATCAGTGCCTGCCGCGCCAAGGGCCGGTACGTGGGAATCTGCGGTCAGGGCCCGAGTGACCACCCGGACTTTGCCGAATGGCTCCTCGCGCAGGGCATCAGCTCCATTTCGCTGAACCCCGATGCCGTCACCGAAACCTGGCTGCGGCTTGCCCGCTCCGGCAGCCAGACCGCCGTCTAAATGGCCGAGCTGCATGCCGTGGGGGCGGGCGCCCAGCCTGCCCCCACGGTGTTCTTTCTTTCCGACAGCACGGGCATCACTGCCGAAACCCTTGGCAACACCTTGCTGACCCAGTTTCCCGCGCACCGGCTCGAACGCCGCACCATCCCGTTCATCACCACTGTGGAGCAAGCCCGGGAAGTGGTAGCCACCGTTGACAGGGTGGCTGCCGCCGGTCCCCGTCCGCTGGTCTTTTCGACGACGGTCAGTCCCGACGTGCGCGCCGTGCTGGCCGAAAGTGCGGGGCATTTCTTCGATCTGTTCGGCGCCCATATCGGGCAGTTGGAGCAGGCGCTGGGTTCCTCCGCGAACGGCCTTCCCGGGCAGGCACATGGTGTGGGTGACGCCGTGCGGTACCAGTCGCGGATGGCAGCCGTTGAATACGCGATCGAACACGACGACGGCCAGTCGCTGCGGGCATTGGAACGGGCCGAACTGATCCTCATAGCGCCGTCACGATGCGGCAAGACCCCTACCACCATGTACCTGGCGCTTCAGCACGGCATCCTCGCAGCGAACTTCCCCTTGGTGGAGGAGGACTTCGACAGCATGACCCTGCCAAAGCCCCTGCTGCCGTTCGCGAACAAGTGCTTCGGGCTGACCTCGCAGCCGGTGCGGCTGAGCCAGATCCGCCAGGAACGTCGCCCGGGAAGCACCTACGCCTCCATGGCACAGTGCACTTTCGAGCTGCGCAATGCCGAGGACATGTACCGGGCCAACAACATTCCGTACGTCAACTCGGCGTCCATGTCGGTTGAGGAAATTTCAGCTACGGTGCTCCAAAGGATGCAGCTGCATCACTGAGCCTGGGATTGGTCACGTAGCGCGAATACCCGGGCAGGACTGCCGGTACCGTCCACAATGGGCAGCGGCGCAACAACAATGGCGGCACCCACGGGCGGAAGTTCTCCCAGGTTGCGCAGCGACGTTATGCCGTATTTGTCATTTCCCAGCAGGAAGTGATGGGCAGGGAAGGGCGGCTCTTGCCCTCCGGCTCCACCGGCATCGATGCCCACTGTCTCCACACCGATTCCTGACAGGCCGGATTCCCGGGCGATCCATTGGGCGCATTCGACCGTTAGACCCGGGGAGTGGGGGCGTCCGTGCCCGTCGTTGTTGAGGAACTCCTGCCGGCTGCCGGCGCGGCTCTCCCATCCTGTGCGGATGAGGAGCCAGCCGCCGTCGTGCAGGGGTCCGTGCTCCGACTCCCAGGCGCGGATGTGGCCCACATCCAGGAGGAAATCGGGATCAGCGGCAACCTCGTCGGTAACGTCCAACACAAGGGCCGGCCCCACCAGGCGGCCCGGTTCTATCCGCGATACGTCCTTGCCCCCGCGGCCGGTTGCCCAGTGGACGGGCGCGTCCAGATGGGTCCCGATGTGCTCACCGGTGTGGATGTTGTGGTGCTTCCAGAAGGGGCCGCGTTCGTTGTAGGCCGAGACTTCCTCGAGCGAGAAATCGATGAGGTTTGCAAACGGTTCGGGCAGCTCCAACGTGGGGGTGGCAGCTGAAAGCGGTGTGGTGAGATCAACCACCGTGATCCGTGACGAGGCCAGCCCGTCGATCAGGCCGGCAACTGTCCCTTGCGCCGTGCCGTTCTCAATGCTCGTTTCCATGGAAGCTCCTGGTTGGTCATCGGGGGCCGGCCCTCGTCCGGCCCAATGGCTGCGACGTTAGCACCGTAGCCGGCACCCGGGAACGGTGTTCGTTCACTGAACGGCCGTTATACCGGAAGATGCATAGACCCTGCCGGCTTCGGCATTCGACGGCGCTCGACGGGGGAGGGAGACTGAAGGCACGACGCCGTAACCTGCATCACACGAAGGACGCCCGAATTGCAACGTCGCTGTTCCGGTAGTCCCGGGATACGGCCAGGGCCTGCACAGGACCCCTCCAGTTTCAGCCATCAAGGAGCCGCAATGTCAGATCATCAACTCCCTTCCCAGGGACTGCGCCCACGGGTCCACCGCTATGTCGCCGCCTCCTTGGTAGGCAACGCGCTTGAGTGGTACGACTTCTTCCTTTACGCAACAGCATCCGCGGTGGTGTTCGGCCGGTTGTTCTTCCCCGCCGATACTGATCCGCTGGTGGGCACGATGGCCGCGTTTGCCGGCTTCGCCGTCGGATTCGCCGCGCGGCCGCTGGGCGGCCTGATCTTCGGTCACATCGGCGACCGGCTCGGCCGCAAGCGTTCCTTGGTTTTGACGTTGGCCATCATGGGTATCAGCACCGCACTCATGGGCTTGCTGCCAACATACGCGCAGGTGGGACTGATGGCCCCGGTGCTGTTGATCCTTCTCCGGATCCTCCAAGGCATCGCTGCCGGCGGAGAGTGGGGCGGCGGTGTGCTGCTGATCAGCGAGAATTCAAACAGTTCACGGCGGGGGATGCTCTCCGCGTTCAGCCAGGGCGGGATCTCACTGGGGTTCGTGCTGTCCTCACTTGCCTTCTTCCTGGTGCAGCTGCTCCCCGAGCCGCAGTTCCTGGCCTGGGGATGGCGGGTGCCTTTCCTGGTCAGCATCCTTCTCTTGGGAGTTGGCGCCTACATCCGATTCAGGCTCCCCGAGTCGAAAGACTTCAGCGAAGTCCGGGAAACCAAGCCGCAGCACCGTCTGGCCGCCGTTGAGGCACTGCGGGCGCATCCGCGCGAAATCCTCATTGCCATGGGGTTGCGCGTGGCAGAAAACGGCGGCTCCTACATCTTCCTTTCGTTCTCCATCGTCTACGGCGTCCATGTGGGCGTGGACAAAGGCCTTTTACTCATGGCGGTGGCGGTGTCCATGCTTGTCTCGTTCGGAACCTACGTGTTCTTCGGATACCTTTCGGACCGCATCGGACGCCGCCCGGTCTATGCCCTGGGCGCAGTGGGAATGGGCTTGATGGCATTTCCCTTCTTCAGCATGATCGATGCCAACACTCCCGCGATCGTGATCCTCGCGTTCCTTATCGGCAACGGCATCTGCCACGGCGCAATGATCGGCACGCAACCGGCATTCTTCCACGAGTTGTTCTCCGCAGAAGTCCGTTATTCGGGCATGGCCATTGCACACGAGGTGGCTGCGGTCTTTGCCGGTGGATTTGCTCCCTTGATCGCCACGGCCCTGCTCCTGAACTTCAACTCTTCCGCACCCGTTTCCGTCTACGTCATAGGAATGGTGCTGATAACGCTCATAGCCGTGCTCGCCGCCGGTCAGAAGCAAACCAGCGGTGATACGCACCGCAGCGAAAAGACGACGCCGGAACACGTCTCCTAGCGTGCACTTCCCCTTCCGCGCCGCCCGGCACAGGTGTGCCGTTCGGCCCTACTGAAAGGACCGACATGCCGGTCTCAATCATCGGGGCGGGGCAATCTGCCTACACCCGCCATCCCCAACCGGGCACCACCACTTCAGGCGTCATTGCGGGCGCAGTCAGGGCGGCCCTGACAGAAGCGGGCCTCACTCCGGCCGACGTGGACGGGTTCGCGGTCTCCAGCTTTACGCTCGATCCTGACCATGCCATCGACCTGGCGTGGCGGATGGGCTTCAGCCTGACGTGGCTGATGCAGGACACGAACGGCGGCGCAAGCGCCGGCGGAATGCTGCAGCACGCGGTTCGTGCCATCGAGGCCGGAGACGCCAAGGTCATTGTCCTGGCCTCCGGCGACCTCATGGAGGGGCAGGCCTTCGCCAAGCTGGTGGCCAACTACAACAGCGCAACCCGGGACCACTTGTCACCTCTGCCCATGAGCGGACCCAACGCCTTGTTCGCGATGCTCACCACGCGGCAGATGGACGCCCTTGGACTCACGCGTGAGGACTACGGCCACATTGCCATAGCCCAGCGGGAATGGGCAGGACTCAATTCCGGGGCCGTCTACCGGAAGGCCCTCACGATGGACGAGTACCTCGGTGCCCCGGTGGTTGCCACGCCTTTGGGCCGGTTCGATTGCGTGCCGCCGGTAACCGGTGCGGATGCCGTGGTCCTGGTCGCCGAACCGGGCGACGGCCGGCCCCGTGCGAACGTCCTGGCGGTACGTGCTTCCTACAACTCCGATCAACAAGACGGCAACGGGCTGTCCACTGGACTACGTTCCATCGCTGAAGCCGCTTGGACGGAGGCCGGGATTGGACCCGGGGACGTGGACGTTGCCTGCGTTTACGACGACTACCCGGCCATGGTGGTTGCCCAGCTCGCCGATCTCGGTGTCCTGCCGCCAGGGGAGGACCCGTCGACCTTCATCAAGCGTCGCATCGCCTCGCGTGAGCTGCCGGTCAATACTTCGGGAGGCCAACTCTCCGCAGGGCAGGCAGGTGCGGCCGGCGGCATGCACGGGCTCGTGGAAGCAACCAGGCAACTGCGCGGCACCGCAGGCCAGAGGCAAGTCCGTGCCCGCCATGCGGTGGTCAGCGGCTATGGCATGGTGCTGTACCGCTACGGCGCCTGCGCCACCATGACCGTGCTGGAGCGTGGAGCATGAGCCTCTCGGTCCAGGAATGCGCAGCATGCCAGGCACGGCTCTTTCCGGCACGCCTGTTTTGTACCGTCTGTGGCGGGGACAGCTTCCGCGGGATCGAGGTTGACCGCGGAACGGTGGAGGCGAGTTCCACGCTGGCGGACGGGACAGTCCTGGCCACGTTGACGCTCGACGGCGGACCCCGGGTCATTGCGCGACTCTCAGGTACCGCAGGGGAGCCGGGTCTTTCGGTGCCGCTCACCCATTCCAGGAACGCCGGCCCCGGCGTCCACGCATACATCCCAAGCAACCCCGACCTCAGTGAGGACCCCCGATGAACTTTTCCCTTGCCCAGCCCGGGCAGCGCCCCTTGACCATTCCTGAGATGCTCCTGGAACGGGCCAGGAAAGCACCGGATGCCCCCTTGTTCCGGTGCGGAGACGTCCGCCGCGACAGCAGGGCGATGGTGCGGGCCGTGGCTGAGGCTGGCGGCAAATTGCGCGATGCAGGCATAGAGCGCGGCCAGACTGTGGCTTTGATGTCCTCGAACAGGCCGGAACTGATGGACCTTATTCTTGGCTGCGCCTGGATCGGTGCCGTCGCTGTTCCCATTAATACAGCGAGCCGGGGTGAGCAATTGCGCCATGTTCTGGAGAACTCGCAAGCAGGCTTGGTCGTCACCGAGGAGGAGTTCTTGCCTCATCTGGCGGCGGTCGCTCCGGGAACGCTTAAGGCAGCGTGGATTATCGGCAGGCAGGGCGGCGGGGCTGTGGCGCCCTTCGATATCCTGCCCCTTCCGTCGGCGGGGCCGCGGGTGGATCCTGTGGATTCCGCCCCCTCGGCCACAGCCGCCATCCTGTACACCTCGGGAACCACAGGGGTTTCCAAAGGCGTGCTGTGTCCCCAAGGCCAGTTCTACTGGTGGGCCGTGAACATGACGGAGCAACTGGGCCTCAGGGCCGAAGATGTGCTGTACACGTGCTTGCCCCTCTTCCACACGAATGCCCTCAACGCATTCATGCAGGCCATTGAGTGCGGCGGGGAATACGTGCTTGGACCCCGGTTCTCTGCCTCCCGTTTCTGGGCGGATGCAGCTTCCGCGGGAGCGACTGTGACCTACCTGCTCGGGGCCATGGTGGGCATTCTGATGGGAAAGGATCCGTCGCCTGCCGAGCGTGCCCACCGCATCCGGGTGGCGCTTTCGCCGGCCACTCCTGCCCGCTTGGTCGAACCGTTCCGCGACAGGTTCGGAGTGCAGCTGTTGGACGGATACGGGTCCACCGAAACCAACTCGGTGATCGGATCAACCAACCAGGAATGGCGCGCGGGCTATATGGGCAAGGTCCGCCCCGGCTTTACCGTCCGGGTGGTGGACGCCGACGGCGTGCCGGTTCCGGACGGCGTGGCCGGTGAGCTCCTGATCCGCAGCGACCAACCGTACGCTGTTGCAACGGGCTATCACGCCATGCCGGAGGCAACGGCAAACGCTTGGCAGGACTTGTGGTTCCACAGCGGAGACAGGGTGGTAGTGGAAGACGGGGGCTGGGTGCGCTTCGTGGACCGCATCAAGGACGTCATTCGGCGAAGGGGCGAAAACATTTCCTCGATGGAAGTGGAACACGTCCTGCGCCAACACCCCGGAGTCCAGGAAGTTGCCGTCTACGCCGTCGATTCGGAGCTGGGCGAGGACGAGGTCATGGGTGCACTCATCCTTCGTGGGCCAGTGGATTTTGCGGAACTGACCGAGTTTTGCCGTCCACGCCTTGCGTCCTTTGCGATTCCGCGGTTTTTCCGCGTGATGGAGGAGCTTCCCCAGACTGAGAATGGCAAGGTCCGCAAGCATCTTTTGAAAGCGGCCGGCCGCGAGGCTGCCGACTGGGACCGTGAGGCCGTGTTTCCGCGCCGCGCGTCAGAGGCTGGCGCACGCTGATTCCGATGCCGCAAGTAGGATGAGGTGATGGACCTCCGGGGGCTGCTGACCACGCATGTGAAGCTGCGCCACTTGGTCATAGTGGTTGCCATCGCCGAACACGGCAGCTTGGTCCGTGCCGCCGAAGATCTGTACCTGACCCAGCCTGCGTTGAGCCGCGCGCTGGGTGAAGCTGAGCGCGCCGTGGGGGCTTCCTTGTTCGAAAGGACCGGGCGCAGGATGGTGCCCACTCCGGCAGGCCTGGCTTATTTGGAGCACGCCACGGCAGTCATCGGCCATTTGGGCACGTTGCGCCGGAGGGTGGATGAACTCACCGATCCCAAAGTTGGCCTGGTCCGCCTGGGTGCGCACGTGACCGGTGCAAACCTGCTGATTCCACGAGCCATTGCCCGATTCACTGCGGAGAGGCCGCGGGTGGAGGTCCACTCCGGGAGGCGCCCCCTGAAACGCTCATTCAGGAGTTGGGGAACGGGGACCTGGACCTGCTTGTGGGTCGCGTCACGGACCATCCCAGCACCTCGCGGCTTCGCCTCATCCCGCTCTACCGGGAAGACTTCCGGATTGTCGCAGCACCTTCGCATCCCGCCCACCAGGTACCCAACGTCGCGTTGGGGGATCTGGTGGGTTATCCGTGGGTGGTTCCGCTGGCCAATACACCTTTGCGGGACGAGTTGGAAGAGAATTTCCGGTTGGCCGGGCTGGCCCCTCCCGGGCAGCGGGTGGAATCTTCGACGCCGGCTACCTTACGGACCCTTGTGGCTGAGGCAGGGTTCCTGGCCCTCATGCCGGAATCCATGGCCGCCGCGGAGGAGGGGCTGCAAATGCTGGAGCTCCGGCTCGCCGGCCTGGCCCAACAGGTGGGCCTGATGTTCCATGCAGACCGTCCCATTGCATTGAGTGCTGAGCTACTGGCACGGAAATTGCAGGAGGTCGGCGCCGAGATCAAGCAGGAACTTCAGGATCCCGCTCAACCTTGAAAGCGAAGGACCGGAAGCCTGCCCCACGAACTTATATTTCGCTCTATTGACGATCGTAAAATCTGATCAATACTATTGAATGAAGCGGCATATGGGCTGAGCATCCAAGCGTTCGCTACCCAAGCCTGTTCAAAGGAGAAGACAATGACCGTGACAGCAAACAGGCTTGAGGCCTCCGGTGGGCAGACCGATTCGGTGACGCTCGAGGCTCGGAATGTCAGTGAACTCGTAGGTTTCACCCTCGCGCGACTGGGCGTCGGGCACGTTTTTGGCGTGGTCGGCAGCGGCAATTTTGCCGTGACCAATGCACTTCGCAAGGCGGGCGTTGCATACACTGCGGCGCGGCATGAGGGCGGTGCTGCCACCATGGCAGACGCGTATGGTCGGATGTCCGGAAAGGTTGGCGTGGTGTCCACGCACCAGGGATGCGGGCTGACCAACGCCGTTACCGGCATTGGAGAGGCGGCCAAGAGCCGAACCCCCATGATTGTCGTCACGGCGGACACGGCGGCGTCGGCCGTCGGGTCAAATTTCAAGATTGACCAGGACGGACTTGCCCGCAGCGTGGGCGCAGTTGCTGAGCGCATCCACTCTGCGGAAAGCGCGGTCGCCGATACTGTGCGGGCCTACCGCAAGGCGGTCAATGAGCGTCGGACCGTAGTCCTGTCGCTGCCTACCGATATCCAGGCAGCTCCCGTAGCGGGGAACAGCACGCCCGAATTACCCCTTCTGCCACCCCAGCAGTTTGCGCCGGCAGCTGCCGGCGTCGCGCAGCTGGCGGAGCTCATCCGCAGTGCTGAGCGGCCCGTCTTTGTCGCCGGCCGTGGCGCACGGGGAGCAGGGCCGGAGATTGCCGCGCTGGCCCAAGCGGCGGGCGCCTTGCTGGCGACTTCCGCCGTCGCGCATGGCCTCTTCGAGGGCGACCCGTACAACCTGGGCATTTCGGGCGGATTCTCGTCGCCCTTCACTGCGCAGGCCATATCCCAAGCCGATCTGATCGTGGGTTGGGGCTGCGCCCTCAACATGTGGACCATGCGCCATGGCTCCCTGATCGGTGCAGGGGCCAAGGTGGCGCAGGTGGACGTTGAAGACGCGGCGCTCGGCGCCAACCGTCCTGTCGACTTGGGGATCCTCGGCGACAGCGGAGAAACAGCCAGGTCCGTCCTTGCTGCCCTGGAAGGATGGGGTCACAACGCCACGGGTCTCCGCACCGTAGAGATTGCCGAAAATATTGCCCTGCACTCCCGCTGGAACACCGAAGAGACAGAGGATCTCTCTACTGCCGAAAGCATCGACCCCAGGGTGTTGAGCCGCGAGCTTGACCGAATGCTTCCCCGGGAGCGGATTGTGTCCGTTGATTCCGGGAATTTCATGGGTTACCCAAGCGCGTATCTCGCTGTTCCCGATGAATTCGGATTCTGTTTTACCCAAGCCTTCCAGTCCATCGGGCTGGGACTCTACACAGCCATTGGGGCCGCCAAAGCCCGACCGGACCGCTTGCCTGTCCTGGGCGCAGGCGACGGCGGGTTCCTGATGGCAATATCCGAGCTGGAAACACTGGTCCGCGAACGCATACCGCTCGTGGCAATTGTCTACAACGATTCCAGTTACGGCGCTGAAGTCCATCATTTCGAGGCAACGGAGGATGAGCTGGCAGTGGTTCGCTTTCCGTCCGTTGACATAGCTGCGATAGCCCGGGGGTATGGGGCCGCCGGAGTGACTGTGCGTAGTGTGGCGGATTTGCAGGCCGTACAGGAATGGCTGGACGGCGCCAAGGAGTCACCGTTGATTATCGATGCCCGGATTGCCTCCGACGGTGGCGCCTGGTGGTTGGCGGAAGCGTTCAAGGGGCATTAGCAAAGTGGCGGATTTGTTATCAGTGAAATATTGCTAAGCAGCCTTATTAGTGGTGTGCTGGTAGCAGGACGCAACGCTCGTCCTGCTGCCAGACCCTGACAGGCCAGCACCGTCGACACACCGGAGCCACCATGCACCGTATTAGTGGTCCAAGCCTCCCCAAGCTGACCCAGGATATCCGGCCCCTCGGATGCCTGCACTGCGGGTCCAACGAGAACGTTGCGATCGAATCGATCGAATCCCTGCCCCCGCATCCGGGTGAACTGCAGGTCCTGGTGGGTTATGTGTGCCGGAAATGCCAGGGCAACTACCAACATGCGGCCAGGTTCCGTGACGTGGCGGCGATCATGAACAAGTCACGGTCCTTGGAAGGGCTGCTGCGATTCGGCGGTCAGTACTTTCATTGCGGAGAGGCGATGCCCGTGGTCGGCTCGAACACCAAAAGCATTTACGCTCCGCTGTCCACCGAGGACCCGGAGGAGGAAGCCGTGGCCGTGAACGTTGGCACCAGCGTGCTCCGGTGCCAATGCGGATTCCAGCTGGAGGTTCCGAACTAGCCTGCGGTTTCTCCGGCTCACGTGAAGTGAGTCAGTGTTGGCCCGCCACCGGCGTTCCGCACGATGGATGCCGCAAGGTCGCGGAGCTTGATGTTCCGGTGCGAGGAGGCCTGCACAAGGATTTCCATCGCCTCTTTCTGGGTGCATCTGTTCTGGGCGAGTTCCTTGGACGCCTGGGCCACGAAGTCCTGGTCGGCAAGCGAAGCCCGGCCTTGAAGCCGGTGGCGGCTGGGGGGAGAGTCTCGGTCTCAGAAGACTCTGTCGCCACCGGCTTCGTCCAGGGCCGGACCGCCTTGCGACGGCCGGTGCACCGGCTGAGGGAGACCGCCGGTGCGGGTAGGGAATCCCGGTGATGCTTGGGGCTGACCGTGCTTCCTTGAAACAGTTAACCGTGCGGTGGATCACCAGACCCGAGTAGTTGGTACTCGAATCGTGGGGGACCTCGCGGCCGTTGCTACCCTTCGTGTACTCACCCCCGCCATTTCGCCTACTTGGTACCAGCAGGAAAGGCAGGGCAGCCGCGTGGGCTACCCTGCCTTTGGTGCGTATGGTCCGCCTGCCCCGTCTTTCGGGTTTCCTGTTGCGGTGGAGTTGCAGGTTACCTTACGCCGGCCGGACGTTGGATCCGGCAGTTCGTGATGCCTACATGATGCCCGTGGGTACCAGCAGCGCCCAAGCCAGTGCGGGAGCCACGAGGACCACTCCGCCGGCGTACATCATGAGCTGGCGGTAAACCCGCTGGCGGTCGGCGTCGCGTGCATTGGCGACAACCAGAGCCCCGTCCGTCGAGAACGGCGACACGTCTACGACCGTGGCAGCAATGGCAAGTGCCGCGACAGTGCCGGATGCGCTGAGGGAACTGGTTGCGAGCAGTGGACCGGCCATGGGGATGAATGCCGTCAGGAGAGCCGTGGAGGAGGCGAATGCGGATCCGACACCGATGACATAGCAGAGGACCAGCGCGATCAACAGGGGTGCGCCAAGTGCCAAGGCCATTTCAGCGAGGGTGTCGATGACACCCACATGCTGAAGCAGGGAAACGTAGGTGATCATGCCGGCCACCAACAGGACGGTGGACCACGAGATGCCGCCGATGAAGGTCTTGTGTTCCTTGATATTGACGAAAGCCAGGAGCAGGCCGGCTGACAGGGCAACGAATCCGATCGGCATGCGGAAGCCCAGGGTGCAAACAAGGATCACCAGGATCAGCGCCAACGTGAACAACTGCTGGCCGCTGGGCCGGCCGATGCGCGGGGTTTCGAGTCCTGCATACTCGTTGGCGTGCTTGTCGCGGAGCTTTCCAAAGACGGCAAAGAGCACGATAGTGAGCGCGGACAGGATGAAGTTGAGAGCGAAGCTCGCCAGGAACAGTGCGCCCTGATCGATCGGGAAGCCGTTTTTGTGGGCGATGTCATGCACCAGGACGCCGGCGACGGACAGCGGGGAGAAGCCACCGGCGTGGGCGCCGTTGATGACGAAGGCACCCATCAACACGGGGTGGATCCGGGACTCGTAGGCAAGGCCGAGGGCGGCGGGAGCAAGCAAGGCAACGGCCGCGGGCGAGAAGGTTCCCAACGAGGTCAGGGCGGCTGCCATGAGGAAGAACACCCAGGGGAGGAGCATGGTCTTGTCCCTGACCATCCGTACGCAACTTTGGACGATGATGTCGATCGACCCGTTGCGCTGGGCCATGCTGAAGAAGTACGTGACACCGATAATGGTCAGGACGATGCTCGCGGGGAATTCCTCGAGGATTTCCTTGTCCGACATGCCGAGCACGAAATAGCCGACGCCGAAGGAGGCAACGAGCCCCATCACACCGATGTTGAGGGGCCACTTGGTAGCCACTACAAACATGATGACCAGGATCACCAGCGGGATGATCTGCGTGGCGGTCATGGTCGACTCCGATCCCGCGGCGGCCGAGGGGTTGACCAGGGTTCCTCCGAACAGGAGGGCGGCCAGGCCCAGGAGGGCGATGGCGGCAGCCGTCACCAGAAGGATACGACGGCGGCGTCCGGGCCGCGCTTGTATGTCTTCAGGGGCGGTGCGTGGCGGGGTCTTTTCTGCGATCTTGGTCATGATGCTCTCTCTTCATCGAGTGGCGCCGGCAAGGGAGGCGCCGACGTTGTTGTCGAGCGTCTCGGGCAAATGGATGGTGGTGTTTGCGATAGTGCGGGCAGTGCGGTCGACGCCGACCAGAAGTGATCCACCCTGCTGTTCGCTCCAGGTTTCGATCATTCCGGCCGGTGTCCGCAGGCGCAGGACAGCCGGCACGGCTCCTGTCAGTTCATGCAGGACGGTTCCCTCGGTCCGGGCGGCTAGGGTGAGGGCGATGCTTCCGGTGATGGCAAGCGCGGGGTGGGGCTTGCCCATGGAAAGCATCATGACGCTGGCGTCGCTTTCCATGTCCGTGTCTGCGGGGCCGGCCACAAGTGCCACTTTGGGAATGGCCCGCGCGGCCTCGGCAGGCGTTGCTGCCAGCCCCATCCGGACAGCCGCTTCGCGACGGATCACGTCGAGGGTTGCCAGATGCGGTTCCACCTGCCGGGACCAGCCGCCATGATCTTCAGGGTCAAGCCCGAAATCCGTGGCGCGGAGGATAACGACCGGCGCGCCGGCATCAACCATGGAGACCCTCCATGTGGTGCCGTTGGCATCGACTGTGTCCGTGGCCGATCCCGTAGGCAGGAGCTTGCCTGTGGTCTTCCCCTCGGGATCCTGGAATCCGAGGCCTACCTGGTAGCCCGGGAACGGCACACCGGGCATGTTCGCCTGCGGTGTGATGGGCAGGGCGCCCGAGGGTGTGTCCACCCGTTGAATGATGATCTGCCCGGTGTTGGTATTGCGGGTGACGATCTTCGTGACGTCACCCGTGGGAACTACCCAGCCTTTTTCAATGGCGTACAAACCCACCACCGCTGAGCAGTTGCCGCAGTTGCTGCCCCAGTCCACTGCGGCCTCTTCGATCCCTACCTGGGCGAAAGTGAACTCGACGTCGATGTCGTCATCGACGGGCCGGTTGAGGATCATGGCCTTGCTTGTTGTGGAGGTGGCCCCGCCCACGCCATCGATCTGGCGGTGGTCCGGGCTGCCGAACAAGCGGGGAAGCAACACGTCCGGGCTGGTACCGGTTTCGGCCAGGTTCGCCGTCACAAACACCCAGCACTTGCTGGTGCCTCCTCGCATCCAGTCAGCTTCGATCTTCATGATCTCTTCCTTGCTCTCTGTGTCCCGACGTGTTCAGGGGCACACTTCGAGATTGATCCAGATCACAGATGAAGACAATGTCGGATAAATTGCGGGGGATGTAGGGATGCTTAATTCATTACGAATAAAGGGCCAAGGTCCAGCCCGAACTGGCGCTGGACCCCCTCTGACAAGCCTGTCATTGCTGAATAGGCTTAGAGAATGCATAGAATGAACCACCTCAACAGAAGGGTGAAGCAGTGCTTAACGATTCGGATCAAAGCCTTTTTGATATTCGGCGGCTTGCCTTGCTGGTGGAGGTGGTGGAGCAGGGTTCAATCACTGCTGCAGCCGATTTGATGATGTACACGCCGTCGGCTGTGTCCCAGCAACTCCGCAAACTGGAGCAGGAAGTGGGCCAGCCACTGCTCAACCGACGCTCCAGGGGAGTGGTGCCCACGGAGGCCGGCCAGATGCTTGCGGCCCATGCCCGGAAGATAGTGGCGCAGATGAACGCTGCCCAGGCCGACCTCGATCAGATCGCGGGCTTGCGCCGGGGTTCCCTCACGGTGGGTACGTTTCCCACCCTTGCGGGCTCGTTCCTTCCCCTGGTGATCCGCGCTTTCAAAAAGAGATACCCTGCTATCGGGCTGGCGCTTCGAAGTGCCCGCTTCGAGGAACTGGTGAGCGACCTCCAGTCAGGAGTCACCGGACTGTGCCTTCTCTGGGATTACCCGTGGAGCCGGTTCCACGATGACAGCATCCGGACTACGGAAGTCTTCCAGGAGAGCACGGTGCTGCTGGTTTCCCGGACGCACCCCCTCGCCGAACGGGACCAGATAGGCATGGAAGAGCTGCGCAAGGAATCCTGGATCGTCCGGGCTGAGGCGCATCCGGTTGTCGAAGTCCTGCAACGATCAGCGCAGGCGGCCGGGTTCGAGCCCTCCATCGGCTTCCTGGCCAACGACTATCAGGAAGCCCAGGCCATGGTGAGTGTTGGAATGGGTGTTGCGCTTGTCCCCAAGACCGCCGTGGCCCTTCAGCATCCGGACGTAAAGGTCATTGGCCTGGGCCCGGATGCGCCGCTGCGACGGGTCTTCCTGGCCCAGCGCCAGGACAAGGTCTATGCCCCGGCGGAGGTTGCCTTCCATTCAACACTGCTCGAGATCGCCCGCGATCACGCAACGGACTACCTCTGATGGTGGATATTGCTTCGGACCCTCAGGTCAGATGGTCGTAATCGCCGCGGGCCCAGGCTGAGTGCCTGATGGCCGATTCGCGCAGTACTGCCTTGGCGTCGGCGGCGATCACATTATTGAAATTGCCATACATCCGGTCGAATTCCAGCTGGTTCAATTGTTCGGCCAAGCGAAGCGCCACAGCCCCGGACAACGGAATGTGGTTGGGGTAGCTGCGCATGAAGGCAACGGAGCGACGGTCCGGATTGGGGAAGACGCTGTCTCCGGTCAACAGGACTCCGCGGCCCTCCGCTCCAGCAGCCCAGTGGGCTACGGCGCTGCCCGGAAAATGCCCTCCGGTCTGGTGAAGAATCAGTCCATCGGTGATGGTCGCGGTGCCCGACCACGTCCTGATGGCGGGATCGTCACGGCCCAGCCACTCCCGGTCCGCTTCTGCCACCAGGACGGCAACGCCGCCCAAGCGCCTCGACCATTCAACCTGAACGCCGAACATATGCGGGTGACTCGCCGCGATGGCCAGGACAGGCCCTTCCCCGAGGATCGCTTCCACCGTGACGTCGTCCACGTAGCCCGGGGGATCCCACAGCAAAGACCCGGCGGCTGTGACCACCAACTGGGCGGTTTGTCCGATCCCCACCTTGGGTTCGGTCCGCAACCCGAAGAGTCCCGGTTCGTTCTCATGCATGGTGATTCTTTGTCCGGACGATTCCAGCACGTCAAGGGTGACCCATCGTTGGCCGTCTTCCACAACGTACTGCCGTTCGTCGTCGCAGACAGGGCAGAGAACCGGCAGCGGCTCGTCCCGTTCAACGCCGCATGTGGCGCAGATCCACATGGTTCTCCTTTCGGGCGCGGCGGTTCAGCCGTCGCAGTCGTGTGGCAGTTGCATCAGACTAAGACACTCGGTGCGGAGGAGGAAGCAACGCGGCCCGGCACATTGTCACCCTGCTTACTATGGTGGTGCGCCCGGAAAACCAGAGCAGCAACAATAAAGGAGCTGGCATGGCACTAAGCAAGGGAACACGCGTGGAATGGAATACCTCCCAGGGCAAGACCCACGGCAAGATCGTTGAAAAGAAGACCAGCGATTTCGAGTTGGACGGCAACCTGCACCGTGCCAGCGAAGACGATCCGCAGTACGTGGTGGAGTCCGGGAAAACAGGTGCACTGGCCGCCCACAAGGGTTCGGCCCTGACGGAAAAGAAGTAGCCCGGACCATGGCCAAGGAACTAGCCACGCAGCTCATTGAACAACTCCAGGCTGCGGGTGTGCAGCGGATCTACGGGATAGTGGGCGACAGCCTGAATCCGATCGTGGACGCCGTGCGGCAGACTGGCTGCGCGGCGAAAGGCGGTATTGACTGGATCCATGTCCGGCACGAGGAAGCTGCCGCATTCGCTGCCGCAGCCGAGGCCCAGCTCACGGGAAAACTTGCCGTCTGCGCCGGCTCCTGCGGTCCGGGCAACCTGCACCTGATCAACGGCCTCTATGATGCCAACCGGACAGGGGCGCCTGTACTGGCGATCGCCTCGCACATACCCAGCAAACAGATTGGCAGTGGATTTTTCCAAGAGACGCACCCTGACCGGCTCTTCAACGAATGTTCGGTGTACTCGGAGCTCATCAGCACGGCCGAGCAAGCGCCGCGCGTCATGCACAGTGCCATCCAAAGTGCCCTGGCGCTGCGCGGCGTGTCCGTAGTGACCCTTCCTGGCGATATCGCCGGCCTTGATGCGACGGCGCCAACGCCCCTTCCGGCGGCATTCCGGCAGGCCCTGTTGGTCCCGGACCCGGCCAGCGTCCAGGAACTCGCCGATGCGATCAACGACGCCGGCAAGGTCGCCATTTTCGCCGGAGCGGGGGTAGAGGGTGCCCACGGCGAACTGATTGCTTTGGCGGAACTGCTGAAGGCCCCCATTGGCCACTCACTTCGGGGCAAGGATTTTGTCCAGTACGACAACCCCTTCGACATCGGCATGACAGGGCTTCTTGGGTATGGCGCCGCGGCCGAGGGCATCGAAGACGCCGATCTGCTGCTTCTGCTAGGCACCGATTTCCCCTATGACCAGTTCCTTCCCGATACCCGTACTGCCCAGGTTGACCACGCCGCACAGCGGCTGGGGCGGCGGACCGACGTCGACATTGCAGTCCATGGCGACGTGCTGCCGACTTTGGCCGCCTTGATGCCCTTGCTTAAGGCCAAGTCGAGCCGCAAGTTCCTTGACCAGATGCTCAAGAAGCACGACCGGCTGATGAACAAAGCGGTGGGCGCCTACACCCGCAAGGTTGAGAAGAAACAACCCATCCACCCCGAATACGCTGCTTCCCTGCTGAACCAGGTAGCCGCCGAAGACGCGGTATTCACGGCCGATACCGGCATGTGCAATGTGTGGACCGCCCGCTATATCAATCCGCTCGGGACGCGAAGGCTGATCGGCTCCTTCCTTCACGGGTCCATGGCAAACGCCCTTCCCCACGCTATTGGCGCTCAGTTGGCCTACCCTGGCCGCCAGGTTGTCTCCGTTTCCGGTGACGGTGGACTGTCCATGCTGCTGGGCGAGTTGATCACGGTAGCCGCCCATAGGCTCCCCGTGAAGGTGGTGGTCTTCAACAACTCCACCTTGGGCATGGTCAAGCTGGAGATGCTGGTGGATGGATTGCCGGACTTCGGCGTTGATGTGCCGGATGCAAACTACGCCGCAGTTGCCGCGGCCCTGGGATTCCATGCGGTGCGGGTCACCGACCCCGCAGACATCGAATCCGCCTATCGGGAGGCTTTCGCACACCCCGGGCCATCCCTGGTGGAGCTCATCACCGATCCGCAGGCGCTGTCCATTCCACCGAAGATTTCCGGCTCCCAGGTCGTTGGGTTCGCTACGGCAATGTCCAAGGTTGTACTCAACCGTGGTGCGGGGGAGGCAGTCAGCATGGCTCGCAGCAACCTCCGCAACATCCCGCGCAGGTAGGCAGGGCCCGGCTCCAGGCCGGGCAGCCTCAGGCGCCCGGCCTGCCCGGCCACTCCTTGCCCGCCCAGGGATCATAATCGGCGATCAGTTCTTCCTGGACGGGACGCTTCACCTCGGGTATGTGCTGAAGATTGACCCGCACGCGATACCAAAGCGAACTGGAACCGCGCATCCCATCCACCAGCACATCGGCGGGATGCAGCTCCGGAACCACGTCGCCATGGAGATCTTTCCATTTCTCCAGGGCGGCAAGGGCCTCGGGCTTTGTCATGGTCCGCGCCACTTCAATGAGCGGCATCACGGACTTCCTTCGTCCCGTACCGTCGCCGCTCCGTGGGGCTTTCTCGGCCGGGCCAAGCTCCTCAGCGAGGGCCAGGAGCCCATCCAGCCTGCCCGCAGAATCGTCAATTCCGGCATGCGGATCGCCCACGCCGGCAAAGCGCGCGGGAACGGTCAGGACAGTAAATTGCTCCGGACGAGCCCGGGACACCTCCTCCCAACTGAGAGGAGTTGAGACCCGGGCGTCGGGCAGCGGGCGGACCGAATAGGCCGAAGCCACGGTGCGGTCTTTGGCATTCTGGTTAAAATCAACGAACACGCTCTCACCGCGCTCTTCCTTCCACCACCGTGCCGTAGCCAGGCCCGGAGCCCTGTTCTCCACTTCCCGGGCCAGCGTTTCCGCGGCCAATCGCAGCTGGCGGTAGTCCCACTCCGGTGCAATGCGCACCAGGATGTGCAGCCCCCGTGATCCACTGGTCTTGGGCCATCCCACCAACCCGGCATCATCAAGAACTTCCCGGGCTACGTAGGCAACATCAATGATCTGCGACCAGTCCACTCCGGGCATGGGATCCAGATCGATCCTCAGTTCATCGGGATGGTCAAGGTCCTCTGCGCGCACGGGATGCGGGTTGAGGTCCAGGCACCCCAGGTTGACCACCCACGCCAGTCCGGCGGCATCCCGGATGACGGCTTCCTCCGCAGAAGTTCCGGAGGAATAGCGCAGCGTAGCCGTGTCGATGAAAGGCGGGTGGTTGTCCGGGACCCGTTTCTGGAAGAACGGCTCGGAGTCGATGCCCTTCGGGAATCGTTTCAGGACCATTGGCCTTCCGCCGGCGCCCCGCAGGGCGCCCTCCGCCACGTCCAGGTAATAGCGGACCAGGTCGAGTTTGGTGATCCCCGGTACTGGAAAGACGATCTTGTCCGGGCTTGAAACGCGGACTTCCTCGTCGCCAACGGTAAGGATCTCTGCCGGGGTCTTGGACGGAGTCATGCCGCCACGCTAGCAACGATCCTTACACCGGACCAGAGTCCGGCGGGGCGTGGTGAATGCCTGGCCGGGGAGGGCCTGTTGGTACCCGGCTATCTCTGTTCGGGGATCCAGAACGGAGCATCAGCACCCGTGCCAGTCAGGACATCACAGCGGACCAGTTGCGTCCCGATGCGTTCCTGGGGGCAGTCAACATACGTAGAGATTCCTGCTTCTTTCGCCACCGAGTCGTCGGCTGAGGCGCCAACGATTGAGGCCAGCACCACCGCGCAGGCACCTAGACGCGATACCAAAAGAGTGAGCGTTTCCATGGCTGAGGTCCCTTCGACTTCTTTTGCAACGACTCCTTCACTCTCCTCTGCGCGTGCTGTCCTAACATCAGGAATGGGTCCTTGGAAAAGCTAGCTGGACCCTTGGATTTGCTGGAAGAACGTGGACTTTCCCTCAGGGCTTCAGAGTGCCAGTCTTGAGGAATGACGGTGTTGGCCGGACAGGACGCCCCGCGCTTGGTGGGCCGGGAGGAAGAGCTCGCGCAGTTGGTCCGGCAACTCGAGGGGCTCAAAGACGGAACATCAAGGACCATCCTGGTGCTTGGAGATGCAGGCATTGGCAAAACTGCCTTGGTCGCCGCCGTCCGGGCCTCAGTTCCGGACCAATACGCCGTTCTGGCCGGAGCCGCACTGCCATTGAAATCCTTGGACATCCACTACCACGCGTTGCGCTCCGCCTTCCGCTCCGCGGACAGCCTCGCTTCGCCGCGGCCCTTCAGTCCCGGGGCGGTTGGAACCGAAGCACCGCAGTTCATCGACCAGTGGATCGAATCAGTCACCGCACGAAGGCCCCTGTTGCTTGCTATCGACGACCTTCAATGGGCCGACGCGGACACCCTGGACATGCTGATGTTTATCATCGCTGGGCCTGTAGACCGCCCATTGGGAATCGTGGGCACCGTACGCTCGGAAGCCGTGGTTGACGGCTGCCCCCTTCAAGGCTGGCTAGCGGACGTAAAGCGGCTGCCGAACGTCTCGCTGGCGCGGTTGGGTCCCCTCGACCGCCCGGCCTCCGCAAACCAGATTGCATCGCTACTGGGTTACCAGCCCGCGCAGTCCCTGGTTTCGGAAATCTTCGGCCACTCTGCCGGTAATCCATACTTCACCAGACTCTTGGTGGAGGGCCTGGACGTGCGCGATGGCCGCCTCCCAACTGGGTTCCCTGCGGACCTACGCGACGCCGTGCTCCGGTCATGGCAGGGATTGTCTACGGAAGGACGTCGATTAACCCAGATCCTTGCCCTGGGCGGCAATCCTGCGCCGCTATCCAGGTTCGCCCAGGTGGCGAAGGCCTCCATCCCGGGAATCCAGATTCGCCACGAGCTGGATGCTTCGATGGCCGCAGGCATCGTGGAATTGGAACGCGATGGTACATACTGGTTCCGCCATCCCCTCATTCCGGAAGTGCTTGAGCTGGAAACCGCTGCCGAAGACCGGCTGGAATGGCATGCTGCGTTCGCCAGGGTGTATGAGGAAGCACTGGACAGCCAAACCGGAGACGCACAGGCATCCCAGTCACTTGCGAACCACTACTTCAACTGCGGCCGCTGGGACGCGGCCCTCCGCTGGACACTCGTTGCCGCCTCCCACCGTGAGTCAAATGGGGAATGGCCGGAAGCACTCGAGCTGTTGGAGCGGGCCGTGGACTTGCACAGCAGGGCCCGCCAAGCACCCAAGGACATGAAGGAGCTTTGGGAACGTGTCCGGACAGCTGCCTTCAATTCCGGCGACTTCCGCGCTGAACTGCGGGCCATCGAGTCTTTGCTTACCCTCGCCGACCCGGCGCGCGAGCCACTCGGCGTGGCCGCGCTCTTGGTGCGGCGTATGCACTTGCGAATGTCGGTGGGGGAGTCCTTCCTGGATTTGGCTGACGTGGTAAGGGCCGGGCAGTTGGCTGCAGGCGACCCGCTGAGCTGGCAGTACGTCCTGGCCTCGGCTGAAACGATCCACGTCCGCCTATGGAAGGACCAATACCGTGGTGTTCCCTCCACTTCCGACGTAGTGTCCTTGGCGCGACGCGTCGGTGACCACAGGGCGCTCAGTTTTGCCCTGACTGCCTCTGCCATGGAGCGGGTTTTTGCGGGCGATCCCCGTCCCGCAGTGGGATTGGCCCGTGAGGCAGCAGCTGAAGCACTGACGGGAGGCGACTACTGGGCCTACTGCCACGCTGTGGCCTGGTTGGGCAATGCGGAGGAGGGCTGGGTCAGCCGGAAATACGGGGAGATCATGCGCTCTGCCCGCGAGGAACTGGCACAGGCTCGGGCTCCACATTCGTTCATGTCCAAAATCGCTGCGGACGAGGCGGCAAGTTTCCTGGCCGTGGGTTCGTGGCGGGACGCCAAAGTGGCCTTGCGAACGGCCGTCAGCTTTGATCCCGGGCCGATGGGCGATGTTAGCGGCCGGCTCACCATGGCGCGCTTGGACGCCCTGCAAGGACGAACACAGGATGCTTTCGCGCATCTCGGAAGGGCGGAGGAGGTGAACCGCGACAGCGACGCATTCGTAAACCTCGGTTTCGCAGCAGTCCGCTCCGAACTGAACGTGATTGCCGGCCGTTCCAGCGATGCCTTGGATGTCGCTGTGGCGGCCGCATCGCGGCCCGGACCGCCTCCTACGATGTGCGAGTGGCTGCTCCCTTTGGCCGCAAGGGCCTTGGCCGACATGGTTCAGGACGCCAGAGACTCTGACCTGCCTACGGCCGCACTTCTGGACGCAGCAGCTGATCTGAAAGAACGGTTTCCAGTGGTGCTGACCGATGCAGGCGCGCTGACACCGCTGTATGCCAGTCAGATTAAGGCCTTCAACATGCTGTACGACGCGGAGATTGGACGCGCCAGGAATCAAGGCGGTACCACGGGCATCTGGGTTCTGGCCGCTGATGCCTGCAAGGAAGCTTCCCTGGCGTGGGAGGAAGCTTATGCCTGCCAGCGCGCTGCCGAAACGATCCTTCTGCGAGGGCGGGGGAAGGGCAATGCGGTAGAGATCCTGAAGAGGGGATTGGCGTTGGCCCGCGAACTTCAAGCCACACCCGTCGAGACCGCACTCAGGGTCCTGGCGGATCGCTCGCGCATACCGTTGGCGAGCGAAGCTGCCCGAAGGCCGTCGACAGCCCCTGCCCATTGGTCCTTGACTCCGAGGGAGGCTGTCATCCTGGAGCACCTTGTGGCGGGTAAGACCTACCGGGAAATTGCCACGGCTCTTTTCATCAGTGAAAAGACTGTCAGTTCACACATCTCCAGCGTCCTGCGCAAGGCCGGGGCTGCGAATCGCATAGACCTCGCACGGAAGGTGGCCGGCGCACAATCCGGGCAAGGAACATAGCGGCATCAACCCCTTGAAGGTCTGTTTCCCTCAGCGTTACCATGGCCGCCACCAGCCGGGCAACACGTCATTGAAGGAGCCAACCGTGAGCCAGACCGAGTCAGAAAAGACGTCTGCCGAGTTGATGGTGGATCTGATCATCACACTGGACGGCTACGCCTCGGGAGAAGGCTGGCCGGGATGGTGGGGACTGGAGGGACCGGAGTATCTTGCCTGGTTGGAGGAAGAAGGGAAAAAAGACTACACCCTGCTGATGGGCGCCAACACCTACCGCGTGATGTCCAGCCTCTCGCAGCAAGCGGCGGACCAGGCTTCGGAGTTTTCCGAAGAGGAGGGCGCCAGCCTGACGGGCCTCGCCGCAATGCCGAAGGTCATTTTCTCCAACTCGCTTAAGGAGCCTCCCGCGTGGCCCAACACGGAGCTGGTGCGCGGAGACGCCGTGGAGAAGGTAAAGGAGATGAAGCGCACACGGGGGGGAACTTTGAGCACCCTTGGCAGTATCAGCCTTGGCAGGTCCCTGCTCTCGGCCGGCCTCGTGGATCGCTTTCGCCTGGTGGTGTTTCCCGTGATCACAGGCCGTACCGGGAGTGAACGAATCTACGATGGCTATCCGGACATCGCGTTGGACCTGGTGGAAAGCAGAACCTTCGACGGCCGTTCGCAGCTACTGGAATACATCCCCAGCATCATTGAAGGACCGCCGCCCGCACGCTCCTGAGTGACCACGGAATTTTCGGACAACTAGAAAATAAGGAAGCTTACTAATAGGCTGGCGAGTGGGGATGGTCCCTTGGACGGCAGGCTGAAAGAGGCGAACGCATGGCTGAAGAGCAAGGCATCGGCAAAGTAACGGACATCATCAACCACTCCCGGATCGGGATGCTGACAACCCTGGATGGGGAGGGGGCCCTGGTCAGCCGTCCGCTGGCGGTTCAGGACGTCCGGGACGACGGTGATTTGTGGTTCTTCACGGGCTTGGGCACTTCCCAGGTAGCGCATGTCCGGGCCGATCCACGGGTCAATGTCTCATTCGGCAAGAACACCGAGTGGGTGTCCGTAGCGGGCACTGCGGAGGTAGTCACCGACCGTGAAAAGATCCGCCACATGTGGAATCAGGCCGTGGAGGCATGGTTCCCGGACGGTCCCGAAACGCCTGAAGTATGTTTGCTTCGCGTCGACTCGGACTCCGCGGAGTACTGGAGCAGCCCGGGTGGCACTGCCGCGACGGTAATCCAGTGGGTCAAGTCGAAGGTCACCAATTCACGCATGAGTGTTGGCGAAAGCGGGACGGTGGAACTCTGATCCATGGTTGACACGCAGCGCTTCCGGATCCTGCTCGAGGAGGAGCGGGCCCGGAAGCTCACGCTCCTTGCGTCCCTGCGCAGCGATATCTCCTCTGTCAGCGCCGCCCGCATTGACTCGAATGTCGACGATGAACACGATCCCGAAGGCAGCACCATAGCCTTCGAGCTCTCGCAGGCCTCGGCGCTCCTGGACCAGAGCCGACTGGGCCTGGAGCAGATCGACGCGGCGCTGGCCCGCATCCACGACGGTACCTATGGAACCTGTGCTGTTTGTGGCGATGCAATACCCGAGGGCAGGCTTGAGGCCAGGCCATGGACTGCTTATTGCGTAAAACACGCTTCGGGGCGCAAGTAGGGCCGGATCTACCCTCACGCGATCGATTCGCGCCCCGGGCCGGAAGGTGTTGTTGCTGCCCGGTCCGCGGCTGCTGCCTGCTTGCGGCTCGCCAGCAGGAACGGGACCGCGAACAGTTCGATCAGGCCCGCCATTGCCAGCGATGCAGGATAGCCGTAGAGATCGGCTCCCCGTCCAAGGAGCGGCTGTACCACCACGCCCCCGCTGGATCCCATGAGCGAATCGAAGCTGAGGACAGTGGCACGTTGCTTTGAGGGGATCAAGTCGTTCACGTAGGCCTGCCTGACCGGGGTGGCGGCCGAGCCAACCATGGCCCAAACAGCCAGCAACACCAAGGCAACCCAGAAAATGCGCGTATAGCCCAGTACCAGCAGGATGACTGCCCCCGTCACGCTGGACAGGACAAGCACGGACGTCCGCTTGTGGAAGAGGTTGCGCGCATGCGGTGCGAGCCAACCGCCGACGATCTGTGAGCCTGCCACGATCGCGGCCGCCAGTCCGGCAACGGAGTACGCCTTCGGGTCGCCGAACAGTTCCAGCAGGAACGGCTGCAGTGCGTAGAAGACGTAGATCCCGACGCCGGCACTGAAGGGAGCGGCCAACATCACGTAACGTACGGGCGGATTTTTCAGGCCGTTGTCGATGGAGGCGGCAAGAACCGCCCGCGTGGCTGCCAAGGGGCGCCCTGCCCGCTCAGGTGCAAAGCCGACGTCGTGCATCAGCCGGAAGGCGACAATAAACATTGCCAGCAGGACCGCAACGCGTGCCAGGAACGGAACTCCCAGGTTGGTGGCCTGGGCCATGATGCCACCGGCTACCGAGCCCACCAGCATGGCGAAGCCCTGCACCATCTGGCCGCGCCCCAGGACCTGTTCCAGACCGCCCTCGTAGCCCGTGAAACGGAGGGCGTCCACCAGCCAGGCTTCCACGGCGCCTGAGAAGAAAGTGAAGCCCAGCCCCAACGGGACCGACACCACAGCCCACATCCAGAAGGGCGCAGAGATTTGCCACATGACGTAGTACAGATACGTGGAGGCCGCCAGCGTGACGGTGCCCAGAAGGAACGAGGTCCTGCGTCCCCACCCGTCGGCGACCACCCCGGTCGGGACTTCGAACAAAACCATCCCGGCTGTGAAGAACGCATTGGCGGCGAACGCTTCCAGGTTGCTGAGCCCTGCGTCCAGCAGGAACAGGGTATTGATGCCCCAGATGAAGGACGCCGCGATGGTGTTGCCGAGCGTCAAGGTCAGGTAGACGCGCTGGATCCTGCGGGCGGCATCGTTCAGGGTGTCGCCGCTGCCTTCTGCGCGAGGGTGGGCCACGTGCCTATTCTCGTCCCGTTGAAGGCCGCCCGCCACTGGAATCCGGGCAGAACTTATCCAGGGTTTCCTGGGAGGCTGACACCATCTGCGACGAATACAACCCCACCCGGCCTGCCACTTCTGCCGCGTCGGTGTCAGCCGGCATCGGTGGCAGTGCCATGGCCATCGCAACCTGGGTGCCGCCGTCGGCACTGTTGACCGAGGAAGTGAGGTAGCCGGCGACGTCGCCGGTCTGGCCGAATCTGTACCCCGACGCACAGCTGATGCTGAATCGCTGCAGTCCGAGGCCGTGGCTCCCCAGGCCCGTATTCTTCATCTCGGCAAGCAGGGGCTGCGGAAGGAGGCGGCCGGACAGGAGAGCGCGATAAAACCCGTTGGTATCGGCGGTAGTGGATACCAAGCCGCCCGCGGGGGAGCCCACAAGGTATTCAGCTTGCGTAACGTCCTCGCGGCTGGCCCCCACCGTTACATATCCGTGCAGGTTGTCGCGGGCTTGCCGGTCCTGCTTGCCCAGCGAAGTCCTGCCCAGGCCGAGCGCTGTGAAGATGTCTTGCTGCAGCACCTCGGCAAGCGGTTTACCGCGCACATCCTCGATCAATAGCCCCAGGGCCAGGTAGTTGGACTCGGAGTAGTTGAAGAACCCTTTGTTGAACGATTGCCACGGTAGCTTCGCCGCCAGCATCAAGCCCTGGCCCGGCGTGAGTTGCTTCTCCAGGACATCCCTGACCGGCAGGTCCCGGTACAGTGCGTCGCGGAAATCCGGCAGTCCCGATGTGTGGTTCAGGAGTTCACGAACCGTCACGTCCCCAGGTGGCTTCAAAGCCGGGACGAGGCGGGCAAGATCAGCGTTGACCGGGCGGTCGAGCTCCAGCCGCTTCTCGTCAACCAGCTTGAGAACCTCCGCCGCGACCATCGACTGGGTGACGCTGGCGGCCGTGTAGCGGTCCTGGGGACGGGCGGGGTCGTTAGTGTCGAGGTCGCGTACGCCATAGGCTTTGGACCATTCCCCGCCCGGCCATCTCACTTGGACCACAACAGAGGTCGCACCCTCCTCCATGAAGTGCAGGATGGTTCGTTCAAGAGGTTCCGTGGTTCCCGGCGGGGCAGGCGAAGGCGTCGGCCCGGGTGCGCCGGCCGTGCAACCACCAAGGAACCAAGTGCTGAGCATAAGGACCAGCAGGAACCTACCCGGCCCGTAGCCCATACGCCCGTTGTACGCCCGGACCGAAGCAAAAACCAGACTCTTGCGGCAGTGTCAGGCGTGGCTGAGTTGGTTGGTATCCTCTACCGCTGCGCCATGCGTCGCCGGACGCAGGCCGGCGAAGAATTGGCCGAGTTCTGCCGTTGCCGTCAGGGGCAGGATGTTGGCGACGTATTGGTCCGGCCGGACCACCACGACGACGCCGTCGCGGCTGAGCCCGCGCTGTTCAAAGATGTCGTTGCCGGGGTCCGTGCCGAAGACCTTTTCGAGGTAGGTGAGTTTGAAGGGCCCGACGGTGGGTTTGAAGACCGCGGGGACGGCAGTGATGTCTACGCCGGTGTGGTCTTGCTGGTAGATGACCTTGACATCGAACCACGCGTCGCGGTCAAGGTTCGACGGCGTCGCCGCCAGCGGTGAGTCACGTGCGGTTTCGAGCCACTGGGCCAGGTCCGCGACGGCACCGGGGGCACCCGCCTGTGCCGTGTCGGCGAAGACGTAGATCCGCCAGCGGCCGTCGGCTTTGGCGTGGTGGCCCAGGTGCATGGGGTTGGTGTCGCAGACTCGCTGTACTGGTGCGGATTTGAAGCGTTTGCCCATGGGGAAGCCGGTGGCGAGGCCCTGGTGGGTGGCTTCGGCAACGAGCATGGAGGGGGCGTATTGGGTCATGAAGCCGGCGGGGAATTCGGCGGTGCTGGTGTAGAAGGTTTCTAGTTCGGTGGGGTCCTTGAATTCCTCGGGCTTTTTGGCCATGAGGGTGGACCATTCCTTGTCGAAGTCGATCAGGTTCTTGGCCACGACCTGGCGTTCGGCTGAGTAGGTGTCCAGCAGCGATTCCGGGGACCGGCCCTCGAGGACGTGGCCGAGTTTCCAGCCGATGTTGAACCCGTCCTGCATGGAGACGTTCATGCCTTGCCCTGCTTTTGCGGAGTGGGTGTGGCAGGCGTCGCCGGTGATGAACACCCGTGGGGTGCGGATGCCGCGTTCGTCCGGCAGGACGTCGTCGAACCTGTCAGTGAGGCGGTGACCGACTTCGTACACGCTGTGCCAGGCGACGTTGCGGACATCCAGGGTGTACGGGTGGAGGATGTCGTTGGCCTTGGCGATGATCTGCCCAATGGTGGTCTTGCGGACCTCGCCGTGATCATCGGCAGCGACCTCGCCCAGGTCCACGTACATGCGGAACAAGTGTCCGCCCTCGCGGGGAATCAGCAGGATGCTGCCGCCCTCGCCGGACTGGATGGCGCACTTGGTCCGGATGTCCGGGAAGTCAGTCACGGCTAGGACATCCATGACACCCCAGGCGTGATTTGCCTGGTTCCCGGCGAGGTGGCAGCCGATGGATTCGCGGACCTTGCTGCGGGCGCCGTCGGCACCAACAACGTATTTGGCACGGATAACCCGCTGCTGGCCTTCCTCCGCGCCGGAGGTGTGAAGAAGCGTCACCTCAACCGGGTACTCGCCCTCGCCCGAGACCTTCAAGCCCACGAACTCGTAGCCGTAGTCCGGCTTGATCCGTGCCGGGGAGTTGGCCGCGAACTCCGCGAAGTAGTCCAACACGCGGGCCTGGTTCACGATCAAATGCGGGAACTCGCTGATTCCCGCTGGATCGTCCACGGCGCGAGCGGCCCGGACAATTTTCGAATGGTCCGACGGGTCCGGCTTCCAGAACGCCATTTCGGTGATCCGGTACGCCTCGGCAATGATCCGCTCGGCAAAACCAAACGCCTGGAACGTCTCCACGCTGCGGGCCTGGATCCCATCGGCCTGGCCAATAGCGAGGCGCCCCGGACGCCGCTCAATGATCCGTGTGGTGATGTGAGGGAACTGGGCAAGTTGGGCTGCTGTCAGCATTCCGGCCGGGCCCGTACCCACGATCAGGACGTCGACCTCGTCCGGCAGGGCCTCCGGGCGGTCAATACCGACGCCGGCTGCCGGCTCTACTCGCGGGTCACCGGATACATAACCGTGGTGGTGGAACTGCACGGGCTTTCCTCACTTCTTTGTGGGTAACTAACTGAGATGAATAGGCGTGTTCGATAATAGAACACCACGTTCGATTATCGCTCAACTAATCGTAATGCGGCTCACATTCCGGTTCAAGTCCCCGGAGCTTTAACGACCCTTTGCAGAAATACGGGGAATGAAGCAGAGCCGTGTCAGGATCAGGTATGCCTCGCCTCATGCTCCTGGACACCGCTTCCCTGTACTTCCGCGCCTTCTACGGTGTCCCGGACACGATCCGCCGTTCCGACGGGACATCCGTCAACGCCGTCCGCGGGCTGATGGACATGATCGCCAGGCTCGCTACGGACTACCAAGCCACCCACCTTGTGGCTTGCTGGGACAACAACTGGCGGCCTAACTGGCGGGTGGACCTCCTTCCCAGCTACAAGGCCCACCGGGTGGCGCGGACGGTGGCCGGTGGTCCGGACATCGAGGAGGTGCCCGAGTCCCTCACCGCCCAGATTCCCTTGATCCGCCACGTGCTGAACCTCGCGGGCATCGCCGTCGTGGGCGTTGACGACCACGAAGCCGACGACGTGATCGGCAGCTATGCGAGCCAGGCAACCATGCCCGTGGATGTCGTCACCGGCGACCGCGATCTGTTCCAGTTGGTTGATGACGCGCGTGGCGTCCGGGTCATCTACACAGCACGCGGCATGCGGAACCTTGAGGTCCTCACGGACGTGGAAGTTGTTGGCAAGTACCGCGTCCTGCCGCAACAATACGCGGACTTCGCGACGCTGCGCGGCGACTCCTCGGATGGTTTGCCGGGAGTCGCCGGCATCGGCGAAAAGACCGCAGCATCCCTCCTTGCCACACATGGATCGCTCGAAGGGCTTCTGGAGGCGGCCGAGGATCCCGACGGCGGCCTGTCCGCCGGGGTGAAGGCCAAGCTGGCTGCCGCGACCGACTACCTGAAGGTGGCACCGGCTGTGGTGAAAGTGGCCCGCGACCTGGACATCCCCGGCTTGGAACAGGCCGGTGCCACGCTGAAGCCCGTCCCTGGAGCCTCGAGGAAAGAGCTGCAGCAGTTGAGCTCCGAATGGAACCTCGGCGGGGCCGTGCAGAGATTGTTGGAAGCGCTGGACAGCAAGGGCTGAAGTCACCGGTTAGACCTTGGTTGGGACGGCGTTGTTGCCAGGGGAATCACCGCGTGGCCGCCGGTTTCACAGGAAAACTACAGCTTGGAGACAGCCTGGTTTTGGGTACGGGACTCAAACTGAAAGTTGGACGGCGCTAACCGGCTGTCCGCACGTCACCCGCCGCTCGGCGGCGGGAAGCAGTTGTTCCTGGCTGCAAAGTGAGGAGAGGCATATGTCAAAAACGAAGAAGATCACGCTGGGCGTCACCGCTGGAGCGTTGGCCCTGGGCGCCGGCCTGGGCATCACGGGCGTCGCCTCGGCCACCACTACGCCGACGCCCGGTGCAACATCGTCAACCGAAAGTTCACCCCAGGCCGACGGCCAGGGCCGCCATGGCGGGCACTGGCGCGACGGCGGCGGCCAGCTGGCTTCGAAGCTGGCCACCAAGTTGGGAGTTGACCAGGCCAAGGTCACCGACGCCCTGAAGTCGTTCCGTGAAGCCAACAAGCCCACCACGCGTCCGTCAAAAGGCACCGAAGGCGCCAAGCCGGACGGCACGGCACGGGAAGCCGCCCTGGCGAAGTCACTGGCGTCCGCATTGGGCGTCGACGAGTCCAAAGTCACCTCCGCCCTCGACGAGATCCGCTCGGAAGCCCAGGCTAACCGGGCGGCCCAACTAAAGGCGAGGCTGGATAAGGCCGTATCCGAAGGCAAGCTCACGCAGGCCGAAGCGGACGCGGTAACCAAAGCCGTCAACTCCGGAGTCATTGGAGGCGGAGGCCGCTAGAAACAGCTACAGCAACAACGCACGGTAGACAGGATCCCCCGCACGAGCCGGGGGATCCTGTTTGCGTCTGTCAAAAGAATTTCGGCTCCCGTGTCGATTTACCCTCGATCCGTTCGACTTAGTAGTGAGAGGGTCGGAGAGCGACCTTCCGAAACCAAGGAGATTGATTGAAATGGCCAAATACATGCTGATCATGCGGGCAACTGACGAGTCCCTTGCGAACTTCCAGCAAGCCGACTTCAACGAGATGCTGGAAGCCATGGGCAAGTTCAATGACGAGCTCATCCGTGCGGGCGTGCTGCTGGCTGCCGAGGGCCTCGATGACCCGAATGAGGGCGTGGTGGTGGACTTCACCGGCGAGACACCGGTAGTGACGGACGGCCCCTACGGCGAAACAAAGGAGCTGTTTGGCGGCTTCTACATCCTTGATGTCGCCTCCAAGCAGGAAGCCATCGAGTGGGCCAAGCGCGCACCAATGACCGCCGGCACCAAAACCGAGATCCGCCGCGTTCCGAGCATCGACGAATTTCCGCAGGACAACGAGTGGATCAGGAAGGAACGCGCGTGGCGCGAGCAGACCGGACAGCTCTAGCCGCCCCCACGGGCTGCACGAGAGGCCATCCGGGTGGGCAATAACCAAGCGAGGGCCGCCGTCGAGGCAGTGTGGCGAAGTGAATCCGCACGCATTGTCGGCGCCCTCGCGCGCTATACGGGGGACTTTCCGCTTGCGGAGGATCTGGCCCAGGAGGCCGTTGCCGAAGCCCTGGTGTCCTGGGCCGTCAACGGCGTCCCCACCGAGCCTGTCGGCTGGCTCCTCACCGCGGGTCGGCGTCGGGCCATTGACGCGTTCCGGAGGCGCGCCGCGGGGGACGGGAAATTAGCGCTGCTGGCCAATGGCCTCACTGAAGAGGATCCAACCATGGACGCGCTGTTCAACCCTGTCGCCGTCGACGACGACGTGCTGGCGCTGATCTTCATCTCCTGCCACCCCGTCCTGTCCAAGGAATCCCGCATTGCGCTGACGCTCCGCGTGGTGGGTGGCTTGGGGACAGATGAGATTGCCAAAGCTTTCCTGGTTCCGGTTGCTACCATTCAGGCGCGCATAACCCGCGCAAAGAAGACGCTGGCCGCGGCCCATATTCCCTTTGAGGTTCCCGAAGCATCGGAACTGCCGTCCCGGCTCGGCTCGGTGCTGCAGGTTCTCTACTTGATATTCACCGAGGGGTCGTTCGCCAGTGGCGGTGAGGCATGGATGCGCACGGACCTGGCCAATGAGGGCATCCGGCTGGCCCGCGTCCTGGTCCGGCTGGTACCCCAACCGGAGGCTTTCAGCCTGCTGGCGTTGATGGAGTTGACCGCCGCACGCTTTCCTGCCCGGCTGGATTCCGCCGGACACCCGGTCCTGCTGGAAGACCAGGACCGACGGCGGTGGGACCAGTCCGCGATACGCCGCGGAAGGGCGGCACTCACCACGGCCCTGGCCGCGGGCCGGGGGCTCGGCGCGTACGGTTTACAGGCCTCAATCGCCGAATGCCATGCCATCGCCAGGACAACGGGGGACACCGACTGGCCTCGGATCGTCATTCTCTACGAGGCGCTCGGCCGGCTTGCACCGTCTCCGATCGTCGAACTTAACCGGGCCGTCGCCGTCGCCATGGCTTCCGGTCCCGCAGCCGGGCTGGAATTGGTGGACCAACTTGAAGGAAGCGGTGCCCTGAACGGTTCCCACCTTGTCCCGGCAATCCGCGGTGAGCTGCTGACACGCCTTGGCCGTCGGGAAGAAGCCAAGAAGGCCCTCCTTGCCGCCCTGGACAAGTGCTCCAATGCGGCCGAACGCTTCGCATTGGAACGCAAGATCGGAGACCTGGAGCGTGGCTGAACGTGGGTAGGACTCCCGGTCCCAGTTTCAACAGACACTCCCTCAGGCGGAAAAAGTCAGGTTTGATGGAATCATCCACAAAGTTATGACCAGCAGGAGAAACATGCCTACCGCTACCGCATACGCTGCACCCTCGGCCACCGGCGACCTGGCCCTGACCACTATCGAGCGCCGTGAAGTCGGACCGTTCGACGTCCGAATCGATATCAAGTTCGCAGGCATCTGCCACTCGGACATCCACACGGTTCGTGGTGAATGGGGCCCGCAGCAGTACCCGCTGGCACCCGGCCACGAGATCGCCGGCATCGTCAGCGAGGTTGGCTCCGAAGTGACAAAACATAAAGCGGGTGACCGCGTAGGAGTGGGCTGCATGGTCAACTCCTGCAAGGAATGCGCCAACTGCCAAGCCGGGGAGGAGCAGTACTGCCTGAACGGCAACGTGGGCACCTACGCATCAGTCGACCGCGACGGTTCGATCACCCAGGGCGGCTACTCAAGCCACATCGTTGTTAACGAAGACTTCGTGGTCTCCATCCCGGAAGGCCTGGAGCTCGACGTTGCCGCCCCGTTGCTGTGTGCGGGCATCACGACGTACTCGCCTTTGCGCCACTGGAACGCCGGCCCGGGGAAGAAGGTGGCAGTGGTTGGCCTGGGCGGCCTGGGACACATGGCTGTCAAGCTTGCACACGCCATGGGTGCCGAGGTCACCGTCCTTTCGCAGTCACTGAAGAAGATGGAGGATGGCCTGAAGCTCGGCGCGAGCAGCTATTACGCCACTAGCGATGCCGCTACGTTCGAGGAACTCGCGGGCACCTTCGACCTGATCATCAACACTGTCAGTGCCTCGATCGACATCAGCGCCTACCTTCAGCTGCTGGCACTTGACGGCACCTTGGTCAACGTGGGCGCACCCGCTGAACCGCTTCCTGTCAGGGCCGGGGCACTGATCGGCGGACGCCGCTCCTTCGCCGGCTCGGCCATCGGCGGCATTCGCGAAACCCAGGAGATGCTCGATTTCTGTGCCGAGCACGGTCTGGGTGCCGAGATTGAGGTCATTCCCGCAGAGAAGATCAATGAAGCCTACGAGCGTGTGCTGGCTTCGGACGTCCGCTACCGCTTCGTCATCGACGCTGCCACCATCGCATAACAACTGCTGGACAACAGGCCGGGCCGCCCGATTCGGGGCGGCCCGGCCTGCGCGTGTCAACCAGCATGGAAACAAGTGGCTGGAATGCCGGGGAGAATGGTCTGGTGACTTTCAACCTGGACGCCATGGGCAAGGGCCTGGTTTTCGGCGCTTCCCTGGACGCGCTGGCAGCGGCCCTGGCACGTTCGGACGACGCCGGCATGGCAGTAGTGCAGGCACCGCCGGGCACCGGCAAGACCACGCTGGTGCCGCCCCTGGTTGCAAACCTGGTATCCGGGCGTGGTGAGCCTGGACCGCGGGTCATCGTGACCCAACCCAGGAGGGTAGCGGCGCGCTCGGCTGCCCGTCGGTTGGCTGCCCTGGATGCGCAGGCTTCCCCGGATGCGAAGAGCCGGGCCGGCGCATCGAAGGGAGCCCGTGTGGGTTACACCGTCCGGGGAGAATCGACGGCGGGCCCGGCAACGCTGGTGGAATTCGTCACCCCCGGAATCCTCATGCGCCGTCTGCTCAAGGACCCGGGACTGGACGGCGTCCAGGCCGTTGTCCTCGATGAGATTCATGAGCGGGGCCTGGAAACGGATCTGCTCATTGGCATGCTGGCCGAGGTCCGTGAACTGCGCGGGGACCTCATCCTGGTGGCCATGTCAGCAACCGTGGATGCGCCGAGGTTTGCAACCCTGCTGGGACGGACCGCCGAAGACGGTGCGCCCGCACCCGTGGTGGACTGCCCTTCCGCCCTCCACCCCCTAACCGTCGATTGGGTTCCGTCTCCCGCTCCGCGCCTCGACGGACGGGGCGTCTCGCCCGGATTCCTGGACCACGTGGCGCGCACCGCCGCAACGGCACACGCAGAGGCGCTGGACGGCGATCCGCTCGTCGATGCCCTCGTTTTCCTCCCTGGCGCCCGCGAGGTGAACGAGGTGGCTGCGAGGCTCCGCTCCCTGGCCCGTCACGGGACCGAAGTACTGGAGTTGCACGGTCAGGTTGCCCCCAAGCAGCAGGACAGGGCTGTGTCAGGCCGGCCGGCCGGCGGCACGCCACGGATCATCGTCTCCACGGCCCTCGCGGAGTCCTCCCTGACCGTTCCGGGCGTGCGCCTCGTGATAGACGCCGGACTGTCCCGCGAGCCACGCAGGGACGCAGCGCGGGGGATGTCCGGCCTGGTGACGGTGTCCTGTTCAAAGGCGTCGGCGGAGCAACGCGCCGGCCGTGCCGCGCGGCAAGGTCCCGGCAGGGTCGTGCGTTGCTACGACGAGCAGGCCTTTGCCGCCGCGCCGGCCCACCAGACCCCGGAGATCGCCGTCGCCGACCTGACCGGTGCGGCGTTGCTGCTGGCGTGTTGGGGTTCGCCGCGAGGAGAGGGTTTGGCACTCCCGGACCAGCCGCCTGCCGCGGCCATTGACGATGCAGTGGAGGTGTTGCGGGAGCTGGGCGCGATCAGTGCTGACGGGTTCGCTACGGACCTCGGCAAGTCGCTGGCCCTGGTGCCGGTTGATCCCCGGCTGGCAAGGGCACTGCTGGATGGATCAGCGGCGGTGGGCCGGAAGGCAGCAGCCGAGGCTGTGGCCCTCGTATCGGGCGACCAGAGGGCACCGGGTGCAGACCTCGTCAAACTGCTGTCCTCCCTCCACGGAACCGACCCTGCCGCCAAACGCTTTGCCGAGGAGGTCCGGAGGTTGGAAACGCTCACGCTCCGGGAGGCGTCGACGAACGTCCATCTGGTGCCTCCGCAGAAACCCGGCCGGGCAGAGGTGCCCGGTTTCATCGTCGCGCTGGCCTTTCCTGACCGCATCGCAAGGCAGGTCCCGGGCGAAGGCTCTACCTACCTGTTGACGTCCGGAACCCGGGCCGGCCTCCCGGCGGGCAGCTCGCTGGCCGGCCACCAGTGGCTGGCCGTGGCGGAGGTATCCCGGGCCCAAGGGCGCGATGCCGCCGGGACTGGTGCCGTGATCCGTTCGGCAGCCCCGTTATCGGAAGAATTGGCCCGCGCCACGGCTCCCGGTCTCCTTGGCGAGGTTGTCCGGGCCCGCTTCGATGACGGCCGGGTCATTGCTCGGTTGGAACGAAGCCTTGGCGCCATTGTTTTGTCCTCAACGCCGGTGCGCCCCACGCCGGAAGTCGGCCGCAGGGCCGTGGCTGAAGCCTTGGCCAAGAGCGGCTTGGCGACGATTGGGTGGTCGGCCGGTGCAACCGCGCTGCGCCGTCGGCTTGCCCTCCTGCGTCGCGAGTTGGGCGAACCCTGGCCGGACGTCAGCGAACCCGCGCTGCTTGCAGGATTGGACCATTGGTTGGCTCCGGAGCTGGAAGCCTTGGCTGAGGGCAGGGGTGTTGCGTCCATTGATCTTGAAGAGCCCTTGCGCCGACTGCTTCCGTGGCCAGAAGCGGCCGGCTTGGACAGTCTTGTTCCGGAACGCATTGAAGTCCCCAGTGGTTCACGGATCCGCGTGGACTACCCGGATGTTTCCGATCACAGCGACGGCAACGACGACGCTCGGCCGGTTGTTGCGGTCAAGTTGCAGGAATGCTTCGGTTGGGACAGCACTCCCCGGCTGGTCAATGGCAGGGTCCCTGTGCTGTTCCACCTCCTGTCGCCGGCCGGCAGGCCCCTGGCGGTGACAGGCGACCTGGCCTCCTTCTGGTCCGGCCCGTATGCCCAGGTCCGGGCAGAGATGCGTGGGCGGTACCCCAAGCATCCCTGGCCCGAAGACCCCTGGACGGCCACGGCAACTGCGAAGACCAAGAACCGGATGTAGGGCAGCCGGCTCAGCGGAGCCGGTCCAGCATGAACTGCACTTGGCCGTCCACCACTGTTCCAAGCACGGTGCCGGCTGCGAGCGTATCGGGGGAAGCCGTCAGCGGGTCCAGTTCGAAGATCGTGAAGTCTGCCCGTTTGCCTACGGTGATCGAGCCGGAAACGTCCCACAGCCCGGCGGCCTTCGCCGCATGTGAGGTGTAACCCTCCAAGGCCTGCAGTGCCGTCAAAGCCTGGCCGGGTGCAATCGGCTCCTGCTCCGGGTGCCCCGCACGGCGCCGCAGCTGGGCGTCCGCCAGGATGGGCAGCGGCTCGTAGGGTGCAATCGGCCAGTCGGAGCCGATGCCCAGGGTGATTCCCGCTTCCCGGAGGTCACGGCACCGCCAGGCCTGGTCAGCGCGTTCCCTTCCCAGCCGGGTGGACCAGTTGTCGCTGTGGTCCGCCCGGGAGTAGTGCGTGCAGTGTGTTGGCTGCATGCTGGCCACCACCCCGGCTTTCTTGAACCCCTCCACCAACTCGTCCGGGACGGTCTCGATATGTTCAATGCGGTGCACTGTATGCGCGCGGGCAGCTTTGGCGGCCGGCGGAAGCGTACTGAAGGCATTCAATACGTGTTCCACCCCGGCATCCCCGATGGCATGGGTGGCCGTGGGAATTCCCCGGGAGGCAAAATAGTGGACCGCCGCGGCATACTCTTCGGGACGTGGCCAGAAAGGCGCAGTGGATTCGCCATACAGGTCAGGCTCGTAGAGCCAGGCCGTGCCATTGTCGATCGTCCCGTCAACGAACAGCTTGATGGCCTCGATTGCCCAGCGTCGGCCACCTGATCCGACGCTCCGCGCCAAGGCCGCCCAATCGTCTTCCGTCGTCCCGGGCATGCACCACGGCGCCGTCCGCAGCCGGAGCGGCAGGTCGCCGTCGGCTTCGAGGGCGTGAAGCAACGCTGATGTCTCATCGCTGTGGTCCATGACGTGTCCGCCCGTGAGTCCTGAGCGCGCGAAGTCGCGCAGGAGTTCCCCGAGCCTGGACTTACGGTTTTCGAAGGACTCCTGCGGGATGTGCTTTTGTACGAGTTCCATGGCTGCGGCTTCGAGGAGCATGCCCGTGGGCCTGCCGTCTTCCCCGCACACCACCTCGGCCGTCTGGTCGAATTCCCGGGGGCCGCGGATTCCGGCGATCTCCAGTGCCTTGGTGTTGGCCAAGGCCGAGTGACCGTCGAACAACCGGATCAGTGCAGGGCGGTCCGGTGAGATTTCGTCGATCACCGCACGGTGCAGCGGTACCGATCCGAACGCGTTCGGGTTCAGGCCCCATGCACGCAACCATCCGTCGTCGTTGGCGCTCCCGGCGGCAGCAGCCTCCCGCGCAAGCAGCGACCGCACCTCATCCAGGCACTCGGCACCGGAGAGGTCGCAACCAACCGTCAGATCGAGCCCAAAGACGGGGTGGATGTGGCAATCAACCAGGCCTGGCGTGAGGGAAGCGGCGCCGAAGTCCACCACTTGGGTTCCGTCTCCCTGCCAGGTTTGTGCGTCCTGCCGGCTTCCGACGGCGGTGATCACCCCGCCGTTGACGGCGACGGCCTCCACAGGTCCGGAACCGCTTGGACGCTCATCGAGGGTGTGGACGGTGTTGGCGAGGACAATCAGCTCAGGAGTCATGGGTTTCAAAGCTTCCAATACGGTCGAATACTTGGGGTCGGCGGGTACGCAGGCGGCAGGCGATCAGCAGCCCTGCAAGGAATACAAGGGGAGCCACCAGCAGCAGGATGGTGTTGGTCAAAGCGTCGGCGAACGTCAGGAGTTCGATGTTGATGGCGATCAGCGCCACCACTCCGAAGAGCAGGATCGCCGAGGCAACGCTGAGGGGGACGAGCAGCCGGTTGGTGGCCGCTTCCGGGTTCCGGCAAAGGTAAATGAAGGCCGCGACCGAGACCAGGCCCTGCAGGGCAACGATGCCGAAGATGCCCGGGGTATTGACCCAGATCAGCAGTTGCTTGTAAGGGTCGGCGCCCACGACCGCGCAGATGACGATAACGACGGCGGCGAGGATGGTTTGCAACTGCCCCGCGCGGTGCGGGGATTTGTACTTGGGATGCGTTTTGCCGAGGAATGCCGGGAGCACCCCGTCCTTGGCGAGCATGTAGACGTAGCGGTTGATGGCGTTATGGAAGGCGAGCTGCGAGGCGTAGACACTGGTCACGATCAGCACATACATGACCACTTCGGCCCAAGGCCCCACGTACTGGTTGATGGTGGCGAAGAACATTCCGTCTGCCAGCTCGCCGGCCGCCGCGACCACATCTCCGTCACCGTAGGCCTGCACGACGGTCCACACGATAAAGGCGTAGAAGACGGACATGAAACCCACGGCGATGTATGTTGCACGCGGGACGGACCTGTCCGGGTTCCGCGCTTCCCTTCGGTACAGGACCGTCGACTCGAAGCCCATGAATGCCGCGAAACAGATCGCCAGGATGGCCAGCACGCCGGGCGTGAAGGCGTGCTCGGGGGAGAAGGAGGCCGCACTGATTCCGTGTGCCCCGCCGGAGGCGAGGATGCCTGCGCCCATGATGGCAAGGATCGCCGTCTCTGCGATCAGCAGGACGCCGAGCACCTTGGCACCGACGTCGATGCCGCGGTAGCCGAGGAACCACACGGCCGCTATCGCCACCAGGGCCACCGCGGGCCAGGGAACGTCCAGGCCAAACAATGTGTGGAGCATCGCCTGCGTTTGGACTGCGAACAGCCCGTAGACGCCGATTTGGAGGCAGTTGTAGGAGACGATGGCGAGAATGGCCGAGGCAAGCCCCACCGTCTTGCCCATGGCCAGCGTGATGTAGGTGTAAAAGCCGCCAGCGGCTTTGACGTGTTTGGTCATCGCCATGAAGGCCACCGCGAAAACCAGCAGGACTGCACCTGCGATGACGTAACCCATGGGGGCGCCGATGCCCGCTACGCCAATGGCTACGGGGGCCACTCCGGCCATGACGGTCAGGGGAGCGGCGGCAGAAATGACCAGGAAGGCGATGCCGCCCGTGCCGATGGCATTCCGTTTCAGCCCGTTGGCAGCATCCGCTGCCGGGGGGCGGGTTTCAGTGTCAGACATGGGGGTCCTCTTGGCTCTGATGCGGGGAGATCGGGGAGAAAGAAGGCTTTAGCGAAAGCCTTTCGTTTTATCGTAGGGTGTTGTGATTCGTCGCACAATACCCTCGGTACAACTTCTCGCTAGAGTCGTAACAAGACATCTGATTGGAGAAACATGCCCCGCCCTTCCGTTCCACTGATCTCCATTGACGCCCTGGTGACGGCTGCGTTGGACCTGGTGGACGAAGCCGGAGATTTCAGCCTCCCCAAGCTCGCCAAGCGAATCGGTGTGAGCCAGTCCTCGATCTACAACCACGTCAGCGGCCGGGAGGAGATCCTGGAACTGATGCGTGGCAGGATCATTGCCCAGGCGCCGTACAAACTTCACGAAGGTCAGGGTTGGGACGACACCCTGCGCGAGATCGTGCGCAGCTACCGCGACGCCTTCGCCCGGCACCCGCGCCTGGCCCCGCTGATGGTGCTGCAAACGGTGCAGGATCCCCAGGTCCTGGCCCTGTACGAAAACCTCGCAATCGCCCTGGAGGACGCCGGTTTCCACGGACAGGATGTCGTCTCAGCCATCTCCACCATTGACAGCTTCGCCTTGGGGTTCGCCTTGGACCTCGCGGCACCCGAGGTCGTGTGGGCGCCGCCGACGGAAGGGTACCCGGCCCTAACCCAGGCTTTGACCCATTCCGGGCCGGCCGCCCAGCGCGGCAACGCAGCTTTCGATTTTGGCCTGGAAATCCTCGTAGCGGGCCTCAGGTCCCGCCTCCAGCAGTCGGTCTCCTGACTCCCGGACTCGTTGCGTACCATTCGACGGTGACCCAAACCGATATTGATCCCATAGCCCTGCCCCAGGCCTGGTGGGCGGCAGTCGTCCGTGGCTTCACGGACGTCCACACCACGGCCGTGCCCCTGCATGTACTCCTGGCTATTCTTGCCGGGGCCACCTTGCTCAGCATTCCCCGCCTGACCTGGCGCTGGTTCGGCCTCTACGTGACCTTCGTCCATGAACTGGGGCACGCCTACGCCGCGCTGATGACAGGACGTTTTGTCCACAGTCTCCGCATTGGACTGGACCACAGCGGCCGCCTTGTCAGCAGCGGCCGCAGCGCCTTCGGTGCCGCTTGGTCCGGTTTTTGGGGTTATCCGGCACCGGCCGTCGTCGGGCTCGCCCTGATAGCGGCCTTCTCCGCAGGACGGTCCGGAGCCGCCATGTCCATCGGTGCCCTGATCCTGCTCATCTCCCTCGTCTTCCTTCGCAACGCCACAGGAATCCTCGTTGCGGTGGTCAGCGCAGCCATCGCCCAGCTGCTCATCCTTTTCGCAACGCCGGAAATCGTCGACTACGCCGTACTGGCCATTGGAGTCGCACTCTCGGTAGGTGCAGTCCGGGATCTACTCAAGCTCGCGGGCGTCCACACAAGGAGGCGGGAACGGATCCAGTCTTCGGACGCCTGGATCCTGGGCCGTTCCACCGGCGTGCCGGGTTTCGTCTGGATGTCGCTGTTCACGCTGGTCACCGCCGGTTGCGCCGCGACCTCCGGATGGCTGCTCTGGGGGTTGCTCGCATAAGCACAACGGGGCCCTTGCCCTGCGGTCCCCTCAGGGTGTCCAATCCTTGTACACGTTCGAACCGGGCCCGTGTTCGGACCTCATGCTTGGATACGACACCAGGAGGTGCCCATGTCCGCGAAGGGCACTCGTGAAGCGGCCAAGGCGGCCGGGTCAGGGAATGCCGAACCCCGCCGCACCGATACCGGCGTAGCCCTTACGCCCAATGATCCTGCCAAGATCCGTAACGTGGCGCTCGCGGGACACTCGGGAGCGGGAAAGTCGCTCCTGGTCGAAGCCCTGCTTGCGGCAACCGGGGCCATCAGCCGGATGGGAACCATCACCGACGGAAACACCGTCAGCGACTCCGACCCCTCCGCGATCCACCAGCAACGTTCCGTGACGCTGTCCGTTGCGCCGATCCTGGTGGGTGATGTCAAGGTCAACCTCATCGACACCCCGGGTTACAGCGATTTCACCGGCGAGTTGCGCGCCGGACTGAGGGCCGCGGATGCGGCCCTTTTTGTTGTCTCGGCCATCGAGGGGATCGACGGCGCAACGGTCGCCCTCTGGGAGGAATGTGCACGGATCCGGTTGCCCCGAGCGGTGGTTGTCACCAAGCTGGACCATCCGCGGGCGGACTTCCGTGCCGCCGTCGGGCGTTGCCAGGAAGCGTTCGGGGAGCAAGTACTGCCGTTGTACCTCCCGGCCGGGGACCAGGTTGTCGGCGTGCTGCAGGGCCCGCCGGTGGATGCCGGCATCGAAGCCGACTTGGAGGAAGCGAGGGGTCCGCTGATCGAGGGCATCATCGCAGAAAGCGAAGACGAGACGCTCATGGACCGCTACCTCGGAGGCGAGGAACTGCCGTTGGCGGACCTCATCGCGGACCTGGAGACGGCCGTGGCCCGCGGAAGTTTCCATCCGGTCATGCCGGTCTCGGCAGAGACCGGGCAAGGCCTGGTCGAACTGATGTCACTGCTCACAGATGCCATGCCGTCCCCGTTGGAGCGCCCGGCACCGCTGGCGATGAAATTGGACGGATCGGCACTGAAGCCACTTGGTTCCCACCCGGACGGGCCACTCGCCGGGGAGGTGGTCCGGACCACGGTTGATCCCTTCCTGGGCAGGGTGTGCCTGGTCAGGGTCTTTTCCGGGACCCTGCGGGAAGATTCTCCTATCCATATAGGCGGCAGGGGCCTGGCCGACCGGGGCCATGAAGACCACGACAGCGACGAACGCGTAACGCACTTGTATTCGCCTGTCGGGTCCAGCTTGAAGGCGGTTCCCTTCTGCATAGCCGGCGATATTTGCGCCATCAGCAAGCTCGTGGCAGCGGAAACAGGCGACACCGTTTCGGACCGGGACCAACCGCTCCTGCTCGAGACGTGGAATATCCCCGAGCCGCTGATGCCGGTTGCCGTGGAGGGCGCTTCACGCAGCGACGAGGACGCCCTGGCCAAGAGCATCGGAAAGATAGCCGCGGCAGATCCCACGCTGAGGGTTGAACGGAACCAGGACACCCATCAGCTCATCCTTTGGTGCATGGGGGAGGCACATGCGGAGGTGGTCCTGGACCGGTTACGAGGTCAGGGCGTCAAGCTGCAGACAGTCGACGTCATCACACCGTTGCGGGAGACGTTCGCGTCGAAGGCTTCCGGGCACGGTCGGCACGTCAAGCAATCCGGCGGACATGGCCAGTTCGCCATCTGCGACATCGAGGTGGAGCCACTCCCGCGCGGTGAGGGTTTCCAGTTCGTGGACAGGATTGTTGGCGGAGTCATTCCGGCAACGTTTGTGGCGTCCGTGGAAAAGGGCGTGCGGGCCCAGATGCTCAAGGGTGTCGCCGAGGGGTTCCCGGTGGTAGACATCAAGGTCACCTTGGTGGGCGGCAAAACCCACAGCGTCGATTCTTCCGACGCCGCCTTCCAGTCCGCCGGCGCCCTGGCCCTCCGTGAGGCGGCCGCCGCCGCAAAGATCCAGCTCCTGGAGCCGGTATCGAGCGTGACCGTCAGTGTCCCGGATGAGTATGTGGGGACGGTCATGAGTGATCTCTCCGGCCGAAGGGGACGCGTCACGGGCACCGACGCTGCCCCTGGGCAAGGAGCGGAAATCAGCGCGGAGGTTCCCGACCAGGAGCTCTTGCGCTACGCCATTGAACTGCGAGCATTGACGGCGGGTACGGGGCGGTTCAAGCGGACGTACCTGCGGCATGAGCCCGTGCCCGGGAGGAACTAGCTGAGCTCCTTCAGGAAGCGGGCCACCTCGGGGGCGAGTGAGGCCCCTACCTCGGCCGCGCCGCGCTTCAGGCCTTTGACCGCGAACGAGTGGTCTCCGCCTTCCTTCCACTGGAGTGTCGCCGTCGGACCTATGCGGGAGACGACGGATTCCAGGAGCTCCGGGGTGGCGAACGTGTCGCGGGTGCCCTGCAGGAAGAGCATCGGAACAGTGACGCCATAGAGGTGTTCGTCGCGCAGCTTCTCCGGCTTGCCGGGCGCGTGCAGCGGATAGCCAAGAAAAACAAGACCGGTTGCGGGCATGCCCTCGGCCACCGCCATGGAGGCCATGCGGCCGCCAAAGGACTTTCCTGCCGCCCAGAGGGGTTCGCCATCGGAGAGCTCAGCCGCCTTGTCCATGGCCGCGCGCCAGGTGGCGATGGCCGCCGGCGGCCGGTCCGGGAACCGCCGTCCGGCCTCGCGGTAAGGGAAGTTGAAGCGCAGTGTCGCCACCTCCTCGGCGGCCAGGGCTTGCGCGAAGCCTTGGAGGAAGGGGTGCTCCATTCCGGCTCCCGCGCCATGGGCCAGCACAAGGGTGGCAACCGGGTTACCGGGCCGGATGTGGAGGCCGGATACAACAGAGTCGTTGACAGCGAAGGTCAGGGGAGTTTCAACGGCGGGCATGTATCAATCATGCTGCAACCCGGCCGGGGGACGTGTGCCGGCCAGGCGGTGGGGGAGAAATTTCCTGAAATGCCGCCTGCCTGCAGACGTGCGCCGTGCCGACGCGGTAGCTTGTGGCCATGGCGAGCGAATCAACGACCCTTACCGTGCCCGGCCCTGAAGGTCCCCGCGAAGTGCGGATCTCAAGCCCAAGCCGCGTGCTCTGGCCCGAAGCAGGGCTGACCAAACTGGACCTTGCCAACTACCTCGCTGCCGTTGGCGAGGCCTTTGTCGCAGCCAACGGAAACCGTCCTGTCAGCCTCCAGCGCTACTCGGGCAATATCGAGGGCGATATGTTCTTCTCGAAGAACCCGCCAAAAGGCGCGCCGGACTACATCCGGTCGGTCATGGTGACATACCCCAGTGCCCGATCGCATCCCCAACTGGTGATCGATGAGCCTGCCGCAGCTGTGTGGGCTGCCCAAATGAACACGGTTGTTTTCCACCCCTGGGCCTCGCGGGCCGATGATCCGGATAACCCGGACCAACTTCGCATCGACCTTGACCCGCAGCCGGGAACGGACTTCGCGGATGCGATCCCCGCAGCGCAGGAGCTCCGGAAAGTCTTGGACGAAGCAGGACTGACAGCCTTCATCAAGACGTCCGGAAACCGTGGCCTGCATGTCTACGCGCCAATCCATCCCCAGCACGAGTTCCTGGATGTGCGCCATGCCGTGATCGCCGCCGGCCGGGAACTGGAACGGCGGATGCCGGACAAGGTCACCACTGCGTGGTGGAAAGAAGAACGCGGCACCCGGATCTTCGTGGACTTCAACCAGGCCAACCGGGACCGGACCATCGCAGGGGCGTACAGTCCGCGGGCCGTTCCGCAGGCCCAGGTTTCCTGTCCGCTGACCTGGGATGAACTGGAGAATGCGGACCCGGCCAGGTACACCATCAAGACCGTCCCCCAACGCCTGCAGGAAATGGGGGACCCGTGGGCTGCAATGCACCGGAAGCCCGGCGATATCGACGTCCTCCTTCAGTGGTGGGAGAAGGACGTTGAGAACGGGCAGGGTGAAATGCCCTTCCCGCCCGAATTCCCCAAGATGCCGGGTGAGCCCATGCGAGTGCAGCCGAGCCGGGCACGCAAGCCCGAAGAACAGTCGGGCTAAGGTCCTATTCGAACCTGGAAGGATCGCCGGTGCCCCGCCGGACCACTTCGGCTACGCCGCTGGAGAAGTCGATGACGGTGGTTGGTTCCGAGCCCGTGTCACCCGAATCGATCACGCCGTCCACCTCGTTGTCGAGGCGTTCCTTGATCTCCCAACCCTGCGTCAACGGTTCCTCCTGGTCCGGCAGGAGCAGGGTGCTGGAGAGAAGTGGCTCGCCCAGCTCAGCCAGGATCGCCTGGACCACCTTGTGGTCAGGGATGCGGACCCCCACCGTCTTCTTCTTGGGATGAAGCAGTCGTTTGGGAACTTCACGGGTGGCCGGCAGGATGAACGTATAGCTGCCTGGGGTCACGGCTTTGATGCTGCGGAACACATCGTTGTCCAGCATGACGAACTGGCCCATCTGCGCGAAGTCCTTGCAGACCAGGGTGAAATGGTGCTTGTCGTCAAGGTGGCGGATGGTCCGTATCCGGTCCAGTGCCTCCCTGTTGCCAATTTGCGCACCCAGTGCATAGCAGGAGTCGGTGGGGTAGGCGATCAGTCCGCCGTTCTGCACCATGTTCACCACTTGGCCGATGGCTCGGGGCTGGGGGTCTACGGGGTGGACGTCAAAGAATCTGGCCATGGGAAGAGCCTACGTCACACCCGGCCCGTAACGCCCCTGGCATGCGGCGTCAGGACAAGACGTCCTTGTTGGAGAACCTGGCATATGCCAAGGCTCCGCAGGCCAGGAGATAGCCTCCCTGCAGCAAGGCATTATCGCCGAAGGAGTCCCAGGAGACGGGCTGCCGCAAGAGGTCGGCGAATCCCAGCCAGTGGTGGCTGAACAGCCACGGATGCAGCCACTCCAGTTGTGGCAGGTTGTCCAGGACCTGGGAAACGACGGCAAGGACGATTGTTGCCGCCATGGCTCCGACGGGCACGTCGGTGAAGGTTGAAATGAGGAGCCCTATGGCGGATAAGCCAAGCAATGAAACCGTGATGTAGGCAGCAATGAGCAGCGCCCGCGCCGCGGACTCGCCCACGCTGATGGTGTCACCGGAGAGCAGCGTCACGGGACCGACCGGGAAAAGGACGACGCCGGCAATCGCACCTGCCGCAGCTACGGCCAGCGTTGCGGCACAACAGAACGCGACGGCCCCGGCGTACTTCACCAGGAGCAGCCGGACCCGGCCCGCAGGCGCCAGCAGGAGGTATCGCAGTGTTCCCAGGCCGGCTTCCCCGGCGATGGTGTCTCCTGCCGTCACGCCAACCGTCAGGGGCAAGAACAGTGGAACGCAGACCACCATGGCTGTCACTGCAACGAAAAGACCGTTCTGGCTCACCCGGTCGAGGAACAGCGGCCCCCGTCCGGGCGGCACTTGCCGCGCTGAAAGCCTGACTGCGACGGCGATCAGCACTGGTACGGCGGCCAATGCAAGCAGCATTGCCCAGGTCCGCACCCTGCGGAACAGCACAGAAAGTTCCGAACCAAGGAGGGCCCAACCCGCGGTTCGGACGCCGGGCCCGGCAGTCTCATCCGGCAACGTCGAACCCCTCTCCGGTCAGCGAAACATATCGGTCCTCGAGGCTGGCATTTTCCACTGCGAAGCCGCGGACGCGCACGCCCCCCGCTACGAGGGCGGCAACCACCGCCTCGGGTTCCAGGCCGTCAAGCCGTGTCCCGACCACACCTCCGGGCGCCGGATCCGAGACCATTCCAAGGTGAGCCAGGACGCGGGCCGCGGCGTCGGCGTCGGGCGTTTTCACCAGTACCTGGGCCTGGCCGCCGCTCCGCAGTTCCTGCAGCGGCCCCTGCGCCACAAGCCTGCCGGCGCTCATGACCCCGATGTGGGTGCACATTTGTTCCACTTCGGCCAGCAGGTGGCTTGAGACGAACACGGTGGTGCCTCGCGCTGCAAGGGACCGGACCAGGCCGCGGACTTCCCGTGTGCCTTGGGGATCGAGTCCGTTGGTTGGCTCGTCAAGGACCAGCAGTTCACGCGGCCTGAGCAGCGCGTTGGCCAGGCCAAGGCGCTGCTTCATCCCCAGGGAGTAGGCGCGTACCTTCTTTCCCGCCGCATGACTGAGCCCCACCTGTTCAAGCGCTTCCGCGACCCGCCGTCGCCGGGTCGCGGAAGAAGCGTGCCTGTCTGCCGCATCCAGGCGCATCAGGTTGGCGGATCCGGAAAGGAAGGGATAGAAGCCCGGACCCTCCACCAGCGCACCAACGTCGGGGAGCACGGTGGCGAGGTTGGCGGGCATCTGCTTGCCCAGGACTTTGATCTCGCCCTTATCGGCAGCAGCCAGGCCGAGCAGCATCCGTATGGTGGTGGTCTTCCCGGAGCCGTTCGGCCCGAGGAAACCAAACACCGAGCCGTCGGGAACGGCCAAGTCGATGCCGTCCACGGCCAGGCGATGTCCGAAGCGCTTCGATAGTCCCCTCGTCTCGATCGCCAGGCCGGTGCTGCCTCCGATTGGACCGGCCCCTTCGAGGGGGTCAGTCGGCGGCGGCGGCTGACTCAAGTCGGTCCAAAGGAACCATGCCCGCGAAGACGCGGCCGTCGTCGAGAACCAGGATGTTGACCAGCGCCGTTGTCAGGGCCCGTCCACCCTTGACCGGCTGGAGTGTCTGGGAGATCTGCGGATTCGCAAATACCGCGGTCGGCAAAGCCCTGGCCGGGAGCGACACCACGGAATCCCAGCCGATGCCGCTGGTTTTTATGGCGTGCTTGGATGGTGGCGGGCTGCCGGCGGGCTTGGAGTTACTTGACGGCAGGGACTGCTCCGTTACCTTGGCCCCTGCCGGCGGCACGAAGGTGAAGAGGGACGCCTCCGGTGCCCCCAGTTGGAGCTCCGTATAGGACAGCGAGAAAGCGGGTTCGGACTGTCCTTTGGCCCGGACGGTGATTGCAAGCGGAAGGCCGGTTTCCGCATCCACGTTAATGGAAGCCGAGTCCACCAGGGTACCGGCGCTGCGGGGTTTCAAGAGCAAGGTGTAGGCGCTGCGCCCTGCCACCGTGGCCGGTTCACCCGGCGTGGCTTCCGTACTGTCGTCAATGGCCGTAAGCATCCGCTTGGCGAGGGATTCCGGACTGACGGCCTGCGACGTCGGGCCCTGCGTGTCAGCTGGTCCATCCGTGCCGCCGGATCCGCTGCGTGCCGGAAGTGTGGTGTGGACGGCGCTGTTGTCCGCCGAGTTGTAGAACCATGCATCGGCTCCGTTCACCACTACATCCCGCTCGGCCAAGGCGTCGAGTATCTGGAGACGTACTTTGGACGGCGCATCGACATAGACACGCGCCTCGTGCGTACCAGCCAGCAAACCGAGGAGCGAAGCGGCACCGGGTTCCGCCGATGGTCCGGGGCCAGGGAGTTGCGGCAGCCCGAGGTTGGCAACCTGCGAAACCTTGCCCGAGAGTGCCCGGACGTCCGTTTTGACCGCCATGGCAATGATTTCCTCAGCCGATTTCGGCGGAAGGGAGGGCGACGCACCGGCTTGGACGGAACCCACAAGGACGGCCGCCAGGAGCGCAAGGGGAATCAGGAAAGCCGGGAGCCACCGCTGCTTTGCCCGCGCCATCTTTACCGGCCACCCCTCGTGAAAGGCATAAGACCAGACTACTCCGCAAGGGCCGGGGGATCACTGGGAAGGTTCAGTCATTCAGAAGGCCGGCGGCGATCTTAACGGCCCCGCGGACCGGTGAGTCGTGCAGGATGCGAACGGCGGAAGGGTCCTCGAGAGAGAGCTTGCGCGCCACGGCGCCGGCAAGCTGCTGCTGGTTTTTCAAGAGCCCGCCTGCCATGACTACGGGAAGATCGAGGCCAAGCTCGCCAAGGACCTGGCGGGCGAGGGTGGCCAAAGAGTGGGCGGCTTCGGCCTGGATGCGTACGGCTGCGGAGTCCCCTTCGACGGCCAGCTCCAGCACCAGCGGCGCAAGGCTTGCCCAGTGGTCGGGTTCCGGCTTGGCGTAGAAGAAGTCCATCAACTGCAGCGCGTCGCCGCTGGCCGTGGCTCCCAGGAGTGCTTTGACCAAGGTGCCCGGTTCGAGTCCGGCGTAATGTTCGCGGAGCGCCTCCCGGACGGCATCGCGCACCACCGAGTAGCCCCCGCCTTCGTCGCCGAGGAGGTAGCCGAAGCCCCCGCTCCTTGCTTCCTTTCCCTCAGTGTTGCGCCCCCAGGCAACGGAACCCGTCCCTGCGACCAGCACGACGCCGGCGTCGAGGTCCGCAGCCGCGAGGATGATTCGGGTGTCGTGGACCACTTCGATCCTGGCGCCGGGAAAGTGCTGTGCGAGCAGGCCGGTGAGGACTGCGCGGCTTGCAGGTGTATCCGCTCCTGCAGCACCGGCGCAGACCACCTCAACGCCGTCGCCTGTAGCAGCAGCGATGCGCCGGAGTACTGCATCGACTCCTTGGTGACCCACGGACGAGAGGTTGGCGCTGGACTCCGTCAGCGCCGGAGCCTCGGTGTCACCGCCACCCTGCGAGCCAAGTTCGGAGCGGAGGGCATGCGTTCGGGACCCACCGATGTGCAGGCCGAGCACCGCCGGGCTCATGGAGCCACCGTTGCTTCTTTGGGGGAGTGCTGTGCAAGGCGCATGGCGGACCTTCCTCTTCTGCTCGACTCGGACTAGATTGGCATAGACCAATATTCGTGTCCACAGGTAGGATGTCCAATTTGTCCGCCGACGCCGCTCCGCCCAAGTATTACGTCCTGAAAACCGAGGTACTGTCGCTCATTGCCGGTATGCCGCCAGGCACCCTCATTCCTGCTGAGCGGGCGCTGGCGGAGACGTACAAGACATCGCGGACTACGGTCCGCCAGGCAATCAGCGAGCTGGTGGCCGAAGGAAGGCTCGGCCGTATCCAGGGGCACGGCACTTTCGTGGCGCCCCCGAAGATAACCCACGTCCGTCAATTGACCTCCTTCTCCGACGATGCCATCAACCAAGGGCGGCGCCCCGATTCCAAGCTGCTGGGATTGTCCGTCGTCAAAGCCGATGCAGAGGTCGCCGCGCGGCTTGGGCTACCCCACGGGGCCGCGGTGACCCGGCTGGAACGCCTTAGGCTTATCGACGGCGAGGCACTGGCGCACGAGGTGGCCTTTTTGCCCGGCGAATTGCCCCGGTTCAGATCCAGCCTTGCCCGGGCCGGCTCGCTGTATTCGGTCCTGGCGACGGAATACGGCATGACGATCAGTGAGGTGGAAGATACGGTCGAAACCGCTTTGGCCGCCCCCGAAGACGTTCGGCTGCTCGGCATTGAAATGGGCGCACCGATGTTGGTGGTCCACCGTTTGGCCCGCGATGACGCCGGCAAGGCCGTGGAATGGACCCGCAGCTCCTTCCGGGGCGACCGGTTCCGTTTTATTTCGCGGGTAAAGACCGGCTGAAAACCGCTGAATCGGACGGATCCTAAGATTCGCCCTCTCGAAGGACTCTCTGCACGAAGTCTGCGCTGGGTCCCGAGTAGGCCTGCCGGATGCGTCCGAACAGCTCGGCCGCCGCGGCCCCGGGCCAGTCATCGGGCAGGAAAGTTGCGGGTAGTCCGGGATCCAAATAAGGAATGATCCGCCAACTGTCGATGCTTCTGACGTAGGTGGCGAAGGACCGAGCATCAGCCACCGGAACGGCTCCGTCTGCAAGTTCGGAAGCTTGCTGATGCTGCTTGAGGAAGTCCCGGTGCAAGGCCGCCACGGCATCAAGCTCCCACCATTTGGCTGCGGCTTCCTGCAGGGTCCCTTCAACCAGGGGTTCGCGGGCGACAAATATTGTGGCCATCCCGCGCAACTGAAGGTCGTCCAGGATCTCTTTCACTTCGTCCCGGAGGCTGTCAGGGCAGATCCACAGGCCGGCCGCAACCGTTCCGCACCCTATCCAATGCAGGCGGCGTCGCAGTTGGTGTCGCTTTTCCCGTTCCGTTTCCGGGATGGAAAACGAGACCAGGCACCAGGGGTCGGCGGGTGCCATGCTGCGGGGCGTAAAGATCCTACGGTCGCCGCGGGCAAGCATGGCGGCCGCGCCCCCGGTCAAGGTAAATCCGGCCGCGTCCCCCCTCATTTCCTGCAGCAAGACACCCTTTTTGCGCAATCTACCCAGGGCTGTACGGGCTACAGTCCCGGACGTTCCAAGGGCCTCCATGAGTGAGACCAGGGATTTGGTGGGCATCCAACCGCCCGCCTCGCGTAAGTACAGTCCGATTACAGTACGCATCAGCGACGTGGTGCTCCCGGGCCGGGAGTCCATGTCGTCAAGGACAGCGCTCACTTCAGTTCGAGGAGGACGTCGCGGATTGCCGTCACTCCCAACTCCACTTCGGCATAGCTTGTACTCAGCGGGGACAAACCGATACGCAGGCCATGCGGGGGGCGGAAGTCGGGGATGACGCCGCGTTCCCACAGCCGCGCGGTGACGTCGGCGAACAGTGGGTGGTCCACGGTGATGTGCGAGCCGCGTTCGGCGGTATTGCGCGGGCTGACGATCTCGACGCCGTTGGGTACCAAAAACTCTTCGGCGAGGGTGATTGCATATTCGGTGAGCTTGATGGACTTGGCCCTGACGGCATCCATGCCCACCGAAGCGATCAGTTCCACCATGTCCTTTATGGGCTGCATGGCAAGGACCGGGGGAGTGCCAGTGATGAAGCGCCGGATCCCTCGGGCAGGCGCGTAGGCCGCTGTCATGCCGAAGGGGTTGTCTGCGCCCATCCAGCCCCAGATGGGCTGCTGGAGTTCTGCCTGGCGGCCCTTGTTGACATAGGCGAAAGCGGGCGAGCCTGGTCCGCCGTTGAGGTACTTGTAGGTGCAGCCCACAGCAAGGTCGACATCCCAGGCATCCAGTTCCAGCGGCACTGAGCCAACAGAGTGGCAGAGATCCCACAACATCAGGGCCCCTGCTTGGTGGACCTTGGCGGTGATCGCCTTTGCGTCGGCAAGGAACCCGGACCGGTAGGCAACATGGCTGAGGACAACGACGGCGGTCCGCTCGCCCAGGAGCCCGTCCAGGTCCGCCTCGCGGACGCCGCTGGCCGGGTTGGATGCGATCCACTTGATGGTGGCGCCGCGTTCGGCGGCAATGCCTTCGATGATGAAGCGGTCGGTGGGGAAGTTGTCCCGGTCAATCACGATCTCGTCGCGGCCAGGCCGTGCATCCACCGCTGCGCGGATCAGCTTGTAGAGCATCACCGAGGTGGAGTCGCCCACGGTGACCTGGCCGGCAGCTGCGCCGAGGGTCACTTCACCGATGCGGTCTCCTACGCGGGTGGGCTCGTCCATCCACTGCTCGTCCCAGCCGCGGATGAGGCGGCTGCCCCAGGCCTCTTCAACGAACTTGGGCAGGTTCTCCGCTGTGACCTTGAGGGGCCTTCCCAGTGAGTTGCCGTCCAGGTATGAGGTGAGCTGCCCGGCGTCGGGGGTGTAAAAGGCCTCCCGCAGCGCGGCAAGGGGATCGGCGGCGTCGAGTTCGGCTGATGAAAGCCTCGGGGTCTGCTGTGCGATGGTCAAGGGGTGCTCCTGCGGAAATTCGAAGGTGGGAAGTCTTTCAGTTGCCGATCTCGGTTCGAACGGCGTACAGCTCGGGGAAGAACGTCAGGTCCAGGGCCCGCTTAAGGAAGTCGACGCCGGAGGAACCGCCTGTGCCGACCTTGAAGCCGATGGTTCGCTGGACCGTTCGGAGGTGCCGGAACCGCCAGGCTTGGAAGTTGTCCTCGACGTCCACCAGGTCCTCGCAGGCTTCATACAGCCCCCACGGCGTCTCGTCGGATTCATAGATCTGCTGGAAGACGGGGACGAGGTCCTTGCGGTACGTCCAGGGTTCACTGGTGTCCCGTTCCAGGATGTCTTTCGGGATGTCGTATCCGGCCCTTGCCAGGACATGCAGGAACGAGTCGTAGAGCGTGGGCTCGGCGAGCAGGGTGCCGAGGAGGTCATGGGCTGCCGGGTCGCTTTCGAAGACCCGGAGCATTCCGCGGTTCTTGTTGCCCAGCAGGAACTCGACCGCGCGGTATTGGTACGACTGAAAGCCCGAAGAGCTACCGAGAAAACCACGGAACTGGGCGTACTCCCGGGGAGTAAGGGTTCCCAGCACCGACCATTGTTCGGTCATGGTGCGCTGGATGGCTTTGACCCGCGCGATGCACTTCAACGCTTTGCCAAGGTTGTCCTGGTCGAACAGCCTGCGAGCCTCGAGGAGTTCGTGGAGGACCAGCTTGAGCCAGAGTTCACTGGTTTGGTGCTGGATGATGAACAGCAGTTCATCATGGTGTTCAGGCCGGCTGAGCGGGTGTTGGGAGCTCAGGAGCCGATCCAGGTCCAGGTAGCCGCCGTAGGACATCGCGTGGCGGAAATCGGTACGGACCGAGTCCTCAATCTCACGCACGCTCCGGGACGAGGGGGAATTCGGCGACTTTGCCGCGGGCTTTTCCATGACTCCAGAATATCATCGTGATGACGAACGTCAAGAAATTGATTCATGCTTTGTCCTGCGACAGTTCTTTTCGCGACATCCGCGCCGTACCGTACGCTGAACCTGAACCTTTGGGGAAGGGAGAATCATGACGTCGTGCGTGGCGCCGGTGTCCATCTACCTGGATGTCGACGGCGTAGTGAACCCCTTCAGCCCTGTCGGCACCACGGATTGGGGCGGCCCGTGGCAGGTCGCCGATGCCGGAATCCTGGAAGTTGCCTTTGCGCCGGAGCTTGTGGACGAACTCAATGATCTGGCGGGACACCCCGCAACGCGTTTTGTATGGCTGACCACGTGGGAACGCCTCGCCCCGGAATTCCTGTGTCCCGCTATTGGCCTCAACGGGCAGGACTGGCCTGTGCTGTCCAGCCAGGGTTGGGACGAAGGGCCGGAGTGGTGGAAGCTCACGGCACTCCAAAAGGACCTGGCCGAGAGTGGGGCAACTCGGTTCGTTTGGCTCGATGACCAACTCGGCAGGGAGTCCGATGCCCGTTCCTGGGCGGACTGGCAGCAAGACCGTGTGCTGTGCATCTCGCCCGATCCGCGGCAAGGACTCTCACGCGGTGACATCGCGGCCGTCAAGGCCTTCCTGGGCTGAACCCCCGCGCGGGTTCGTTTGTCCCCCCGGTAACTGGCACGTAGGATTCTTAAGGTTTCAAGCCCGCCAAAGAATTCGGCAAGTCCAGTCAGTTGAACAGTGGCTGAACTATGCTGTGCTTGGCAGGTACGGGGAAGTGGAACTGCTGAACGTCGACTCTGCAGATTGGGCAACAGGTGGAAATCACCTTCATGGTCGCGCTGGTAATAGCGTTGGCCCTTTTCTTTGACTTCACCAACGGGTTTCACGACACAGCCAACGCGATGGCCACACCCATCGCAACGGGGGCGATTAAGCCCAAGACCGCGGTGGCCCTGGCCGCCGTGCTCAACCTGGTTGGCGCCTTCCTCTCAACGGAAGTGGCCAAAACCATCTCCGGCGGACTGATCCGGGAAGGCTCCGACGGTGTCCACATCACCCCGGACATCATCTTTGCCGGCCTCATGGGCGCAGTCCTGTGGAACATGGTCACCTGGCTCAAGGGTCTCCCGTCGAGTTCCTCCCATGCACTGTTCGGCGGCCTCATCGGCGCCGCTGTAGTGGGCATAGGCCTGCACTCGGTGAACTTCGAGACCGTACTCCTCAAGGTCATCCTTCCCGCGGTCTTCGCACCGCTCATTGCAGGCGGGGTGGCATACGTCTGTACGCGGCTTGCCTACGCACTCACCTCCCGGCACGACCCGGAGACGGGGGACAAGCTCACTCAAAAACGTGGCGGCTTCCGGACAGGACAGATTTTTACGTCCAGCCTCGTTGCCCTTGCGCACGGCACCAACGACGCCCAGAAGACCATGGGCATCATCACCTTGGTCCTCATCGCTGCCGGCAGCCAGGTTCCCGGGTCCGGTCCGCAGTTCTGGGTGATCGCGGCTTGTGCCTTTGCCATCGCCATCGGTACCTACGCGGGGGGCTGGCGCATCATCCGCACCATGGGATCGGGGTTGACCGAGGTCAAACCGGCCCAGGGCTTCTCCGCTGAAACCAGTACTGCGACGGCGATCCTCGCATCCTCCCACCTCGGGTTCGCGCTCTCCACCACGCAGGTCGCCTCCGGCTCGGTCATCGGATCCGGCATGGGCCGCAAAGGCACCACCGTCCGCTGGGGAACTGTTGGGAAAATTGCCCTGGGATGGCTGTTTACCCTGCCGGCGTCGGCAATCGTTGGTGCGCTGACCGCGTTGCTGGTCAATACCGGTGCCGTGGGCGTCATCATCGCCGCGGTAGCCGGAACGGCCGCGATCATCTACATGTTCGTCGTGTCCCGGAAGTCGCACGTCGGCCACCACAATGCCGTGGAGGTTGAAGAGGCCGGCCAAGCCGTCCGGTTCCGCAAGAAAAAGAAATCCAAACCCAACAAGAACAAGGATGTGCAGCGATGAAGTGGCTGGAATTGCTGCAGGTTGCCGGTGTGACCCTGGTGGGTGCTGTGACCCTGGTTGTGCTCTACTCCCTGGGAGTCCGGCTCACCGCAATTGCCGGAGATGCCGAGCAGAAGTCCCCGGCGCTGATCCGGTCCCTCGCCTACGTCTGCTTCGGTATTTGCGGCCTGGCCGTCCTGTTCGGCATCTACCTGATCGTGCCCTACTTCGGAAAATAGCCGGATCTCTGGCAGCAAAGTCCATTCGGGAGAATAATCGGCAGTGAAGTTACATCACTGCAGCATGGTGATCCGGCAGATGTGGGGCTGTCATGAAGAGCCAATCCCGAAGCCATTTCATCGGACTGGCACTTGTTCCGGTCCTGATGCTGAGCCTTTCTGCCTGCCTTCCGCCCACTCTTAACGCGGACAGCCCGTCACCCAATCCGGCCCCGACAGCCACGTCGGGACCCACCACCGCGGTGCCTACCGCCGTCGTGCCCACGGCGCAGCAGCCCGCAGGCCCGGCGGGACCGGCAGCCCCGCAAGCCGAGGCTCCCGTGGTGCGGTGGGTGCCCGTTGGTCCGGTGGGCCCCAACGATCCCACCTCGGGGCAGCGCTACCTCCTCCTGCAGCAATTCCAGTGCGATGCCCTCGCCCAAAGCGTCAAGGACGATCCCGATGCGGCGGTTTGGCAAGCGGCCGCGGCAGTCTGCAAGGCTCTGCAGAGCGACAATCAGCAGGACTGGCTCAAGGCCTCGGCAGCGGTGGCCGCAACGCCACGGGTACCGCAGACCCAATGCCTCGAGTCCACCGTGGCTGCTACATCCGCCGCAGTGCTTGCGCAGCGGCGCAGCAATCCCACGCTGCCCCTCAAGGCAGCCACGGCGCCGGGACTGGCCTGTCCCCGGCACTTGACCGGCCTCACGGTGGTGGACGAGAACCTGACGCCCCAATCGGGGACGACGCGCGCTTCCGGACCCCGGAGCGGTGGCACCATAGTTTGCTTGGACGGCTACTACGTTCGTGTGGGTGACCTTCTGTTCGACGGCCAACCCGCCTCTTCCGAGTTCATCTTCTCGTACGGAGGCGACTACCAGCCGATGTACGTGAAAATTCCTCCGTCGGCGGGCAGCGATACGCTCCGGATCTCCATCACGGACACCGTGGACATCAGCGGGACAGTGACATTCTTCTACGATGACAGCCTGCCCCCTGCAACTGCTCCTGCCACGAACCCGGCGTCTCCCGGAACCGGGTCCCCGACCCAACCCGGTCCGTCACCGAGCATCTCCGCTTCCCGCGAGGCTTCTCCATCGGCGTCCCCGTGAGCGGGGGAGCCGAACCAGCCGGTGCAGCCGAACCAGCCGGGGCCCGGGACGAAAGTACGGCTGCCGCGACGGCGGCTGAACCCGACGATCGCAGCCTCATCAACACGCGTTGGCAGCGGACGCTTGACGTCCTCTCCGTCATCGGGCCGCCGCTCACCGTAGCCACGGCCTTGCTGGTCTACTTCGGTTGGGCGCGGACGGACGCCCAGGCGAAGGCGATGGGCCTGGACGTCAGCCTGTTCGGATACACAGTCCAGGACTTCATCCTTCGCAGTATCCAGTCGCTGTTCCAACCGCTCGCCTGGCTGGTGGTGATCGGCCTGTTGTGGCTCATGCTGGACAAACTGGTTGTAAGTCTGCTGGACACACCGCGGTACCGCACACTCCTGCAGCGCACCGCATTGGCGGTGCTTGTCCTGGGGTTCGCCTTCGCGGCCGTGATGTGGATGGTGGCAGTGACGCAGCCGGACAGGACTTTGCTCTACGTTCCCTTCCTGGTTGCCGCCGGACTGGTCGTAGGTGCCTGGGGCCTGAGCGTCCGACGACGGTCCGCGCCTTCCGGCCGCACCCTGCGCATTGCGCCCCGGGCCCTGGAAAGGTCGCTCGTCTTTGTGCTTGTCACCCTGCTGCTCTTCTGGGGGACGTCCGACTACGCCCAGGCGCTGGGCCGCGGGGCGGCGGTCGACTACCAGGAGCGCTCCGGGCTGCTTCCCACCGCCGTGGTGTACAGCAAGGAACGCCTCGCCGTCACCGCCCCGAACGTCAGGGAAGAATCGGCCGGCAGCGAGTCCGCCCCGCTGTACCGCTACTCGGGCCTCCGTCTGCTGGTGGTCAGCGGGGGCCGCATCTTCCTGCTGAACGACGGCTGGACCCTGGCAGAGGGCCGCGTGGTGGTCTTGCGGGATGACGGCAGCGTTCGGGTCGAGTACGGGAACGCCGGCGCCAACTGACTCCGCCGGAACCATTGGCTAGTCTGGGGCCATGCCGAACTTCCAGTACTACGTTGCGTCCACCATTGACGGGTTCATCGCTTCACCCGACGACGACCTCGGCTGGCTCCTCCAGTTTGACCAGGTGGAAGGCGTGGGCGGAAGCTACGAGTCTTTCTTTTCGGGAGTCGGATCCATCGCCATGGGTGGAGACACCTACCGTTGGCTTATGGACCATGAGGCCGGAAAGTGGCCCTACCCGGGCATTCCGTGCTGGGTGTTTACGCACCGCGAGTACACGGCACCTGCGGGTTCTGACGTCACTTTCGTCCGAGGGGACGTCCGCGAATTCGCGCCCGACCTCGTGGCCGATGCCGGTGACAAGAACGTCTGGCTGGTTGGCGGCGGGCACCTCGTGGCGCAGTTCGCCGATGCGGGCCTCCTGGACGAGATCATCGTGACGGTCATCCCGGTGGTGTTGGGCAGCGGAAAGCGTCTGCTGCCGTTGAACGGGCCGACGGCGCCGCTTGAGTTGGTCTCCTCGCGTATCTTGGGCGGTGCTGCGGCAGAACTGCATTACCGCATGCCCGGGAAGAGCAGCTAAACCCGCTGGGGTCAGCGAATACCTCAGCCCCTGTTGTCCCGGATCATGTTGGTGATCCGGGCAGTGGAGAGCCTGCGGCCTTTCTCGTCGGTAATGACGATTTCATGGGTGGCGAGCGTCCCGCCCAGGTGGATCGCCGTGCAGGTGCCAGTCACAGTGCCCGATGCGATGGAGCGATGGTGCGTGGCGCCTACCTCGATACCCACGGCGTGGCGGCCGCGGCCGGCATGGAGGGAAGCGGCAAAGGAACCCAGCGTTTCGGCAAGGACCACATGCGCTCCGCCGTGGAGGATGCCTGCAACCTGGGTGTTTCCTTCCACGGGCATTGTTGCCACCGTGCGCTCGGGGCTGAGCTCCGTGAACCGGATACCCATCTTGACCACCAGCGCGCCCACGCCGTGCCCCGAAAGCCAGGCGTGGAATTCTTCAGGGATGCCCGCCTGGTTCAGCTCGTCTGCAAACCGGTTCGGCGTGAAATTGTCCATCATGCCAACTAGGCTGGCACCTGTGAGTGAAACAACCAAACCGGACCAGGTTCCATCGGCCCAGGCTGCCGCCGTCGCTACCGCACCAGCCCCCTCAACCGCCGCAAAAACAAGCATCACGGGGGAGGAGCGGCCCAGGCTCCTGGTCCTGGATGGCCACTCCATGGCTTTCCGCGCGTTCTATGCGCTCCCGGCGGAGAACTTCTCCACGGCCCGTGGCCAGTACACGAATGCCGTGCACGGCTTCACTTCCATGCTGATCAACCTCATCAAGGACCAGAAGCCTACGCACGTAGCCGTTGCGTTCGACGTTTCGGACGACACCACTTTCCGTAAGGCCGAGTACAGCGAATACAAGGGCGGCAGGAACGCCACACCGGCCGAGTTCCAGGGCCAGATCGGGATCATTGCCCGCGTCATGGAGGCTTGGGGTATCAAGACCATCGCCCTCCCCGGATACGAAGCCGACGATATCCTGGCAACGTTGGCCGCCCAGGCGGATGCCGAAGGCTTCGAGGTCCTCCTCGTCTCGGGTGACAGGGATTCGTTCCAGCTGATCAATGACAACGTCTTTGTCCTGTATCCCAAGCAGGGCGTTAGCAACATCCCGAAGCTCGATGCCGCGGCCATCGAAGAAAAATACTTCGTCAAGCCCGCCCTTTACTCGGACCTCGCAGCGCTCGTGGGTGAATCTGCCGACAACCTCCCCGGTGTCCCCGGCGTTGGCCCCAAGACGGCCGCCAAGTGGATCAACCTCTACGGCGGACTTGAGGGCATCCTGAAGAACCTCGACTCCATCGGCGGCAAAGTGGGTGGCGCGCTCAAGGAGAACATCGAGAACGTCAAGCGCAACCGTAGGCTCAACCAATTGCTCACCGACCTGGATCTTCCGGTTTCCCTCGCGGATCTCCACGAGCCGCGTCCGGACCGCCAGGCCGTGGAAGAGCTGTTCGAAGAACTCGAATTTCGTACTTTGCGGACGCGTCTTTTCGACCTTTACGGCGACGACACCGCCGGAGCTGCCCCGGACACCATCGATGCCCCCGAGTTCTCCAACCCCGCTGATGCCGCAGCCTTGGAAGAGTTCTTTGCCGCCGGCTCCGGAGTTCGTTCCGCGCTGGCGGTCCAACCCGTGCCCGGCCGGATCGGTGAGGATGCGGCAGCGTTGGCCGTGGTCCGGAACAATGGAGCGGCTTTCATCGAGCTGTCCGCCCTGGATGCGTCTGCCGAGGCCGTCCTCGCAGCTTGGTTGCAGGACCCCGAGGAAGCCAAGGTGGTCCACGAATTCAAGGCTGCGCTGAAAGCCCTCCACAACCGCGGACTCAGCCTTGAGGGCGTTGTGGACGATACCTCCATCTCGGGGTATCTGATCCAACCCGACCGCCGCAGCTACGATCTCGCCGAACTTGCCCAGGTGCATCTGAAGATCACTTTGGGTGCCGTCGCGGCGCCGTCCGGCCAGCTGGAATTGGACCTCGAGGGTGGCAGCGACCAGGCGGCCGCCGCCGCGCTCGTGCAGCAGGCCGCCGTCGTGCACGCCCTCAGCAAGCACTTCGAGAAGGAACTGGCCGAACGCAAGGCCGATGCCCTCCTGACCACGCTCGAACTGCCCGTTGCCCGGGTACTCGCGCAGATGGAACTCACCGGCATCTACGTCTCGATGGACCGCATGAACGAGCAACTCGCGGATCTCACCAAGGTCATCGACGCCGCCCAGGAGCAGGCCTTCGCGGCGATCGGCCATGAGGTCAACCTAGGTTCGCCCAAGCAGTTGCAAACCGTCCTGTTCGACGAACTTGGTTTGCCCAAGACCAAGAAAATCAAGTCCGGCTACACTACCGATGCCGCGTCTCTGAAGGCGCTCCTTGAGAAGACCGGGCACGAGTTCCTGGTCCAGCTCATGGCCCACCGCGAGTCGTCAAAGCTGGCGCAGATGGTGGAGACGCTGAAGAAGTCCGTTGCCGAGGACGGCCGCATCCATACCACCTACGCGCAGAACATCGCCGCCACGGGGCGGATTTCCTCGAACAACCCCAACCTTCAGAACATCCCGGTCCGCAGCGAAGAAGGCCGGCGGGTCCGGGGCATCTTCGTTGTCAGTGAGGGCTACGAGTGCTTGCTCTCGGCTGACTACTCGCAGATCGAGATGCGCATCATGGCACACCTCTCCGGCGACGAGGCCCTCATCCAGGCCTACCGTGACGGTGAGGACCTGCACCGCTTCGTGGGTTCCCGGATCTTCAACGTCGCCCCGGAAGAGGTGACCAGCGCCATGCGTTCCAAGGTCAAGGCAATGTCCTACGGCCTCGCTTACGGCCTGACCTCCTTTGGACTGTCCAAGCAGCTCGAGATCTCAGTGGACGAGGCCCGAACGCTGATGAAGGACTACTTCGACCGCTTCGGCGGTGTTCGGGACTACCTCCGGGGCGTGGTTGACCAAGCACGCGTGGACGGCTATACGGCCACCATCGAAGGGCGCCGGCGCTATCTTCCGGACCTGACCAGCACTAACCGGCAGGCACGCGAGGCGGCGGAGCGCATCGCCTTGAACTCGCCGATCCAGGGCTCCGCTGCGGACATCATCAAGCGCGCCATGCTGGGTGTGGCCGCGGAGTTGGCCAGCCAGGGACTGAAGTCCCGTTTGCTGCTGCAGGTCCATGACGAACTCGTCCTTGAAGTGGCCCCGGGCGAACGCGAAGCCGTGGAAAAGCTGGTTGCCGAACAAATGGGTGCGGCCGCCGACCTCTCGGTCCCGCTGGATGTGCAGATCGGGGTCGGCTCAAGCTGGCACGAGGCCGGACACTAACAGCAGCGATCCCGGGAGGGCGCGCCGCCGCTATGGTGGCGCGCCCTTCCGTGTCTGGTTAGGCTCGGGGTCGTGGCTGATCCCAAGGAAGAGAAACCTGTAAAGTACACCGTCCATCAATTCCCTGCCGTGAGCCAGGACAACCCTGAATACGGCCGCAGTGCAACGTGGGTCCAGGCGGTCTCCCACGGATTCCACCAGCACCGGCGCGACGACGAGTACCTTGCCAAGACGCTCGCCGCGTACCAGGCCGACCAACGTGAACTGACCGGCGTCTATGTCAGCGGCGGCGTGCCGGAACACTCACTGGGCGCGGAAGTACCCGTGGCCACGTACGCCACCATGCGCAAACCGCTCAACATCGGATTCGGGCGGCAGCTGGAAGCCAACCTCGTGACGGCAGTGACGGTCCGCGGAACCCATCGCAGGCAAGGCATACTGCGCGGGATGATCAGCGCCGATCTTGAGGCTGCCAAGGATGCCGGCTTGGCCGTGGCCGCCCTCACTGCGTCCGAGGGAACGATCTATGGCCGTTTCGGATTTGGCGTCGCGACGTTCGAATGCAGCATCAAGGTGGACACGGGACCACGTTTCCGCCTGCGGGGCCTGCCGGAGGGCCACGTTGAGGTGGCCGATCCTGCTGTCCTGCTGGACATCGCGCCGAAAATCTTCGAGCGGGTCCAACGGGCAACCCCCGGGTCCATTGGACGTCAGGAGTACTACCGCCTGCTGGCGTCAGGTTCCATTGGACACGACGGCAAGCCGGACCTGGCTGTCAGGTGCGCGCTGCACTACGACCACTCCGGAACCCCTGACGGGTACGTTTCCTATCGCTTCAAGGGTTGGGACGCCAAGCCGTTCACCATGGAAATCGTGGACCTCGTTGCCGGAAATGACGCTGCCTACCTTGACCTTTGGCGTTTCCTGGGCAGTATCGACCTGATCGATGTGGTGACGTGGGCGGAAGCTCCCGTCAACGATCCCTTGGCGTGGGCCCTCGAGGATCCGCGCTGCATCGAGGACTCCGATGTCCGGGACATGTTGTGGTTGCGCATCCTGGATGTGCCGGCGGCATTGGCAGCCCGTCAATACCCCGTAACAGGACGGCTTGTCCTCCAGGTATCGGATACCCTCGGCTTGGCGGGAGGTACGTGGGAACTCGAATCCGACGCCGGCGCCGGCGCCACGGTGCGTGACGCTTCGGGCCAGGACCCTGACCTGGTCCTGGACATCGCGGACCTCGCATCGGCCTACCTTGGCGCCGTGTCACCTGTGACGCTTGCCGCGGCGGGCCGGATCAGCGAGCGACGGCCCGGTGCGGCTTTCGCAGCACAACAAATGTTCGCAGTAGAACGGCCGGCCCACTGCCTGACGCACTTTTAGCAAGACACCCGGTAGATAACTTCACAAGCTAGCCAGTAACAGAAGAGGACATCCATGGGGGATTCCAAGCGGCGGCCAACGGCCGGTCGTCGATCAGTGCTGTTTGGAATGGCGGGCCTGGCGTCCGTCGCCCTCGCCGCCTGCACGGGGACGGTGGACAACGCGGGCCCTGTGTCCACGGTTCCCTTTCCGACGTCGGCCAATGGCGGACCGGCCACGCCGCCTCCGGTGATTGCCGAGCTCTCCAAGGAGGAGGAAGCAGTGGCGTTGGCCGACCGGGCACCCGTCCCGCCGGGCAGGGACCAGATACTCGCCGAGTTCGGCGCCCTCCGGCCCAAGGAATGGGGGCTTCATGTCACGGGCGTGGTGAACAGTTCCCCGTCCGGACACATAGCACTCACGTTCGATGCGTGCGGCGGTCCGGGGGCTTCGGCGTGCGACCAAAAACTCCTGAACACCCTGAGGAAACTCAAAGTCCCCGCCACGCTTTTCGTCAACAGCCGTTGGATCGCCGCCAATCCGTCACTGGCAGCGGACCTCGCAGCGGAACCTCTGTTCGAATTGGCAAACCACGGCACGCGGCACCTTCCGTTGTCGGTCACCGGGAAGTCAGCCTATGGAATCGCGGGCACAGCCAGCGCGGCCGAAGCCTATGATGAATTGACGGGCAACCAGGAGGTCCTGCACAAGCTCACAGGGAAGCGCCCCCGGTTCTTCCGGCCGGGTACGGCCTATTTCGACGACGTCGCAGCGGCCATGACGCGCAGGCTCGGCATGGTGCCGGCGAACTTCACGGTGAACGGCGACGGCGGCGCGACGTACCCGCCGCAGACCGTCGCGGCAGAAGTGGGCCGGGCCAAGCCCGGAGACATCGTCATCTCGCACTTCAATAAGCCGGCTTCCGGGACGGCCGACGGTTACGGGCAGGTGCTGCCGCGCCTCCTGGATGCCGGCCTGACGTTTGCCCAGTTGGGGCAGGTACTTTCCCTGTAGCCGGGCAACGGAGTGCTTTTGACCCTGCTTTGCAGAATCGACTACAATAAACGGGCGTGTACTACGTGCGCGCATCCATTTTGTAATAATCCACAAATCAGGATGACCCGGTACTTTGCCGTGTTCTGCCGTCCGGATCCGGACGGCAGCGGTTTGCCTGACCGACATACTATCCACAACGGAGCCCCTACTACATGACCATCACCTCCACCGAGAAGCCCGGTACCCCCGTAGTCGCGATCAACGACATCGGTACCGCTGAGGACTTCCTCGCAGCTGTCGACGCCACCATCAAGTACTTCAACGACGGAGATCTCGTCGAAGGTACCGTCGTCAAGGTCGACCGCGACGAAGTCCTGCTCGACATCGGTTACAAGACCGAAGGTGTCATCCCTTCCCGCGAGCTTTCCATCAAGCACGACGTTGACCCCGGCGAAGTTGTCGCCGTTGGCGATCAGGTCGAAGCCCTGGTGCTCACCAAGGAAGACAAAGAAGGCCGTCTGATCCTGTCCAAGAAGCGCGCACAGTACGAGCGCGCCTGGGGCGACATCGAGAAGGTCAAGGAAGAAGACGGTGTCGTTACCGGTACCGTCATCGAGGTTGTCAAGGGTGGCCTCATCCTGGACATCGGACTGCGCGGCTTCCTGCCGGCATCCCTCGTCGAGATGCGTCGCGTCCGCGACCTCGCTCCGTACATCGGTCAGCAGATCGAAGCCAAGATCATCGAACTGGACAAGAACCGCAACAACGTTGTTCTGTCCCGCCGTGCATGGCTCGAGCAGACCCAGTCCGAGGTACGCTCCACGTTCCTCAACAAGCTGGAAAAGGGCCAGGTTCGTCCGGGCGTCGTTTCCTCGATCGTCAACTTCGGTGCCTTCGTGGACCTTGGCGGCGTAGACGGCCTCGTCCACGTTTCCGAGCTCTCCTGGAAGCACATCGACCACCCGTCCGAGGTTGTCGAGGTTGGCCAGGAAGTCACCGTCGAGGTCCTCGAAGTGGATCTGGACCGCGAGCGTGTCTCCCTGTCGCTCAAGGCTACGCAGGAAGATCCGTGGCAGACCTTCGCCCGCACCCACGCCCTCGGCCAGGTTATTCCGGGTAAGGTCACCAAGCTGGTTCCGTTCGGTGCGTTCGTTCGCGTCGAAGACGGCATCGAAGGCCTTGTGCACATCTCCGAGCTGGCTGTCCGCCACGTTGAGCTCGCCGAGCAGGTTGTCTCCGTTGGCGACGAACTGTTCGTCAAGGTCATCGACATCGACCTCGAGCGTCGCCGCATCTCCCTCTCCCTCAAGCAGGCGAACGAGGGCGTGGACGCTGACAGCACCGAGTTCGATCCCGCTCTGTACGGCATGGCCGCTGAGTACGACGAAGAGGGCAACTACAAGTACCCCGAGGGCTTCGACCCCGAGTCGAACGAATGGCTCGAGGGCTACGAAGCACAGCGTGCAGCTTGGGAGCAGCAGTACGCTGACGCCCAGACCCGCTGGGAAGCCCACAAGAAGCAGGTTGCACAGCACGCTGCCGACGACGCTGCTGCTGCAACGTCCGGCGAAGGCGACTCCGGCGCTACCAGCTACTCCTCGGAGCCGGCTGCTGCAGAGTCCAACGCGGGCACCCTCGCTTCCGACGAGGCCCTCGCCGCACTGCGCGAGAAGCTCACCGGCAACTAATTCCGCCCACCCTCACGGGTTGCGCTGAATAGCCAAAAAAGGACCCCCACCGTTCGGTGGGGGTCCTTTTTGTATCGCAAGCTACCTGCTTGTCAGCGCGCCACGTCGATCCACGCGGTGCCCTCGGGCTTCAGCTCAGTGGCGCCGGCCGTCAAGGCCGCCACACGGGATTGCGCTTCTTCCAATGCTGTTGCTTCGTCAGGCAGGGCTACCCGGAGGATGGCCTGCCGGGCTTCGTAGGATGTTTCGGCCATCACGAACCCGCTGCTGCGGAGTTCGTTCTCCAGGCGCCCGGCGTCTGCGTGCGGCACGCCGAGGTTGCAGAGGCGCAAGCGCCTTCGTTGCACGAGCGGTGCCAGCTCCAACGCCGTCGAGACCGACTCCGAGTAGGCCCTGACGAGCCCGCCGGCACCCAGCAGGATGCCGCCGAAGTAACGGACGACGACGGCGCTGACGTCACTGAGGTCCGCCACCCCGGGTGCCGTCTCACGTTTGACCAGCGCTTCCAGCATCGGAATACCGGCCGTTCCGGACGGTTCGCCGTCGTCGGAGGAGCGCTGGATCATCCGGTCGGGGCCGATCACGAAGGCGGAGCAATGATGGCGTGCGTCGTGGAACTCCCGGCGCAGGCCGGCCACAAGGTCGCGAGCAGAGTCTTCGTCCAGGGACCGGCGGAGGACTGTGATGAAGCGCGAGCGACGGATTTCCAGTTCATGGCGGAAATCGGGTCCCTCCGCGAGTGTCGTGTAACTGGTCGCGCGGCTCTCGTCCTCAAATTCCACCGCTTCAGTCTAGTGTGGAAGGGTGCTGAAGATCGGACTGACGGGCGGCATCGCCTCGGGGAAATCATTGGTTGCTACGCGCTTGCAGGAGTTGGGGGCGACACTCATTGACGCGGACCTTCTGGCACGGCAGGTGGTGGAACCCGGTACTCCCGGCTTGGCCGGAGTTGTCGCCGCCTTTGGCGCAGGCATTCTTGACCCGGAAGGCCGCCTGGACCGCCCGGCGTTGGGTGCCATCGTTTTCCAGGACCCGGCCAAGCGGGAGGTGCTGAACAGCATCGTCCATCCCCTGGTGCGGGAGTCTGCTGCTGCAATTCTTGCCACGGCCGGCCCCGGGGACGTTGTGGTGCAGGACATCCCGCTGCTGGTTGAGACCGGGCAGGGGAGTTCCTTCCACCTGGTGATCGTCGTGGACGCACCTGATGAAGTCCGGGTGCAGCGCATGGTGGAGCAGCGAGGCATGACGAACCAGGATGCCCGTTCCAGGATGGCTGCACAGGCAACGCGGACAGAACGGCTCGCAGCGGCCGACATCGTCCTGGACAACTCCGGCAGCCGGGAAGACTTGCTCGCCGCGGTCGATTCCCTGTGGGCGGACAGACTTCAGCCGTTCGCGGACAACCTCAAGCTGAAGCAACGTGCGCCGAGGGGAACCGGCCCTGTGCTGGAAGCAAGCCGCGCCGAATGGTTACAGGAGGCTGGCCGGCTCATCGCCCGTATCCGGGCTGCAGCCCCGGACGGCCTCTCCCTGGAGCATGTAGGCTCCACCTCCATAGCGGGTCTGGCAGCGAAGGATGTGATTGATCTGCAGCTTGGAGTCCCGGACCTGGGCATCGCCGACGAGATCGCACCACTCCTGTCATCCGCAGGGTTCCCCTTGGTTCCGGGGATAACGACGGATACCCCCAAACCGACCCAGCCGGAACCCTCCGGCTGGCAGAAGCGTTTCCATGCCAATGCGGACCCGGGAAGGCCGGTCAACCTCCACGTCCGTGTCTCCGGTTCCCCCGGCTGGAAGTACGCGCTGATGTTCAGGGACTGGTTGCGTGCAGACGCCGAGGCCCGGGAGATTTACGAGTCGCTCAAACGGGGCCTGGCTGTGCGCTTCGCTGACGACCAGGACACCGCCGGGTACGCGGACGCGAAGGAGCCGTGGTTCACCGATGTCGCCTGGCCCCGGATGGAGGCGTGGGCGGCCCGCACGGGGTGGCAACCGCCGTCGGCCGTTCCACTGGAGGATCCAACAGGTTCTCCCTCGGCGGAAGTGCCCAATTCCGGACAGTAGCTGTCCGGGGGCAGGAGTAGATTAATTGCATGAGCCTTGCCCAGGAAATCAACCGTGTCGTCGCCCCCTTCGAAGTCATCAGCGAATACAAGCCTGCCGGTGACCAGCCCACGGCGATTGCTGAGTTGACGGAGCGGATCAACAACGGCGAAAAGGATGTCGTGCTGCTGGGCGCCACTGGTACGGGCAAAAGCGCTACTACTGCCTGGCTCATCGAGCAGGTCCAGCGGCCCACCCTTGTGCTGGTGCAAAACAAGACGCTTGCGGCCCAGCTCGCCAACGAATTCCGCGAACTCCTGCCGAACAACGCCGTCGAGTACTTCGTTTCCTACTACGACTACTACCAGCCTGAGGCCTACGTGGCGCAGACGGACACCTTCATCGAGAAGGACTCGTCTATCAATGAGGAAGTGGAACGTCTCCGGCACTCGGCCACCAATGCGCTCCTGACTCGGCGCGACGTCGTGGTAGTGGCTACGGTTTCCTGCATCTACGGCCTGGGCACGCCGGAAGAGTACATCGCCGGGATGGTGACGCTCCGGAAGGGCGCGGAACTGAATCGCGACCATCTGCTGCGTAAGTTCGTCGCCATGCAGTACACCCGTAACGACATGGACTTCCACCGCGGTACCTTCCGGGTTCGCGGGGACACCGTTGAGATCATCCCGATGTACGAAGAATTGGCGCTCAGGATCGAGTTCTTCGGCGACGAGATCGAGAACATCCAGACGCTCCATCCCGTCACCGGCGAAGTCATCCGTGACGAAGAAGAAATGTACGTCTTCCCTGCCTCGCACTACGTCGCCGGGCCCGAACGCATGTCCCGCGCCATCAAGCGGATCGAGGATGAACTGGCCGATCGCCTGAAGGTCCTGGAGAGCCAGAACAAGCTGGTCGAAGCCCAACGGCTCCGGATGCGCACCACGTACGACCTCGAGATGATGCAGCAGATGGGCTTCTGCAATGGTATCGAAAACTATTCGGCGCACATCGACGGCCGTGGCCCGGGCACCGCGCCGCACTGCCTGCTTGACTACTTCCCGGACGATTTCCTCTTGGTGGTGGACGAGTCCCATGTGACCATCCCGCAAATCGGGGCCATGTATGAAGGTGACATGTCCCGCAAGCGAAACCTCGTGGACTTCGGCTTCCGCCTTCCCTCGGCAATGGACAACCGTCCGCTCAAGTGGGATGAATTCCTGGAGCGGATCGGCCAGACGGTATACCTGTCGGCAACGCCGGGGAAGTACGAGCTGGGCAAGGCTGACGGTTACGTCCAGCAGATCATCCGCCCCACGGGCCTTGTTGATCCTGAGGTCGTGGTCAAGCCGACCAAGGGCCAGATCGACGACCTCCTTGAAGAGATCAGGACGCGCACGGCCAAGGACGAACGCGTGCTGGTCACCACCCTGACCAAGCGCATGGCCGAGGACCTGACGGATTACCTGGTTGGGCACGGCGTCAAGGTGGAGTACCTGCACTCCGACGTAGACACACTGCGCCGCGTAGAACTGTTGCGTGAGCTGCGAATGGGTGTCTTCGACGTATTGGTGGGAATCAACCTGCTGCGTGAGGGCCTGGACCTTCCCGAGGTGTCCCTCGTGAGCATCCTGGATGCGGATAAGGAAGGTTTCCTGCGTTCATCCACATCACTGATCCAGACAATCGGCCGTGCCGCACGAAACGTGTCCGGCCAGGTCCACATGTACGCGGACAGGATCACCGACTCGATGGCCCACGCCATCGATGAAACCAATCGCCGCCGTGCCATCCAGGTCAAGTACAACAAGGACAACGGCATCGATCCCCAGCCGCTGCGCAAGAGGATCGCCGACATCACCGACCAATTGGCAAAGGAAGACGCCGATACCCAGGAACTGCTGAACAACAACCGCCTGGCCAAGGGAGCCAAGCGCGGCAAGGCCGCTGCGAAGGGCGCCGCAACGGTAAGGCAGGACGGCCTGGCGGCCGCCCCTGCGGAAGACCTGGTGGGCTTGATCGAGCAGTTGACGGAACAGATGCACGGCGCCGCCGCCGAACTCCAGTTCGAGGTGGCGGCGAGGATCCGCGATGAAGTCAAGGAATTGAAGCGCGAATTGCGCCAGATGCAGTCAGCGGGGCACGCCTAGGGTAGAGTTGGCTGAACGTAGGGGAGTATCCCAAGCGCTATGTCCGTCAACACGCAAGGCACAGATGCCTCGCCGGGCCTAGCGGGCCACGAGTCAGTGCCTTCGAGTGCACCGGGTTGGCCGGAGAGACTTACACCGCTTTCCCGTACCCTGCGAAAGGCCTTCTTTAATGGAGCTCCCTATCTGGTTTGAGGTCGGCTCGTTTGTCGCCCTCGGAATCATCTTGCTGATCGATCTCTTGCTGGTCGTTAAGCGTCCCCACGAACCCTCGATGAAGGAAGCCGGCCTTTGGGTCGCCTTCTACGTGGCGTTGGCCATGGTCTTTGCCGGCGCGATGTTCTACTTCACCGGCCCCGAGTACGGCAGCCAGTTCGTGGCAGGGTGGGTCACTGAGTACAGCCTCAGCATCGACAACCTCTTCGTCTTCATCATCATCATGGCCCGCTTCTCCGTTCCCAGGAAGTACCAGCAGGAAGTACTGATGGTGGGCATCATCATCGCGCTGGTGCTCCGTGGTATTTTCATCGGCCTTGGCGCAGTTGTCATTGAGCAGTTCAGCTGGGTCTTCTACATCTTCGGCGCGTTCCTGCTGTGGACTGCGTGGAAGCAGGCAACGGACTCCGGCGAGGACGAGGAAGAGGGGGCCGAAAACCCCCTGATTGCGCGCCTTCGCAAAGTTCTGCCCATGTCCGAAAAGTTCGACGGCGGCAAGATCCGCACCGTGGTGAACGGCAAGAAGGTGTTCACCCCGATGCTCATCGTCTTCATCACGATCGGCATGACGGACCTCCTGTTTGCAGTCGACTCCATTCCTGCGATCTTCGGACTCACGCAAAGCGCCTTCATTGTCTTCACCGCGAACATTTTTGCGCTGATGGGCCTGCGCCAGCTGTACTTCCTGCTGGGCGGCCTGATGACCAGGCTCGTGTACCTGAAGCATGCCCTTTCGGTCATCCTTGCGTTCATCGGCGTCAAGCTCGTCCTGCATGCAATGCACGTCAACGAACTGCCGTTCATCAACGGCGGCCACCACATCGAGTGGGCTCCCGAGATCCCCACGTACGTCTCGCTGGCAGTCATTATCGGCACCATCGTGGTAGCGGTTGTGGCCAGCCTGCTCAGCCCCGCCGCCAAGCAGGCACAAATCGATGCACGCCTGGAAGAAGACGCCAAGAAGAGTCTGAGCGAAGCAGAGTAACGCTCCTTCAAAGGTTGTAGTCTCGTGACGTGGCTACCACTTCAACTGCGGCGCTGGACCCCCAAAGGGTTCAGCGCCGCACTGTTTTTCTGCTCAGTTCCTCACAGCTGCTCTCCGGGATAGGCAACGGTGCCACCCTGTCGATCGGCTCGCTGCTGGCCGTCGACCTTTCGGGCTCCGAAGCCTGGGCGGGCTCCATCACTACGGTGCTGACGCTCGCTGCCGCCGTCTCTGCCTTGCCGCTGGCCCGACTGGCAGAGTCACGAGGACGCAGGGTGGGCCTCGTTACCGGCTTAGTGGCGGCGCTGGCCGGCTCACTCTTCATGATGGCCTCGGTGATGGCGGGTTCGTTCCTGCTGCTCCTCCTCGGCGGCGCCCTGCTGGGCCTTGGGACAGCGGCCAACCTGCAGGCACGGTTCGCCGCCGTCGACCTCGCAGAACCGGAGCATCGCGGCAGGTCGCTGTCCACTGTTGTCTGGGCGATCACCATAGGCGCTGTAGCCGGCCCCAATCTCATCCAGCCGGGAGCGGCGGTAGGCACCGTGCTGGGGATTCCGCCAATCGCGGGGCCTTTCGTTTTCTCGGCGGCCGGGTTGCTGCTGGCAGCCGCCCTGCTGTACTTCGGGCTCCGACCGGGTCCGTTGCTCCTGGCGCGCCTCAAGGCATCCGCTGCAACGGACGGTGCCACGGCGGCTGCGCGTGGCAGTATCCGGGCCGGGCTCAGGGCCGTCAGGTCCTCGCCGCGGGCCGGGCTGGCATTGGCCGCGGTGGTGGGCGCCCACGGAGTGATGGTCGCCGTGATGGCCATGACCCCATTACATTTGCAGCAACTCGTGGGCGGCGCACATTCCGGACACCACACCACGGAGAGCACGGACGCGCTGGTGGTCATCGGGGTGACCATTTCGCTGCATATCGCCGGGATGTTTGCCTTGTCGCCGCTGTGGGGCTGGCTCACCGACAAGGCGGGCCGTTTCAGGACGATCGCCCTCGGCCATGCACTCCTCTTGGTGGCGGTCATTGTTGCCGGGCTCGGCCAGCGGGAACCCGCGCTGGTGACCCTGGGCCTGGTCCTGCTGGGACTTGGCTGGTCCGCAGCAACCATTGCGGGCTCCACTTTGCTGGCGGAGAGCGTCGCGGCGGACCAGCGCGTCACGGTACAGGGTGTTTCCGATACCCTCATGGGCGCGGCGGGTGCCGTCGGCGGCGCCACTTCGGGGCTGGTCCTCGCAGGGCTTGGCTATCCGGGATTGAACGCCGTGGGTGGGGCGGTGGCCGCGGTGGTTCTGCTGCTCGCAGTCGCCACCGCCCGCCGCCAAGCGCCGGTTGCGGCCTAGCGTGCCGGGCGGACGAGCCCGAGCAACCGCCTGAAAATACCTTCCCCGTCTTCGCCGATGCCGTCGTGATGGAAGTCGCCGGTGACCCATGGCTGCAGGCCCCGCACGGTGGACGCGGTTTCCATCGAGAGGTCGTGATCAACGTAGATGTCGTCCTTGTAGACGGCGGCCGCTACCGGGATGGTGTTGGTGGCGAGCCGGTGGACGTCGTACAAGGGCCCCCAGTCTTCCATGGCCGCGAGCAGTTCAGCCACTTCCCGCAGGGGAACCAGTGCGGGGTCCTGGTCGAAGTACCAGGGGTAGACCATTTCACCGGTCAGCAGCGGCTCCGAAGCTCCCGGTTCAAAGTCCGGGTACTCCGCCAGGACCCTCCATGCCGCCCACTTGCTCGCTTCACCCTGCGCGTAGATCGATTCATGGAGTACGGCGTAGAGCGGGTTGGCTGCGCGGCTGACCTGGGTGCGTACCTGTTCCAGGAAGGCCTCGGACAATCGCGGCCCCTGCGCAGTATCAACGAAGGCGTCTTCCAAAAGGTAATGCAGGGAATCGACCCTCGCGTTGCCGCCTAGGAAAGACCCCACCATTTGGAAACGTTCCGGGGTGAGCCGTTCTCCGCTGGGGAGGTATTCAGGGTGTTCCCCAAGGTGCCGGACAATCCGGGTAACCAGTTCCCGGTCCTCCGGATACCATCCGAAATACTCGGCATTGCGTGCAGCGACGCGACGGAAAGTGGCCCTGTAGACGCGCTCAGCCGGTCCGTGCAGCGGTGCGAGGCCGCCGGTGATCAGCACCTCGCGCAGCCCCTCGGGAGCAAAGGACAGGTAGGTCAAGGCGCAAAAGCCCCCGAAACTCTGCCCCAGCACAGTCCAAGGCCCGGCCCCGAGGGTGCGCCGAATATATTCGGCGTCTGCCACGATTGAGTCTGCACGGAAATGTGCCAAATACTCTGCCTGCTCCTGCGCCCCGCCACGCGACGCCAGGGTTCGGGGCTCCACAGGAGTGGACAGGCCCGTTCCGCGCTGGTCCAGCATCAGGATCCGGAACTCTTTGGCAGCGGCCTTCATCCAGCCTGCCAAGGACGTCACCCGGTTACCGCGGCCACCTGGGCCGCCCTGAAGGTACAGCAGCCAGGGCAGCCGGGCGGCCTCTTCTTCGCTGTGCTCGGTGGAGGAATACTCGCGGGCAAAGACCGTGATGGTTTCGCCGGGCCGCTCCTGCGCCCGGGTTCCATCCTCGGAAGTCCACGCACGTAGCACCGGGTGCCGCAGGGGAACCGTAAAGAAGTGCTCCACAGTGCGGAGGCCGCGGAATTCGTGCCGTGCGCGGATTGTGTGCTGTTCAGCCATGGGCGAGGGATTTGTCCGCGATGGCGTTTTCTGTTCCGAACGCCTCCAGCGCTTCCCCCGTCAGGCGGAACGTGGACCATTCCTCCATGGGAACAGCGCCCAGGTTCTTGTAGAACCTGATGGACGGTTCATTCCAGTTCAGGACACTCCATTCCACCCGAGCAAAACCACGTTCGACGGCGGTCGCGGCAAGAAACTGGAGCAGCGCCTTTCCGTGCCCTTCTCCGCGGGCGTCGGGCTCAACGTAGAGGTCCTCGAGGTAGATGCCGTGAACGCCTTCCCACGTGGAGTAGTTCAGGAACCAAAGGGCGAAACCCTGCACTTCGCCCACAGCGTTTTCCGCCATGGTGGCAAAGACCCTGGGATTGTCCCCGAACAGTACCTCGGCCAGCTTTTCCGGGGTGTTCCTCACGGCGTCCGGCTCTTTTTCGTAAATAGCCAAGTCATGGATCATGCGCAGGATTGCGGGAACGTCTTCAAGGATGGCGGGGCGGATTACACTCATGCTCCGAGCTTACTAGTGCCTTCCCCGGGTGCCGCGCCAGATGGCGCGCGAGGAACCATAGCGAACAGGCGGCTCCGTGTAGGTGAGGGCCACGCCGTCGGCCAGGAGCGGCGGGCCAACAAACCGGAGCAAACCATGTGAGCTGTCCATGGATTCAAGGTCCGGGGTCCCCGCAGGCTCGGGGACCGCCCCGGCTGGTGTGGTGAAGCCCTGGAGTTCCTCCGCGGTCCGGGCCAAGGACAACCGCGCGAGCCCGCCGCGCCCGGAGCTGAGACGCTCTGCCAGGAGGCCAAGGACCGCGGCGGCCAGGCCGTATCCTGTGGCGTGGTCCAATGCCTGTACGGGAAGGGCACCTGGTTTCCAGCCGCCGTCGTCGGTTCGTCCGTACGTTGAAGCGATGCCACATGCGGCCTGCACGAGGCTGTCGAAGCCGCGCCGTTCACGCCATGGTCCACCTCCCCAGGCATTGAGGCCGGCAACAACCAGTCCCGGGCGCTCAAGCAGCAGCTGCCGTGGGTCAAGGCCAAACCGGGCCAGTGCACCGTCGCGGTAGCCCGTCACCACGACGTCGGCCCCATCCGCGAGCCGACGGACGGTATCGAGGCCGTCTGCCGTCCTAAAATCCAGCACTGCGCTGCGTTTGTTGAATCCACAGTCAATGAACGCATCGGGCAGTTCCGGAAGGTCCGGGGGATCGATGCGGATGACGTCGGCACCCAGGGCGCCGAGTAGCCTGGTGGCGACAGGCCCGGCGATGACACGGGTCAGGTCCAGCACCCGGAGCCCCCGCAACGGCTGGAAGGTATCGGCCGCCGGTGACCATGCAGGCGCTGAATCCTGGCCGGCCAAGAAGAAACGGATCCAAGGTCCTTCAGCCGCAAAGCCGTGCATTGGCGACTGCACCCACGCCTGGCGGGTCCTGACCGCGGACGCCACCCCTCCCGCAGACACGATTGCGGACTCGGCTTCGAGCGAGGCCATGCCTTGCAACGCCCGCTCAACGTACTCCGGCCCGGGGACGCCCAGCCCTTCCAAAAGCCGCGCGGCATGGTGCGGATAGTTGGCGTGGAGCCGGATCCATCCGTCCTTTGTCTTCCGGAAGCCGGACAAGGAGGCAAAGCCCTCCGGCTTCCGCCCGTTGATGCGCAGGTTTCCCAGCGAATCGAAAGAAGCGGCAGCCCGCGCTGAGGAGACCGAGTACCGTGAAGTGCCGGTCAAAGCGTTGAGCGCCGCAGCAGCCGCCTGGACCGACGCGATGGCCAGGCCTTCGACATCCATGGGGCCGCCCCACCAATATCGTTGACCGTCCCATCGGGCCATCGGAACGCCTGCGAAAGATGTCAGCACCCGCAGGCTTTCCGTAAGGTCCGGGACGGCGTCCATGGCGTTCGCCTAGAGCCGGTTCACGTCAGTGACGCGGACCGTCGCCGTGCCCGACTCGTCGGAAGCAGCCAGGTCGACCTCTGCCGAGATACCCCAGTCATGGTTACCGGCGGGGTCGTCAAAGATTTGGCGGACACGCCACTTTCCGGGTTCCTCCGTGATGATGAGCAGTCCCGGACCCCGAGCGTCCGGACCGGTTCCGATGTCATCGTGCTCGTCGAAGTAGTCATCCAAAACGTCTTCCCACCGGTCGGAGTCCCAGCCTGAGTCGCCGTCGAGTTCGCCCAAGGCTGTTGAGTCCTCGTCCGCAAAAAGTTCCACCCGCCGGAACATCTCGTTGCGGACCATGACGCGGAATGCCCGGACGTTCGCCGTCAGCAGGGGCGGTGGCGGAGGAGGGGCGTCGTGCGGCGTGGGTGCGAGCCCCGACGTGAGCTCTTCCCACTCATCCAAGAGGCTTGAATCCACCTGGCGCACCAGTTCGCCCAGCCACGCCACGAGGTCTTCCAGATCATCACGCAGTGCGTCCTGGGGGACGGTCTGGCGCAGGGCCCGGTAGCCGTCGGCCAGGTAGCGCAGCACGATCCCTTCGGAACGGGCCAGCCCGTAGAACTGAACGAACTCGCCAAAGTTCATGGCACGCTCGTACATATCCCGGATGATGGATTTGGGAGCCAACTCAAAATCACCCACCCACGGCGCCGCCTTGCGGTAGACCTCAAAAGCCTCGCCCAGCACGTCTGCCAACGGCATCGGATAGGTGACGTCATCGAGCATTGCCATGCGCTGGTCGTAGTCGATGCCGTCTGCCTTCATCGCCGCGACTGCCTCGCCCCTGGCCTTCTTCTGCTGGGCGGAGAGAATCTGCCGCGGTTTCTCGAGGGTAGATTCAATAACGGACACCACATCGAGCGCGTACGAAGGGGATTCGGGATCGAGCAGGTCCAGGGCTGCCAGCGCAAAGGGCGAGAGCGGCTGGTTCAGGGCGAAGTTGGCCTGGAGGTGGACCGTCAGCCGCACTGAGCGGCCCTCGGCTTCCTGCTCGTGCTCCGGGATCCGCTCCACGACGCCTGCCGCCAGGAGCTCCCGGTAGATTCCAAGCGCCTTCTTCATGAGCTTCAGCTGCGACGCCCTGGTCTCGTGGTTTTCGGTCAGGAGGCGGCGGGTTGCCAGGAATGGATCGCCCGGGCGCTCAAGCAAGTTGAGCAGCATGGCGTGGGTCACGGTGAAGCTGGAGGTCAGGGGCTCAGGTACGGACTCGACCAACCGGTTGAACGTGGGCTCGCCCCAGGACACGAAACCTTCCGGCGGCTTCTTCTTGACCACTTGGCGAAGCTTCTTCTGGTCGTTGCCGAACTTGGCGGTCGCTTTCGCCATGGCCTTGGCGTTCTCCACCACGTGCTCCGGTGCTTGGACCACCACGGTGCCCGCGGTGTCGTAACCGGCCCGCCCGGCACGGCCGGCAATCTGGTGGAACTCACGGGAGTTGAGCACCCGGGTGCGGACGCCGTCGTATTTGCTCAGGGCAGTGAGCAGCACGGTGCGGATCGGCACGTTGATCCCAACGCCCAAGGTGTCCGTTCCGCAGATCACTTTCAGCAGCCCGGCCTGCGCCAACTGCTCAACCAGCCTGCGGTACTTGGGCAGCATGCCTGCATGATGGACGCCGATTCCGTGGCGCACCAGACGGTTGAGGGTCTTGCCGAACCCTGCCGCAAAGCGGAAGTTGGCAATCAGCTCGGCAATCTTGTCCTTTTCCTCACGGCTGCACATGTTGATGCTCATGAGGTTTTGCGCCCGCTCAATCGCTTCGGCCTGGCTGAAGTGCACGACGTAGACAGGAACCTGCTTGGTCGAGAGGAGCTCCTCGAGCGTCTCGTGGACCGGTGTCTGGTGGTAGTAGTAGTGCAGCGGGATGGGACGCTCTGCCGAGCTGACGGTGACGGTTGTCCTCCCGGTCAGCTCCGTCAATCCTTCCTCGAAGCGGCTCACGTCACCCAGCGTCGCGGACATCAGGAGGAACTGGGCCTGGGGGAGTTCCAACAGCGGCACCTGCCAGGCCCAACCACGCTGGGGGTCGGAGTAGAAATGGAACTCGTCCATGACCACCGAACCCAGCTCTGCCCCGGCACCTTCGCGCAAAGCCGTGTTGGCGAGGATTTCAGCCGTGCAGCAGATGATTGGGGCGTCCTGGTTAACGCCGGAGTCTCCAGTGATCATGCCGACGTTCTCGGCGCCGAATATCTCGCAAAGGGCGAAGAACTTCTCTGACACCAGTGCCTTGATGGGTGCCGTGTAGTAACTGCGCCGGCCGCGCGCCATGGCTTCGAAGTGGGCGGCAATGGCAACCAGCGACTTACCGGACCCGGTGGGGGTGGCGAGGATGACGTTGGCGCCCGAAGCGAGTTCCATGATCGCTTCGTCCTGGGCCGGGTACAACTGCAGTCCGCGGCTCTCGGTCCACTCGACAAACCGTGCGTAAATCTCGTCGGAGTCCAGGGGACCTTCGGTGGTGGATCCGGAAAGCTGATCAAGGAGTTTCATTGGTTTCCAGCTTAGTGCCCGGACGCATTAGGCTCGCTCAGGGCAGCGATGCCCGATCCATTGTCAGCGCGAGGGGATTTTCATGAAGTGGGATCCGTCCAAGTATGTCGAGTTCGGCAACCACCGGGACAGGCCGTTCCACGACCTCGTGGCCCGTATTCAGGCCGACGAACCACGCAGCGTTGTGGACCTCGGCTGCGGGCCCGGGAACCTCACCGCCACCCTGGCGGCACGATGGCCCGCCGCCCGGGTGCTCGGGCTGGACTCCTCGCAGGAAATGCTGGCGAAGGCCGCCCGACTCGCTGTCCCGGGACAGTTGGAGTTCGAGCAGGCCGACATAGCGGACTGGACCCCGGACAGGGACGTGGACGTGGTGGTCACGAACGCCGCCCTGCAATGGGTGCCCGGCCACCAGGACATGCTGTCCGGATGGTTGCAAGCCCTCCCGCCGGGGGCGTGGTTTGCGCTCCAGGTGCCCGGAAACTTCACCTCCGCCTCGCATGCGCTGATGCGAAAACTTGCTGAGTCGCCCACGTGGGCGTCGCGACTGGACGGGGTCCTGAGGCACGAGGGCGCGGTCGGCAGTCCGGCGGACTACCTTGAAATAATGCTCGACGCCGGGTGTACGGCCGACGCTTGGGAAACGACCTACCAGCAACTGCTTCCCGGTAAGGACCCCGTCCTCCAATGGGTGCGGGGGACCGGGCTGCGCCCCGTCCTGGCAGCCTTGTCGGAGGAGGAGGGTCTTGAATTCGAGCACGAGTATTCCACCCTCCTGCGGCAGGCATATCCGGAGTCCGCGCACGGTACGCTCTACCCCTTCAGGCGGATCTTTGCTGTCGCCCGCAGGAATCCGTGAGTCAGGCGCAGCCCGCGGACAATCTTGAATTGCGCGTTGGCTTGAACCGGCACTGCGTCGCTGGTCTAATTCTCGGCATGGACCAAGGAAGCTTCACCGTCCCTGCCGCCGCTCGCAGGGTCCCACGCACATGGTGCAGGGAATGAGCGGGCCAGGGGATTTCCCCGGTTCGTGGCGCCCAAACACCAACAGCGGCGTGGCCTTGTTCGAGCAGCTCAGGCTGCGCATCATCGAGCTTGCGGACTCGGGGGTACTGGCTGTTGGCGCCAAACTGCCGCCTGTCCGCAATCTTGCCGGAGTCCTGGACGTCGCTCCACACACCGTGGCCCGCGCCTACAAGGAACTCGAAGCTGCCGGGGTGGTCGCCACCCGCGGGCGGAACGGGACTGTAGTTTGCGCCAGGGACGATCGCTGGGGTGCCCTCGCAGAAGTGGCCGGACAATATGCTGCCGCGGCCAAGGCGCAGGGAGCCTCGTTCGCCGAGGCTGTGCAGTTGCTGGCTGCCGCCTACGACGCCGATTAGTACCCGCCGGTAAGGTGTGAGGAACACCATGGAAATTCGAAGACGTTTTCGACTAGCATTGGTGGGTGCCCAAAGCCTTAGCTGAAGATACAGCCGTCCATGACCTGAACCCTGTTTCCGTCGCACCTGATACCAAGCCCGTGCGCCCTGATTTGTCCCGGCTGGTAGTCAAGGGTGCCCGCGAGCACAACCTCCGCAACGTGGACCTGGACCTGCCACGGGACGCGATGATCGTTTTCACGGGTCTCTCCGGCTCCGGCAAGTCCTCGCTGGCTTTCGACACCATCTTTGCCGAAGGCCAACGCCGCTACGTGGAGTCCCTCTCCGCCTATGCCCGGCAATTCCTTGGCCAGGTGGACAAGCCGGACGTCGATTTCATCGAAGGCCTCTCACCGGCTGTCTCCATCGACCAGAAGTCCACCAGCAAGAACCCCCGTTCAACCGTGGGCACCATTACCGAGATCTACGACTACATGCGTCTGTTGTGGGCACGCGTGGGCCGCCCGCACTGCCCGGTTTGCGGGGAACCCATCACCCGGCAGACCCCCCAGCAGATTGTCGATCAACTCCTGGAGCTGGACAAGGGCACGCGTTTCCAGGTTCTTGCGCCCGTTGTACGCGGCCGCAAGGGCGAGTTCGTAGACCTTTTCAAGGAGCTCACGGCAAAGGGCTACTCCCGGGCCCGGGTGGACGGGGAACTGGTCCAACTCAGCGATGCCCCCAAGCTCGGCAAGCAGTTCAAGCACACCATCGAGGTTGTTGTTGACCGCCTCGTGGTCAAGGAAGAGATTGGCCAGCGGCTCACCGATTCAGTTGAAACCGCCTTGGGCCTGGCGGAAGGCCGCGTCCTGGTCGAATTCGTGGACCTCGACGCCGATGACCCGGGCCGGATCAGGGCGTTCTCGGAAAACCTGGCTTGCCCGAACGAGCATCCGCTGGCCATTGACGAGATCGAGCCGCGTTCGTTCTCCTTCAACAACCCCTTTGGCGCCTGCTCAGCCTGCAGCGGTATCGGCACGCGACTTGAGGTTGATGAGGAATTGATCGTTCCCAACCCGGAGCTGTCGCTTGCCGAGGGTGCGATTGCTCCCTGGTCACTCGGGACAGCAACCACCGAGTACTGGAACCGCCTCCTTGAAGGCCTGGCCCAGGAACTTGGCTTCTCTATGTCCACCTCGTGGGAGAAACTGCCCAAGGACGTCCGCAACACTGTGCTGCACGGCAAGGATCACAAGGTCGTAGTCCAGTACCGGAACCGGTTTGGTCGCGAACGCAAGTACAGCACTGGATTTGAAGGGGCCATCCAGTACGTCCACCGAAAGCACGGCGAGACGGATTCGGACTGGGCCCGGGACCGTTACGAGGAATACATGCGGCAGGTTCCGTGCCCCGAATGCAACGGAGCCCGACTCAACCCTGCCTCCCTTTCAGTACTCATCAACGGCAAGTCCATTGCCGAGGTGGCCGCACTACCGATGCGTGAGTGTGCGGCGTTCCTGGCCAACCTGACCCTTACCGGCCGGGAGGCGCAGATCGCCCACCAGGTGCTGAAGGAAATCCAGGCCCGGTTGACCTTCCTCCTCGACGTCGGCCTGGAGTACCTGAACCTGGAGCGGCCCTCGGGTACGTTGTCCGGCGGCGAAGCCCAGCGCATCCGTCTCGCCACGCAGATCGGCTCCGGACTTGTCGGCGTGTTGTATGTCCTGGATGAGCCGTCCATCGGCCTCCACCAGAGGGACAACCGCCGCCTGATCGAAACACTGACGCGCCTGCGCGATCTGGGCAACACCCTCATTGTGGTTGAGCACGACGAAGACACGATCCATGAGGCCGACTGGGTGGTGGACATCGGACCGGGAGCCGGCGAGCACGGCGGCCAGGTGGTCCACTCCGGTACCTATAAGGAACTCCTGGCCAACACCGAATCCTTGACCGGCGACTACCTTTCGGGACGCCGGAAGATCGACGTGCCCGCAAAGCGCCGCAAGTACGACAAGAAGCGCGAGCTCAAGGTTGTGGGCGCTCGGGAGAACAACCTCAACAATGTGGACGCAACCTTCCCGTTGGGACTGTTCACGGCAGTCACGGGCGTCAGCGGCTCAGGTAAGTCCACTTTGGTCAATGAGATCCTCTACAAGGTCCTTGCCAACAAGCTTAACGGAGCCAAGCAGGTCGCCGGACGGCACCGTACGGTCAACGGCCTGGAGCATCTGGACAAGGTGGTGCACGTGGACCAAAGCCCCATCGGCCGGACTCCTAGGTCCAATCCCGCCACGTACACCGGCGTCTTTGACAACATCAGGAAGTTGTTCGCGGAGACTACGGAGGCGAAGGTCCGCGGTTACCTTCCCGGTCGCTTCTCCTTCAACGTCAAGGGCGGGCGCTGTGAAGCCTGCTCGGGTGACGGCACGTTGAAGATCGAGATGAACTTCCTGCCGGACGTCTACGTCCCCTGCGAGGTCTGCCATGGAGCCCGCTACAACCGGGAGACCCTGGAAGTCCATTACAAGGGCAAAACCATCGCAGATGTGTTGAATATGCCCATCGAGGAGGCCGCGGATTTCTTCGCTGCCTTCACGCCGATCGCCAGGCACTTGAAAACCCTGGTGGATGTGGGCCTGGGCTACGTACGCCTGGGGCAGCCGGCCACAACGCTTTCCGGTGGCGAGGCGCAGCGCGTCAAGCTTGCCGCTGAACTCCAGAAGCGTTCCAACGGCCGCAGCATCTACGTGCTCGACGAGCCGACCACCGGCCTGCACTTCGAGGACATCCGGAAGTTGCTGATGGTGCTTCAGGGCCTGGTGGACAAGGGCAACACCGTCATCACCATCGAACACAATCTCGATGTCATCAAGTCGGCGGACTGGATCGTGGACCTCGGCCCGAACGGCGGTTCGGGTGGCGGCCGGATCGTGGCCACAGGCACTCCCGAGCAGGTAGCGAAGTCCACGGAGAGCCACACAGCAAAGTTCCTGGCCGAGATTCTCGGTTAGGCGGGGTTCACTACAGCAGAAGTATTCCCGTAGCGGCATGCGAGTTTCAGGCATGCCGCTACTTGTGGGAAACTAACCCGGTGACTCAAACAAAGGTGCCCGTAATATTCGATCTGGACGGCACCCTCGTCGATCCAGCCGGCGGTATCACAGGCGGCATTTCCGCAGCCCTCCGCGAAATGGGCCTTCCGGTTCCTGAACAAGCCATCCTGAACTCCATGGTGGGTCCCAAGCTCAGTGACTCCTTGCTCCATCTGGCCGAGGTGCCCGCCACGTTGGTGGATGAAACCATTGAGCGCTACCGGAGGCATTACAAGGAGACCGGTATTGCCAGGAGCAAGTTGTATCCGGGCATCCTTGAACTCCTGCAACTTTTCACGGAGTCCGGCCGCCCAGTGGCCGTAGCTACGCAAAAACCCCAGGGCATTGCCCGCCTGGTGCTGGAACACCATGGGATAGACCACTTCTTCGCAGGCATCCACGGAGCTGCCGACGATGAATCCTTGGGAGCCAACACTGCCCCCGGAAAGGCCGGGATCGTCGGTGCCGCCCTGGCTGGCCTGCACTCCCGGCGCGCCGTCATGGTGGGGGACAGGCACCAGGATGTCGCGGGAGCCATGGCCAACGGCCTTGACTGCATCGGCGTCAGTTGGGGCTTCGCGCCGGACGGAGAGCTTAAGGAGGCCGGCGCCGTGAACGTGGTGGACACGACGCTTGAGCTCCAGGAAAAAATTGAAGAACTTGACGCTGTCAGTACGGCGGCCCTGAGCGAGGTACATAACGATGGCAGTCTTTGATGCGATCCGGTGGACTACCCGTGGACTGATTTCCACTACCTGCCGGCCAACGGTCATCGGTTTGGAAAATGTTCCCAAAGAGGGGCCGTTCATTGTTGCCCCCAACCACCTCTCTTTCCTGGACAGCGTAATTGTCCAGGCCCTCATGCCCCGTCCGGTGGCATTCTTTGCCAAGGCCGAATATTTCACCACCAAAGGTGTCAAGGGCGCCGTCATGAAGTCGTTCTTCGAGGCCGTCGGTTCCATACCGGTGGAACGTGGCGAACAGGCAGCAAGCGTCCAGGCCCTGAAGACCTTGCTGGACATCCTTGAGGCGGGAAAGGGCATCGGCATTTACCCGGAGGGAACGCGATCGCGCGATGGCATCCTTTACCGGGGGAGGACGGGCGTAGGCTGGCTGGCCCTGACTACCGGGGCGCCGGTCATTCCGGTTGGCCTGATCGGTACCGAGAAGCTCCAGCCCGCCGACAAAAACGCGGTCCGTCCACAGCACTTCACCATGAAGGTTGGCGAGCCCTTGTATTTCGACAAGACCGGTCCCGATCATTCGCTGCCGGCGCGGCGCGAGGTAACGGACCGGATCATGGACGCCATCGCCGCGTTGAGCGGCCAGGAGCGTTCCACGAGCTACAACCAGAGCAAGGTGGCCGAGTAGCCGGGAACCCGACCGGATGGCAAAGAGTGTCGGTCCCGTTTACTAGACTGGAACAGTGGCACATCCAGCAAGTTACCGCCCCAAAACGGGTGAAATACCCACTACTCCCGGGGTCTACCGTTTCCGCGACCCCCATGGCCGGGTCATCTACGTGGGCAAGGCAAAGAACCTCCGTTCCCGCCTTAACTCCTACTTCGCCAACCCGGCAGGCCTGCTGCCGAAAACACACGCCATGGTCCACGCGGCCAGCAGCGTGGAATGGACGGTCGTAGGCAGCGAATTGGAGTCGCTGCAGCTGGAATACACCTGGATCAAGGAATTCAAACCGCGGTTCAACGTGGTTTTCCGCGACGACAAAACGTATCCCTATCTTGCCGTCACCATGGGGGAGAAGTTCCCTCGCGTCCAGGTCATGCGCGGGGAGCGGAAAAAAGGCACGCGCTACTTTGGCCCTTACACGGCAGGCGCCATCCGGGAGACCATGGACACGCTCCTCCGCGTTTTTCCCGTGCGCAGTTGCAGCGCCGGCGTCTTCAAGCGCGCCCAGGCAAGCGGGCGGCCGTGCCTCCTTGGCTACATCGACAAATGCTCGGCGCCGTGCGTTGGCCGCGTCACCCCGGATGAGCACCGGCTGCTGGCGGAGGATTTCTGTTCCTTCATGGGCGGTGAGGCCAAGCGCTTCATCAACAGGTTGGAAAAGGACATGGCCGCGGCGGTAGCGGAACTGGACTATGAACGCGCCGCCGGACTCCGCGATGACATCATCGCGCTGCGAAAAGTCTTCGAGCGGAACGCCGTGGTCCTCGCCGAAGACACCGACGCCGATATCTTTGCCCTGCATGACGACGAGCTGGAAGCATCCGTCCAGGTATTCCATGTGCGTGGCGGCCGTGTCCGGGGCCAGCGGGGCTGGGTGGTGGAAAAGGTGGAGGACGCCACCACGCCGGAGCTGATCGAACATTTGCTTCAACAGGTCTATGGCGAGGACAGCGAGGTGCAGGGCCGCATTCCCCGTGAGGTGCTGGTCCCGGAAGTACCCAGCAACCAGGAAGAGCTTGCGGAATGGCTCGGGGGCCTGCGCGGCGCCAAGGTGGATATCCGCGTGCCGCAAAGGGGTGACAAGGCCGCCCTGATGTCGACAGTCAGGGAGAACGCAGAGCAGGCACTGAAGCTGCACAAGACCCGGCGCGCAGGTGACATCACCGTGCGTTCACTGGCCCTGCAGGAGTTGCAGGAAGCCCTGGAACTGCCGGTGCCCTTGCTTCGCATTGAGTGTTTCGATATTTCACATGTCCAAGGCACCAATGTGGTGGCCTCGATGGTGGTGGTCGAAGACGGCCTGCCCAAGAAATCCGACTACCGCAAATTTTCGATTACCGGCCCGGCTGCGGCGGACGATACTGCCGCCATGCACGACGTCCTCACGCGCAGGTTCAGGCACTATTTGAACGACAAAGCCGCACAGGTCCCCGTCTCCGGGGAAGTAGTGAACCCGCTCCAAGCCAAGCCAAAGGCCGGAACGGAAGAACCGCCGTCGGACCCAACGGCGCCGGCACCCAAGGCCAAGTTCGCCTACCCGCCCAACCTGGTGGTGGTGGACGGCGGCCAGCCGCAGGTCAACGCTGCGGCCCGTGCCTTGGCGGAACTGGGAATCGAGGATGTCTACGTGGTGGGGTTGGCCAAGCGGCTGGAGGAAGTCTGGCTCCCTGACAGCGATTTCCCCGTGATTCTTCCCCGCACCTCACAGGGGCTGTACCTGCTGCAGCGGATCCGAGACGAGGCACACCGCTTCGCCATCACCTTCCACAGGCAGAAGCGCGGCAAGGCCATGACGGTATCCGCCCTCGACGGCGTTCCGGGCCTTGGCGAGGCCAAGCGGAAGGCGCTTGTGGCCCACTTTGGATCCCTCAAGAAAATCAAGGCTGCAACGGTAGAGGAACTCACCTCGGCCAAGGGCATCGGTCCGGCCCTCGCAGCAGCTGTGGTACAACACCTGGGATCCGGTGAAGACGCAGGTGAGGGCTCCCCGGCCATCAACATGACTACCGGCGAAATCCTTGAATCTTAGCTAGGGTAAGAACTTGACCGTTGGCAGGATCCACGCAGGATGCCACGGCTCCTGCGTGCCGGACTTTGGCCGGTGCTACTGCGACACACGACTTCCGAGGAAACGGGGACTACTGATGGACGAGGCAACGGCAGGTTCCGGCCCGGAGCAGGACGGCATGACGCCCGTCAAGCCGCCGGAAGCCGAGCTGCTGGTGGTGACCGGCATGTCGGGGGCCGGCCGAAGCACGGCATCGGATGCCCTGGAAGACCACGGCTGGTATGTGGTGGACAACCTTCCGCCGCAGATGCTTGGCACACTGGCCGAGATCGTGTCGCACGCGCCAAAGTCGATTCCCAAACTCGCAGTGGTGGTGGACGTTCGCAGCAAGGACCTGTTCACCGACATCCAGACTGCGCTTGGGGCGCTGAGCGCCACCGGCATCACGTTCCGCGTTTTGTTCCTGGATGCCAGCGACGACGTCCTGGTCCGCCGCTTCGAGCAGGGCCGGCGTCCGCATCCCCTCCAAGGGGGCGGCCGCATCCTGGATGGCATCGGAATTGAACGCGAAGTCCTCCGTGAACTCCGCGAGCATGCGGACGTTGTGCTGGATACCACCGATTACAACGTCCATGGGTTGGCCACCGCAATCACTGAACTCTTCAGTGATACCGGCCCAGTGACCTTGCGCCTGAACGTCATGAGCTTCGGCTTCAAGTACGGACTGCCCGTGGACGCGAACTTCGTTGCGGACGCCCGCTTCATACCCAACCCGCACTGGGTACCCAACCTCCGCCCGCATACGGGCTTGGACCAGGACGTCAGCGACTACGTCCTGGCAGCGGACGGGGTGCACGAGTTCGTGGATCGCTACGTCAGCGCCCTGGAACCTGTTTTGGATGGCTACCGCCAGGAAAACAAGCACTACGCAACGCTCGCCGTGGGCTGCACGGGCGGCAAGCACCGCTCGGTGGCTGTCGCCGTCGAACTTTCCAAACGGCTGGCCCAATATCCGCGTGTCACTGTCACCACCACGCACCGCGACCTGGGGCGCGAGTAATGGGGGTCCTGACCGGCCCGCTGCCCCTCATACCCCCCAAAGGCGTCCCGGGCAGCCAGCAAAACAAGAGTCCGTCCGTCGTGGCGTTGGGCGGGGGACACGGCTTGGCCGCTTCGCTCTCGGCCCTCCGCCTCCTGACCTCCGAACTCACGGCGATCGTGACGGTAGCGGACGACGGCGGTTCTTCCGGGCGCCTGCGCGACGAGTACGGCGTCCTGCCGCCGGGTGATTTGCGGATGGCCCTGAGCGCCCTGTGTGACGACACCGACTGGGGCAGGACCTGGCGGGATGTCATGCAGCACCGATTCAACGCCGGCAGCGCCAAAGGCGGGTCATTGGACCATCACGCCATGGGCAACCTGCTCATCGTCACGCTCTGGGAGCTGCTGGGGGATACCGTCGCGGGCTTGAAGTGGGCCGGGGCGCTGCTGGGGGCACGGGGCCAGGTGCTGCCCATGTCCAGCGTCCCCCTGACCATCGAAGGCCAGGCACGCGTGGAACTGCCCGGCGGCCTGCACGAACTGCAGACGGTGCGCGGACAAGCCAAGTGTGCAGTGGCCGGCAAACTCGAAGAAGTGCGCCTTCTTCCCGAAGACGCACCGGCTTGCACCGAGGCGCTCACTGCCATCGAACTTGCAGACTGGGTGATCCTGGGCCCCGGCTCCTGGTACACGTCAGTACTCCCGCACCTGCTGCTGCCCGAACTCCGGCAAGCCTTAGGTGAAACCACAGCCAAACGCTGCCTCACCATGAACCTGGATGTCGAGACCAAGGAAACGTCCGGGATGACCGCCGCGGACCACCTTGACGTCCTGCGCCGCTACGCGCCCGAATTCAGCGTGGACGTTGTCCTTGCGGACCCGGCTGCCGTCCAGGACCTCAAAGCATTCGAGAAGGCTGCCGGGATGATCGGCGCGGAAGTGGTGTTGGGTAGAGTAGGGGCGTCGAGACGCCGCCCGGTCCATGATCCGTTGTTGTTGGCAGCGGCGTACCACGATATTTTCGGGAACAGTTAGGAACACATACTCGATGGCACTTACCGCGTCGGTCAAGGACGAACTGTCCCGGCTGGACATCAAGAAGTCCTCAGTCCGCAAGGCCGAAGTATCGGCGATGCTCCGTTTCGCCGGCGGCTTGCACATCATCTCCGGGCGCATTGTCATCGAGGCCGAAGTGGACCTGGCCTCCACTGCCCGCAGGCTGCGTGCCGCCATAGCAGAGGTCTACGGACACCAAAGCGAAATCATCGTGGTCTCGGGCGGGGGACTGCGCCGCGGCAGCCGGTACGTGGTCAGGGTGGTTCGTGACGGCGAAGCGCTGGCCCGGCAAACCGGCTTGCTGGACGGCAGGGGACGGCCTGTGCGGGGCCTTCCCTCGGTGGTGGTCAACGGCTCGGCCGCCGATGCCGAGGCCGTGTGGCGGGGCGCCTTCCTGGCCCACGGATCGCTCACCGAACCGGGGCGGTCATCGTCGCTCGAGGTCACGTGTCCGGGGCCGGAGTCAGCCCTGGCCCTCGTTGGCGCAGCCCGCCGGCTGGGTATCCAGGCAAAGGCCCGGGAAGTGCGTGGCGTGGACCGTGTGGTCATTCGTGACGGTGACACGATCGCGGCATTGCTGACCCGCATGGGCGCCCACGATGCCCTGATGGTTTGGGAAGAGCGCCGCATGCGCAAGGAAGTCCGAGCCACGGCCAACAGGCTGGCGAACTTCGACGACGCCAACCTTCGCCGCTCCGCACAGGCAGCAGTGGCAGCCGGGGCCAGGGTGGACCGCGCTTTGGAAATCCTCGGTGACGACGTCCCGGACCACTTGAAGTACGCCGGCGAACTCCGGGTAGCCCACAAACAGGCCAGCCTGGACGAGCTCGGACGGCTGGCTGACCCGCCCATGACCAAGGACGCCATTGCCGGACGCATTCGCCGCCTGCTGGCCATGGCCGACAAACGTGCTTTGGACCTTGGAATTCCGGGTACTGAAGCAAATGTGACTCCCGAAATGATGGACGAGTAATTCCGCCCATAGAATCAACAGGGTGCGGAGGAAATACTGCGATGCCGGCACGGGTTGTTCCCCGTGGAGGCGGAAAGTTGTCCACCGCCAAGGATTTCCGGCCGCCAAGCCGGCCGGATGAACAGAACGAGTTACCAACCCGGACTTCGGTCCATGACATTGGAGGATTTCGTGACAGAGTACGTTCTGCCCGAGCTCGGCTACGACTACGCAGCACTCGAGCCGCACATTTCGGCGAAAATCATGGAGCTGCACCACAGCAAGCACCACGCCGCCTACGTAGCCGGCGCCAACAACGCGCTTGCCCAGCTGGCGGAAGCACGCGACAAGGGTGACTTCGCCAACATCAACCGCCTCTCCAAGGACCTCGCGTTCCACACCGGCGGCCACATCAACCACTCCGTGTTCTGGAACAACATCTCCCCGGACGGCGGCGACAAGCCTGAAGGCGAACTCGCAGCGGCCATCGATGACGCTTTCGGTTCCTTCGACGCGTTCCGTGCACAGTTCAGCGCCGCAGCCCTGGGCCTGCAGGGCTCCGGCTGGGCCTTCCTTGCCTACGAGCCGATTGGTGGAAACCTCGTCATCGAGCAGCTCTACGATCAGCAGGGCAACGTCGCTGTCGGCACCACCCCGCTGCTCATGCTCGACATGTGGGAGCACGCCTTCTACCTGGACTACGTCAACGTCAAGGCCGACTACGTCAAGGCTTTCTGGAACATTGCCAACTGGGCAGATGTAGCCAAGCGCTTCGAAGCAGCACGCGCGAACGCCACGGGCCTCATCGTCCTCTAGTCGGTTGGAACCTGTTCACGCCGGTGTAACAAAAGTCACTTTTTTAGTGAATTAGGACCAAATGCTGAAAAGCCTGCCCTCGCAGTTGCGGGGGCAGGCTTGGTTAAACGTAAGATGGATCACGGAAGGCGGTTAGCCTTCAGCAACGTGGCTGGTCGCCCTCCGATCTGATAATCACCTCTGCCCAATGACGTGCGGGGTCTGTTGGTTGGACCTCAAAAATCCGACTCACGAGGCGTGCTTGCAAGAGCACCAAGGAGATTGACAAACAGTGACCACCCGTATTGGCATCAACGGCTTCGGCCGCATCGGACGCAACTACTTCCGCGCAGCGCTTGCCCAGGGCGCAGACCTTGAGATCGTCGCAGTCAACGACCTCACCAGCCCCGAAACCCTGGCCCACCTCCTGAAGTACGACTCCGTCGGCGGACGCCTGACCCAGTCCGTGGAAGTTGTCGACGGCAATATCGTCGTTGACGGAAAGTCCATCAAGGTCCTTGCCGAGCGTGACCCCGCCAACCTTCCGTGGGCAGACCTCGGCGTTGACATCGTCATTGAATCCACCGGTTTCTTCACCAAGGCCGCAGCAGCCAAGAAGCACATCGAAGCGGGCGCCAAGAAGGTCCTGATCTCCGCTCCCGCCAGCGACGAAGATATCACCATCGTGATGGGCGTCAACGACTCCCAGTACGATCCCGCAGAGCACAACATCATTTCCAACGCGTCCTGCACCACCAACTGCCTCGGCCCGCTGGCCAAGGTAGTCAACGACGCCTTCGGCATCGAGCGCGGTCTCATGACCACGGTTCACGCCTACACGGCAGACCAGAACCTGCAGGACGGTCCCCACGGCGACCTGCGCCGCGCCCGGGCCGCTGCCATCAACATGGTGCCGACCTCCACGGGTGCCGCCAAGGCCATCGGACTGGTGCTCCCCGAGCTCAAGGGCAAGCTTGACGGCTACGCCATCCGCGTTCCGGTTCCCACCGGCTCGGCCACTGACCTCACGGTCACCGTTTCCCGCGAAGTTACCGTCGACGAGGTCAACGCCGCGATCAAGGCTGCTTCCGAGTCCGAGCAGTGGGCCGGCATCCTGACCTACACCGACGCCCCGATCGTATCCTCGGACATCGTTGGAGATCCTGCCTCGTCCATCTTCGACTCCGGCCTCACCAAGGTCATCGGAAACCAGGTCAAGGTTGTTTCCTGGTATGACAACGAATGGGGCTACTCCAACCGCCTCGTCGACCTCACGGAGCTCGTTGCATCCAAGCTGGGCTAGGGTAGACACATGACATCTCACACCCTCAACGAACTCATCGCTGAAGGTGTCCGCGGGCGGTACATTCTGGTTCGAAGTGACCTGAATGTGCCGCTCGACGGCTCTACAGTGACCGACGACGGCCGCATCAAGGCCTCCCTCCCGGTCATTAAGAAGCTCTCGGACGCCGGTGCCCGCGTGCTCGTAACCGCCCACCTCGGCCGCCCCAAGGGCGCGCCCGAGGAGAAGTACTCCCTGAAGCCCGCTGCTGCCCGCCTCGCGGAACTTGCGGACTTCAAGGTCTCCCTGGCCACCGACACCGTTGGCGACTCCGCCAAGGAACTTGCGGCCGGACTTCAGGACGGCGAAGTGCTCGTCCTGGAGAACGTCCGCTTCGACCCCCGCGAAACCAGCAAGGACGACGCCGAGCGCGGCGCCTTCGCTGATGAGCTCGTATCCCTGACGGGCGGGAACGGCGCTTTCGTGGACGATGCTTTCGGTGCGGTCCACCGCAAGCACGCCAGCGTCTATGACGTAGCCACGCGTCTGCCGTCCTACCTTGGGGACCTCGTCCACACGGAAGTTGAAGTCCTCCGGAAGCTCACCACGGACACCCAGCGGCCCTACGTGGTGGTCCTGGGTGGTTCCAAGGTCTCTGACAAGCTCGCGGTTATCGACAACCTGCTCGGCAAGGCGGACACGATCCTGGTCGGTGGCGGCATGCTGTTCACCTTCCTGGCCGCTGCCGGCCATAAGGTCGCCGGTAGCCTCCTCGAGGAAGACCAAATTCCCGTGGTGCAGGACTACCTCAAGCGTGCCGCGGACGCCGGTACCGCATTCGTCATCCCCACGGACGTTGTTGTGGCCAGCCGTTTCGCTGCCGACGCTGACCACGAGGTGGTCAAGGCCGACGCGATCGAAGAAAGCTCGTTCGGAGCTTCAGGTATTGGCCTGGATATCGGACCGGAAACCGCTTCGGCGTTCGCGGCCCAGATTGAAGGCGCCAAGACCGTGTTCTGGAACGGCCCCATGGGTGTCTTCGAGTTCCCGGCCTTCGCGGCGGGCACCAAGGCCATTGCACAGGCTTTGACGGACACCGTGGCGTTCACGGTGGTCGGTGGCGGCGATTCCGCAGCAGCTGTCCGCACCCTCGGTTTCGAGGATTCGCAGTTCGGCCACATTTCCACCGGTGGTGGGGCGAGCCTTGAGTACTTGGAAGGCAAGGACCTTCCCGGACTCAGCGTCCTGGACCGCTAAGTTCAGCAAACGGCCGGCGGGGCGTCATCGCGTCCCGCCGGCTTTCACCATTTTCAAGCACTCATTGGAGTTCACGTGACTACCTCCGCCAACGGCAACTTTGTCCGCAAGCCTTTCATCGCCGGCAACTGGAAGATGAACATGGACCACGTCCAGGGCATCACCCTGCTGCAGAAGCTTGCTTGGACCCTCTCCGATGCCAAGCACGACTACAAGCGCGTGGAGGTAGCGGTGTTCCCGCCGTTTACCGACCTCCGCGGCGTCCAGACTTTGGTGCAGGGCGACGATCTGGAAGTCGTCTATGGCGGCCAGGACCTGTCCCAATTCGACTCCGGCGCCTACACGGGCGACATCTCAGGCCAATTCCTGAACAAGCTTGGCTGCTCGTACGTGCTGGTTGGCCACAGTGAACGCCGCACCATCCACAACGAGTCGGACGACGTCCTCAACGCCAAAGTGAAAGCCGCCTTCCGGCACGGTGTCACTCCGGTGCTCTGCGTTGGCGAAGGGCTTGAAGTCCGCCAGGCCGGAACGCACGTGGAGCACACCCTGTCCCAGCTGCGGGCAGACGTGGAAGGACTCACGGCAGAGCAGGCGGCCGAACTCGTGGTGGCCTATGAGCCCGTGTGGGCCATTGGCACGGGAGAAGTCGCCGGACCGGAGGATGCGCAAGAGATGTGTGCAGCAATCCGCGCCGAGTTGGCGGAGCTCTTCGACGCCGATGTCGCTGCCAAGACGCGCCTTCTCTACGGCGGCTCGGTAAAGGCCAACAACGCTGCCGCAATTCTGGCAGAACCGGACGTGGATGGCCTCCTTGTGGGTGGCGCCAGCTTGGACCCGGCCGAATTTGCTAACATTGTCAGGTTCGAGAGCCACCTCGTCACCGACTAGTCCGGCTCCCGTTTTCCGCTTCTTCGAAAGGCCGTCGTGGACGTTCTTCAAGTCATCCTGCAGATCCTGCTGGGCATCACCAGCCTCCTGCTGACTCTGCTCATTCTCCTGCATAAGGGCCGCGGTGGTGGCCTGTCGGACATGTTCGGCGGAGGCATGAGCTCCGGATTGAGCTCCTCCGGTGTAGCGGAACGCAACCTGAACCGGTTCACCATTATTCTGGGAGTCACTTGGGGCGTGGTCATTATTGGACTCGGGCTCATCATGCGGTTCACCTCCGGAGGGGACTCCTAAGCACCCTCGGAAAGTATCCACCCACACCACCTCGACGGCGGCACCAAAGTTTGGTGCCGCCGTCGGGCGTCTGGCATTAGAATGACGGTGTCGGCCGACAGGCCCACGATCCGTTCGACCGAACACCAATCCGCCAGGGGGTTCGAAATGGTTCATGGCACGCCCGGTTACCGCGGCACCCGCGTGGGGGTGGCCCTCGGGTCAACGCCGCGAAATCAAAGCGATCACAGTGATGGCGAACAGTTGCCGCGTATCCGTGTGCCCTATTTGTGCTCAAAGGGACACGAAACGCGGCTTGTTTTCCTTAAGCTGCCTGACGAGCAGATACCCGTGACCTGGGATTGCCCCAAGTGTGGATTGCCGGCGTCGCGGGATCCACTGCATCCCGCCGCCGCCCGGCCCGACGACGAAATCTTCAAGTCTCATCTGGATTACGTTAAAGAAAGGCGCTCCAGCCAGGACGCTGAAGTAGTCCTGGCTGGAGCGTTGGAGAGGCTACGCGCCCGCGGGATCCTTCCGGACCAGCTGCTGGGGGACGCGTGAAGCTGCGTTCTCGTCGATAAGCCACAACGTCCGTGAACGGCCGATCGGGCCGGCTGCCGGAACCTGGACGGGGTTGGCGCCTGCTAGCGCAAGGCCAACTGCTCCGGCCTTGTCCTCGCCCGCGACGACCATCCAGATTTCCTGCGCCGTGTTGATGGCCGGCAAGGTCAGGGAAATTCTCGACGGCGGCGGCTTGGGGGAGTTTTCAACGCCCACTACCGTGCGGTCCTTTTCCCTGATGGCTGCCTGCTCGGGAAAGAGCGACGCTACGTGAGCGTCCGGCCCGACGCCGAGCAACAGGACATCGAAACGGGGCAGGTTAGCCGGCTCCTCGGGTCGGTCGTCCGAGGTGTCAGCGGCATGCTCAGCCTCGGCGGCTGCAAGCAACTGGGCCGCGTAGTCGGCAGCGGCTTCTTCTGCTGAACCGAACTCATCCGTGGAACCCGGCTGATGGACGCGGGCAGGATCCACCGGGAAGTGGGCCAGGAGCGCCTCGTGCGCCTGCTTGGTGTTGCGGTCCTCGCTGTCGGAAGCAACAAAGCGCTCGTCGCCCCACCAGAAGTTCACCCTGGACCAGTCAACTGCGGGTGCAGCCGCAGACTCCGCCACCGCCTTCAGCGTTCCAATGCCCACTGTTCCGCCGGTGAGGACCACTGTGGCTTCACCGTGCTTGTCCTGGACATCCACGAGCTTGGTGATGAGTCGGGCGGCAATAGCCGCCATCAAAACCTTGGAGTCGGGATGGATGCTTACTCTTGGCTCAGCGCGCACTGGTCTGGACTCTCCTTTGGCTGGTAAGTGGCAGTCCCATCGTAATCACTTCTCCGAAGACTTCGTCCGGGTCAAGCCGGCGGAGCTCTTCTGCAAGGCAGTCCTTGAGGCTACGCCGCGGGAGCGTGATCCGCTGCGCGGGCTGGCCCGGCTGGGTCAGCTCCGCCACCGACAGGCCCGGGCGGAACAACTGGACGTCCCCGCTGGCCCGCGTCAGCCGAACACGGCGGATGCCGGTCCCGGCAGGATCAGCGACGATCGTCACCGGTGCCTGCAGTGCCAACGTAAGCCAAGCGGCAAGCAACAGCGTGCTGGGGGAGTCCGAGGCACCTTCCACCGCTATCGCGGAGACCGGGTCACCGTCCACCTGGTCCAGGACTGCGGCGAGTTGGATGCGCCAGTTGGTCAGGCGTGTCCAGGCGAGGTCGGTGTCTCCGGCCTTGTAGGTCCGACGGATGTTCTCCAACGCCTGGGCGGGATCCGGTTCGTTGGCGGAATCTGTGATGCGGCGGTGCGCGATGGCTCCAATGGAGGTATCACATGCACTCTCAGGGGCACCATGCGGCCACCACGCCACAATGGGGGCGTCAGGCAGCAGCAGCGCCGCTACCAACGACTCGCTTTCGTGGGCCATGTGTCCGTAGCCCCGCAGGACGATGACCTCCGAGGCGCCGGCATCTCCGCCAACGCGGATCTGGGCATCCAGCCGGTCCGGCTTTTCGGCGCCGGCGTCGGCCAGAACGATGATCCGGCACGGGTGTTCCCGGCTGGCCTCGTTGGCGGCCTCGATGGCTTCCTCTTCCTGCCCTGACTTGGTCACGACCACCAGGGTCAATACCCGGCCCAGCGCGATCACGCCACCCTGCTCTCGCAAGGAGGTGATCTTCTTGGAAATCTTTGACGTGGTGGTATCGGGAAGATCTACGATCATGGCCTTCTCCAGGTTCGTCCGTCACGGGCCAGGAGCTCATCGGCGGAAGCCGGTCCCCAACTGCCCGGAGCATACGGTTGCGGTTGTTCGTCCAAACCGGCCCAGTATTCCTCGAAGGGATCGAGGATCTTCCAGGACAGCTCCACTTCCTGATGTCGCGGGAACAACGGCGGCTCACCCAGCAGCACATCCAGGATCAGTCGCTCGTACGCCTCCGGGGACGATTCAGTGAACGAGTGCCCGTACCCGAAGTCCATGGTGACGTCGCGTACTTCCATCTGCGTGCCCGGAACCTTGGAACCGAACCGGATCGTGGCACCTTCGTCGGGCTGGACCCGGATCACCACGGCGTTCTGGCCGAAGTCGTCCTCACCGTGGTCACGGAACAGCAGGTTGGGTGCACGCTTGAACACCACGGCGATCTCCGTGACGCGGCGGCCCAAACGCTTGCCCGCCCGGAGGTAGAACGGAACACCGGCCCAGCGGCGGGTGTTGATGTCCACGCGGATGGCTGCGTACGTCTCCGTCTTGCTGTCGGCGGGGATACCTTCCTCGTCCAAGTAACCGAGGACTTCTTCGCCACCCTGCCATCCGCCGGTGAACTGGCCACGGGCAGAATGCGTCGAGAGGTCCTCCGGGAGCTTGACGGCGGCGAGGACCTTCTCCTTCTCCGCCCGAAGATCATCGGCGTTGAACGAGATCGGTTCTTCCATCGCCGTCAGCGCGAGCAACTGGAGGAGGTGGTTCTGGATCACGTCCCGGGCTGCACCCACGCCGTCGTAGTACCCCGCACGCCCGCCGGTGCCGATGTCCTCGGCCATGGTGATCTGCACGTGGTCAACGTAGTTGGCGTTCCACAAGGGTTCGAAGAGCTGGTTCGCGAAACGCAGCGCCAGGATGTTCTGGACCGTTTCCTTGCCGAGGTAGTGGTCAATCCGGAACACCGCATCCGGCGGGAACACGGACTCCACGATATCGTTCAGCTGCCGTGCCGACTCGAGGTCGTGGCCGAACGGTTTTTCGATGACCACACGGCGCCACTGGCCCGGTTTGGCCTGGGCGAGCCCGTGCTTGGACAGCTGACGGCAGACCTGCTCGAACGCCTTGGGCGGGATGGACAGGTAGAACCCGTGGTTGCCTCGCGTACCACGCGTCTGGTCCAGCTCTTCAAGCACGTCTCCGAGACGCTCGAAAGCGTCGTCGTCGTCGAACTCGCCCTGGACGAACCGGATGCCGGAGGCCAGCTGTTCCCACACCGCTTCGTCGAACTTCGTCCGCGCATGGGCTTTCACATTTTCCCGGACCTCGGCCGCGAAGTCTGCATTATCCCAATCGCGGCGGCCAAAGCCCACCAATGCAAAGCTGGGAGGCAGCAGGCCGCGGTTCGCCAAGTCGTAGACCGCCGGCATCAATTTCTTTCGGGCGAGGTCGCCAGTGACTCCGAAGAACACCAACGACGACGGCCCGGCAATACGGTTCAGGCGCCGGTCCCGCGGATCACGCAACGGATTCCGCAGGCCGGAGTTCTTCCTGCCGTTTTCAGTATCTGGCATGTTTGGTTCTGTGCCTTAGCTTTCGAGTGCGCTTGACCGGCCGGCCAACGCAGCGACGACATCCTGGAGCTGGGCCACGCCTGCTGCCCGGTCTGTAAGGTGCAGGCGCAGGACAGGGCGGCCGTGGCTTTCGAGGACCTGGGCGTCGCCCGAAGCCTGGGCTGCGATGAGCTGGCCGAACGTGAACGGGCGGTCCGGGATCTCCAGGTCGGTGGAAGCGGCAGCCGTGATCTGCAGGAACACACCGATTGCCGGGCCACCCTTATGGAACTGCCCGGTGGAGTGCAGGAACCGCGGGCCCCAGCCGAACGTCACCGGACGCCCGCTGACTGCTGCGAGTTCGTCCCGGATACCTTCGAGCGGGGCATGGGAGATGCGGTCCAGGTATGCCTGGACACTGAGGTATCCGTCGGAACCGAGTTGACCGAGCAGGGCCTGCACGGCGTCGGTAACGGTGTCTGCCGAGCCCAGCCACTCACCGCCGCGGACCTCTACGGCGCCATCGGTGAAGGCAGCTGGCGTAGGCTCCGGGCGGGCATCGAGAAGGCCGCGCGCAGCGACCTTGGCAGCCTCGACGTCAGGCTGGTCGAACGGGTTGATGCCCAGCAGTCGACCGGCAACGGCGGTGGCAAATTCCCAGACGAACATCTGCGTGGCCAAGCCGCCGGCGATCGCCACCTCATTCTTGCGAAGTTCGACGTCGGCGTCCGCACCGACCAGGCGGACCACCAGCACGTCCTCCGCGCCGCCGCGGGCTTCGGGAGAATCCGGACCCGCGACCACGGGCAGCACACCTGTGCCGAGCTTGCCGGTGGATTCGGCAATGAGCTGTTCGGCCCAGTCAGCGAAGCCGACGATTCCCGATCCGTCCTCGGCGATGACGATTTTATTGCGCAGGGGGCTGGTTCCTCCCAAGGCAACGCCCAGGGAAAGGCCGATGTTGTCGGCCGAGTCCTCGTTGAGGATTTCGCCGGCTTCCTCGGCCTCATCGAGGAAGGCCTGGATGTCTACGCCGGCCAGGCCGCAGGGAACCAGGCCGAAGGCAGTCAGCGCAGAGAAGCGGCCGCCCACATTCGGGTCGGCGTTGAATACGGCCCGGTAGCCGGCCTCACGCGACGCCTTATCCAGCGGGGAACCGGGATCGGTAACGATGATGATCCGGCTCTTGGCGTCGATGCCGGCGTCGTTGAACGCCTTCTCGAACACGCGGCGCTGGGAATCCGTTTCCACCGTGGAGCCGGACTTGGACGAAACGACGATTGCCGTTTCGGCCAGTCGGTCGGCAAGGGCGGCACTGACCTGTTCGGGATCAGTGCTGTCCAGCACAGTCAGCTCGACGCCGGCAGTGCCGGCAATGACCTCCGGCGCCAAAGACGAGCCGCCCATGCCACAGAGGACAATGTGGGTGACGCCTTCAGCGCGCAGTGCATCGCGCAGTTCCAAGATCCGGCCCACCAACGGCTGGGAGACTGCAGGAGCCTCCACCCAGCCGAGGCGGATTGCGGATTCCGACTCCGCCTCAGGACCCCACAACGTGTGGTCCTTGGCAAAAATCCGCGTGGCGATCCTGTCTTCGACCAGGCTGTCAATATGCTGGGCGATTGCCTGCTGGGCGGCACCGCTGGCGTCAAAGCTGATTGTGCTCATTGTTGGTTAGGAAGCCTTCCGTGCGGTAGCAAGTGCGCCTTCAACGTCGGCCAGCAGTTCCTTCCAGCTGGCCACGAACTTCTCCAGGCCCTCGGACTCGAGGAGGGCCACGACGTCGTTGTAGGAAACGCCGAGCTTCTCGAGGGCGTCGAGGACACCGTTGGCTTCTTCATACGTGCCGCTGATGGTGTCGCCGGTGACCACGCCGTGGTCGAAGGTGGCATCAAGAGTCTTCTCCGGCATGGTGTTCACTACGCCTGCGGCAACCAGTTCGGTGACGTAAAGGGTGTCCGGGTAGGCCGGGTCCTTCACGCCGGTTGATGCCCACAGGGGGCGCTGGGGCAGGGCACCGGCTTCGGCAAGGACGTTCCAGCGTTCGGTGGAGAACAGTTCCTCGTAAACCTGGTAGGCCAAGCGTGCATTGGCTACGCCTGCCTTGCCCTTCAGTGCCTTGGCTTCATCAGTACCGATGGCGTCCAGGCGCTTGTCGATTTCGGTGTCCACGCGGGAGACAAAGAAGGAAGCAACCGAATGGATCTTGGACAGATCGTGGCCGTTCTCCTTAGCCTGCTCCAGGCCGCTCTGGAAGGCATTGATGACGGCGCGGTAGCGCTGCAGGGAGAAGATCAGGGTCACATTGACGCTGATACCCTCTGCAAGCGTTGCGGTGATCGCCTCCAGGCCTTCGAGCGTGGCCGGAATCTTGATGTGGACATTGTCCTTGTTGACCTTGGCGTACAGGTGCTTGGCTTCGGCGATGGTGCCTGCCGTGTCCCAGGCGAGACGCGGGTCGACCTCAATGGAGACGCGGCCGTCAACACCGTTGGTGGCCTTGGCGATCGGAGCAAAGAGGTCGCAGGCGTCGGCGACGTCCGTGGTGGTGATCTCGAAGATCGTCTCCTCAACGGTTGCGCCCTCGGCAGCCTTGGCTGCAATGGTGGCGTCGTAGTCCGTGCCGGCGGTGATCGCCGCGTGGAAGATCGACGGGTTGGTGGTTACGCCGACGACGTTCTTTTCGTCGATGAGCTTCTGCAGTGTGCCGGTCTCCAGGCGGTTGCGGGAGAGGTCGTCGAGCCAGATGGAAACGCCGGCGTCGGACAGCTGCTGCGTGGGAGTGCTGGTCATTGGTTTTCTCCTTGGTGGGATCTCAGACGATTATGCGTTGACGTCTGCGAGGGAGTCCTTGGCAGCGGCTGCCACGGCTTCGGCGGTGATGCCGAATTCGTTGAACAGGCGCTTGTAGTCGGCGGACGCGCCGAAGTGCTCGAGGCTGATGGAGCGGCCGGCATCGCCGACGAATTCCTGCCAACCAAGCGCAAGGCCGGCTTCGACGGATACTCGGGCCTTGACATAGGCCGGCAGGACCGATTCGCGGTACGCCTCGTCCTGCTTCTTGAACCACTCGACACACGGCATGGACACCACGCGGGTGGCGATGCCCTCGGCCTGGAGTGCCTCGCGGGCCTGGACAGCGAGCTGGACTTCGGAGCCGGTGCCGATCAGGATGACCTGTGCGTCGACGGTTTCGCCGTCCTTGGAGGCTTCGGCCAGGACGTAGCCGCCCTTTGCAACACCTGCGGTGGAGGCGAAGGTGTCGCCGTTGGCTGCACCTTCACCGCGGGCGTAGGTGGGGATGTTCTGGCGGGTCAGGACAATACCGGCCGGGTTTTCATGGTTCTCGAGCATGGCCTTCCATGCAGCGGAGACCTCGTTTGCGTCACCTGGGCGGACCACGTCCAGGCCGGGGATGGCGCGCAGGGAAGCGAGCTGTTCCACAGGCTGGTGCGTCGGGCCGTCTTCGCCGAGGCCGATCGAGTCGTGCGTCCAGACGTACAGCGAGGGGACACCCATGAGTGCGCCGAGGCGGATCGCCGGGCGCTGGTAGTCCGAGAAGATCAGGAACGTGCCAGAGAACGCACGGGTCCGTCCGGCCAGCGAGATGCCGTTCACGATCGAGGCGGCAGCGTGCTCGCGGATACCGAAGTGCAGCACGCGACCGTAGGGGTTGCCCTTCCAGGCTTCCGTGGAGCGCGAAGCCGGGATGAACGACGGCGAGCCTTCGATCGTGGTGTTGTTGGACTCGGCCAGGTCGGCCGAACCGCCCCAAAGTTCCGGAAGCACCGGGCCAATGGCGTTGAGGACCTTGCCCGAAGCAGCACGGGTGGAAACGTCCTTGCCGGCCTCGAATACGGGAAGGGCAGCGTCGATGCCAACCGGAAGCTTCTTGGCTTCGATGCGCTCCAGGAGGGCGGCGCCGTCCGGGTTGGAGGCCTGCCATGCCTCGAACTTGGTCTGCCACGCGGCACGTTCTTCGGAGCCGCGCTCAACGACCTTGCGGGCGTGGGCGAGGACTTCCTCGTCAACCTGGAAAGACTTTGCGGGGTCGAATCCCAGAACGGACTTCAGGGCAGCTACTTCTTCGGCACCGAGGGCGGAGCCGTGGATCTTGCCGGTGTTCTGCTTCTTCGGAGCCGGGTAACCGATGATCGTCCGCAGCGAGATGATGGACGGCTTGGTGGTTTCAGCCTTGGCAGCCAGCAGTGCGGAGTAGAGTTCCTGGACGTCTTCGACGTATTCGCCGGTCTTTGTCCAGTCCACTCGCTGGGTGTGCCAACCGTAGGCCTCATAACGCTTCAAGACGTCTTCGGTGAAGGCGATGTCGGTGTCGTCTTCGATGGAGATGTGGTTCTCGTCGTACACAACAACGAGGTTGCCCAGTTCCTGGTGTCCGGCGAGCGAGGAAGCCTCGGACGTGACGCCTTCCTGCAGGTCGCCGTCGGAAGCGATAACCCAGATGGTGTGGTCGAACGGCGACTCGCCGGCGGGCGCATCGGCATCGAACAGGCCGCGCTGGCGGCGCTGCGAGTAGGCGAAGCCAACCGACGAAGCCAAGCCCTGGCCCAAGGGGCCGGTGGTGATTTCAACACCGGCGGTGTGCTTGTACTCCGGGTGGCCCGGGGTCAGGGAACCCCACGTACGGAGGGCCTCGAGGTCCTTCAGCTCAAGGCCGTAACCGGACAGGAACAGCTGGATGTACAGCGTCAGCGACGTGTGGCCGGGGGAGAGGACGAACCGGTCGCGGCCAATCCACTCAGGGTTCTTCGGGTCGTGGCGCATCAGCTTCTGGAACAGCAGGTAGGCAGCCGGAGCGAGGCTCATGGCCGTGCCCGGGTGGCCGTTCCCGACCTTCTCCACAGCGTCGGCAGCCAACACCCGAATGGTGTCAACAGCCTTCTGGTCCAGATCGGTCCAGGACAGTTCTTGCTCTTCCAAATGTGGCACGAAAACCGAGCCCCTCTCTGTGCTGACGGCAGGTTCTGATTACACGGCACGCAGGAAGCTCAGGATGGCGCCCGCTGCAATGTGTTTACCAGCCGTTCACCATTGAAACGTTGATCTCTCATCCAGACGCACGGAGAATCCGAGAATACGGTTTCCCGGAGTGTCGACGTGTGCTGATCTGTTTCACAGCTTAGCCCTAAACGTGGCATGGGACTCAGGAAATCCCACTAACTGGACAGAAATTCGCTTATATGAATCACCAAGGCGCCACCAACGCGTGAAGATTCGGAAACATTGACGTATTTTGCGGACATTGGTCCACTTGCGGCCACGGTATGATATTCGGAGGCCACCAGCGGCCGGCGTGCCCCCGGTTTCGTCCCGGGAACGCGGACAACGCCGCTGTGAGAACCCCAGAGCATAGAACAGAGTGACTGCCGCCGTGAGCACAACTGATACGCCCCTCAACGCGTCCCCGGCCCGGGGAAGCATTGGAATCTCCCGCAAGCTCAAGGCGTATCTGGCTCTCACCAAACCCCGCGTCATCGAACTGCTTCTGGTCAGCACGCTGCCCACCATGATCTTCGCCCAGCGCGGCTTCCCTTCCATCGGGCTCATCCTGGCGACCCTCGTTGGCGGCGCCTTTGCCGCCGGCAGCGCAGGTGTCTTCAACTGCTACATCGACCGGGACATCGACAAGTTGATGCACCGCACGGAGAAGAGGCCACTGGTGACCGGCGAGGTGAGCCCCCGCGAGGCCCTCGTCTTCGCGTGGATCCTTGGCGCCGCCTCCATTGCCATCCTTTGGTTCGGCGCCAACCCGTTGTCTGCCTGGCTGGGGCTGGGCGCGATCGTCTTCTACGTGGTCATCTACACCATGATCCTGAAGCGCCGCACGGCCCAGAACATCGTCTGGGGCGGCGCGGCGGGCTGCTTCCCTGTCCTGATCGCGTGGTCCGCGGTCACCAATACTGTCGAATGGCCGGCCATTGTCTTGTTCATGGTCATTTTCCTGTGGACGCCCCCGCACTACTGGCCCCTTTCCATGCGCTACGGCGAGGACTACCGGAACGCCAAGGTTCCCATGCTTGGGGCCATTGCCGGAGCAAAGGTGGTATCCGTCCAGGTGGTCCTCTACGCGTGGGCCATGGTGGCGTGTTCCCTACTGATGGTCCCCGTGGGCGGGGCCGGCTGGGTCTACACCATCGCTGCCGTCGCGGCTGGGGCTTGGTTCCTGTACGAAAGCCACGCCCTCTACAAGCGGGCACAGGGAGGCGACGTCTCCAACAAGGGGGCGATGAAGGTCTTCCACGGCTCCATCAGCTACCTGACTCTGCTGTTCATCGCGTTGGCCGTTGACCCCTTCGTCGGTTCGCCCCTTATCGGCTAACACCTCCGGCCTAAGGCCCGACGCCGGCACTCACCTGGGAGCCGGAGCCGGGCTTTTTTCTTCCCCGGATCCTCTCTCACCTCCCACCCCTTCCCGACGGATCCTCTCTCACACCCCACCCCTTCCCGACGGATCCTCTCTCACACCCCACCGGTAGCGCCGGAGTCCGTTCCTTGGCGCCACAACGAAAAGGCCCGACGCCGGCACTCAAGTGAGTGACGACGTCGGGCCTTTAGCCAACCTGGCTGGACGGCAACCTGCCGGATCGGTTACTCCGCCGGGCTTGCCTTTGCCAGGTCCGCGGCGTTGGTCGAGGCGCTCATCAACAGGGCCGCTCCCAGCATGTGGGCACCAACAAGGAGCGCCGGAATGCCGTTGTAATACTGGGTGAAGCCGATGATCGCCTGCAGCACAGTGACGCCGAGCATCAGGAATGCGGCCGTGCGGAAGGGGCCGGTGATCTTGCGCCGGACGACCATGTAGACCGCAAAAAGGGATCCGGCGGTGATCAGGTAGGCCGGAACGGCGTGGATGTGGGAAAAGAGGTCCCAGTCGAGGTCGTTCCGCGGCGCATCGGCATCCCCCGCGTGCGGCCCGGCACCGGTAACCACCACTCCGAGCATCACAGCGATGGCCGAGAATACGGCAACCGCAAGCATTGCCGGACGCAGAACAGGCGGCAGCTGATGGAGCGTCCGGTTCATGAAACGTCCGGTGCGCCCGTAGGCCCGGTTTACCAGCAGCGTTGCGAAAACCACCAGCGCCATCGAGACAAGGAAGTGCAGCCCGACAACCCAGGGGTTAAGGCCTGAAAGTACCGTGATACCGCCGATGACCGCCTGCGCCGGAATGCTGGCCAGCAGACCCAGGGCCAGCAGGAAGAGGTCGCGCCGCTGCTTGCGTAGGTTCCACAGGTACACCAGCATGAGGACGGCAACTGCGGCAAGCACGAAGGTGAGCAAGCGGTTGCCGAATTCGATGAATCCGTGGATGCCCATTTCCGGGGTGTTGACGAGCGAGTTGTTGGTGCACCGCGGCCATGTAGGGCAGCCTAGGCCCGAGGCCGTCAACCGGACAGCACCACCGGTCACCACAAGGACCGTCTGCCCGATCAGTGAGAGGACGGCTAAACGTCGGATGGTCTTGTTGACGTCCGTAGGGAGTTTGGCGGTGAACCGCTGGACGGTCTTGGGAAGGCGCGATGCCGTACTCACAGGTTTCTCAATTCTCAGTTCTCGTCGGTAATCAGTTCCACTTGAACCAGCGGATGGCCGCGCCACCTGCTACCAGTGTCCACAGCAGGAGGACCAAGACAGCGGGCCACGCAACCGTGCCCTGGAGGAAGGCGTCCCGCAACGCTTGGCCCAAGGCACCGGAGGGAAGGAAATGGACAATATTTTGGGCCAGGACCGGCAAACGCTCGGCTGGAACCACAATGCCGCCGAGTGCTCCGAGCAGGATCCACAGGAGATTGGTGATGGCCAAGGTGGCTTCCGGTCGGACGGTTCCGGCCACCAGGAGTCCCAAGGCCGTAAAGGAGGCCGCGCCCAGCACCAACAATGCCAGGCCGGGCAGCCAGCCGGCGGGCTCAGGATGCCAGCCGAGCAGGCCGGCCACAACAGCGACCACCACCACCTGCAGGAGGAGGACCACCAGAACGGCGAGGATTTTCCCCGCGATCAGGCCACCGCGCCCCAGGGGAGTGGTGGAGAGGAACCTCAGCACCCCGTAGCGGCGATCGAACCCCGTCGCGATGCCTTGCCCGGTAAATGCCGTGGACATGGCACACAACGCGAGGATCCCGGGCGTGGCGATATCTACGCGCGGACTCCCCAGCCCATCGAGCAGCGGGGTCACGGCCAGCCCGATGAGCGCCATGAGTGGCAACACTATGGCGAGGATGAGTTGCTCACCGTTCCGAAGCATGGTGACGGTCTCGTACTTGCCTTGCTGGAGGATCCGGCGGGGCAGAGAGGCAGGGCCCGCATTGGGTGCCAGGAGCTTGCTCATCGAAGGTCCCTTCCGGAGATATCCAGGAATACGTCTTCCAGGCTGCGCGCCTCCAGCCGCAGCGACGCCGGCATGATGTTCCGTTCGGCCCACACGGCGGTAAGCGTTGCGAGATCGGCCGGGATGAGCGCTCCACTGACCGAATAGCTGCCGGAACGCGTCTCGGTGATTTCCAAGCCGGCCCGGAGCACGGCGCTGAAGTCGAGGCCGCCGGGCGCATCGAAGTAGAGGGTCCGGTCGGTGATCTCCGCGGAATGGTTGTGAGCCAGGAGTTCGCCGACTGTTCCCTCGGCGACGTTATGACCGGCGTCGATGATGTAGACGTAATCGGCGAGCCGTTCGGCGTCGTCCATCAGGTGGGTGGTGAGCACGATGCCCATCCCGGAGTCCCGCAATTCTGCGATGAGGTCGAAGACGATCTGGCGCGATTGCGGATCGAGACCGGCACTGGGCTCGTCCAGGAACAGGATCTCGGGATTGCCCACCAAGGCGGCGGCCAGCGCCAGCCGCTGCTTCTGCCCACCGGAAAGCCGCCTTACGCTGGTGCGGCTGAACTGGTCGATGCCGAGTCGCTCCACCAGGAGGTCAACGTCCATCGGGTTCCGGTACATGCCGGCCACGTGGCGCAGCAACGGAAGTGGACGGGCCGACGGCGGGAGCCCGCCATCCTGGAGCATGACGCCCACGCGGGAACGCAACTCCGCGCCGGCAGTATCCGGATCTTCGCCCAGGAGGGTGATCTTCCCTCCGCTGCGCTTCCGGAGGCCCTGGGCACATTCGAGGGTGGTGGTCTTGCCTGCGCCGTTGGCGCCCAGAAGGGCTGTAATCCGCCCCCGTTCGGCCACCAGCGACAGATCGCTGACTACCCGGAGCATTTTGCCGTCAAGGGAGGCCAACGGGCCTACATCCTTAATGAGTCCGTCTATGGTGAGGACAGGGGAGTCGGTGGATCGCACCAAAGTATTCTACGCGAAGTAGTACGGTCACATTCAGGCGGCAAGGCAAGGTCAGTCTTGCCTTACTGGAGGACGGAAACAAATTACGACATGATTGTGTTGTGTATTCCGTGACCACTCCAGTTTCCATGCCCTCCAAGCGGCATGTCGCAGCAAACGAGGCCTCGGTGCCTTCGCCCGCGCTGCGGGACGCTGAAGACCGAACCCGCGACCGCGTCCTTAGCGCCGTCCTGGAGAACGGCCCTGTCAGCGCAGCCGAACTTGGCGACCTCCTCGGATTCACCCCCGCAGCCGTCCGTCGGCACCTTGACCATCTGGAGCGGAACGGTGTGATCGAGGTCAAGCGGGTGGCCAAGGCCGGAGCGGGCGCTGGGCGTCCCGCCCGCCGTTATGTCCTCAGCTCACAGGGCCAGTCCAAACTCGGCGACGATTACCTTAACATTGCTGCTTCGGCCCTTTTGAAACTCCAGGAAATCGCTGGAGACGACGCCGTACAGGAATACGCCGAAGAACGGTTCGCTGAGTTGGAGGCCCGCTACGCCCCCGAGGTTGCCGCGGCGGGGGAGGACATCACGGCGCGTGCCATGGCTCTTTCCAAGGCACTCAGCCGTGACGGCTTCGTCGCCTCTGCGCATTCCATCGAGGCCAAAGCTCCCTTGCCTGCCGCATTCTCAAGTGTCCAGCTATGCCAGGGACATTGCCCGATCCAACAGCTCGCAGCCCGGTTTCCGGTGTTCTGCGACACGGAAACGAAGATGTTTTCCCGCCTGGTCGGCGTCGACGTCCGTCGGCTGTCCACCCTTGCGCAAGGCGGGCATGTCTGCACCACCCACATACCTACCGGGCGACCGGCTGCCACAACGCTCCCAAGCGCTGTAGAGCAGACCGCGAGCCTGTCCCAGGAATCAAACAACCAGCAAGAAAGGCCGTGATGACGGGTCAATTAGCTGAAGGAACAGCAGAGAAGGCGGTAGCTGACGGCACCGTGATCTCGGAGATTCTGGAAAAGAATCCCGAGCTGCACGGTATCGGCAACTACGAGTACGGCTGGGCCGACAAGAACGACGTCGGCGCCAACGCCCGTCGTGGCCTCGACGAGGAGGTTGTCCGTGACATCTCGGACAAGAAGAGCGAGCCCGAGTGGATGCTCGATCTGCGCCTCAAGGGCCTGAAGTACTTCGACCGCAAGCCCATGCCCACCTGGGGTGCAGACCTCTCGGGCATCGACTTCGACAACATCAAGTACTTCGTGCGCTCCACCGAGAAGCAGGCAGCCACGTGGGAAGACCTTCCCGAGGACATCCGGAACACCTACGAAAAGCTGGGTATCCCGGAAGCTGAGCGCAGCCGCCTGGTATCGGGTGTCGCAGCCCAGTACGAGTCAGAGGTTGTCTACCACCAGATCCGCGAGGACCTTGAAGCCCAGGGCGTGATCTTCCTGGACACCGACACCGCCCTGAAGGAACACCCGGAAATCTTCCAGGAGTACTTCGGCACGGTCATCCCCGTGGGCGATAACAAGTTCGCTTCCCTGAACACGGCCGTCTGGTCCGGTGGCTCGTTCGTGTACGTGCCCAAGGGCGTCCACGTGGACATCCCGCTGCAGGCCTACTTCCGCATCAACACGGAAAACATGGGCCAGTTCGAGCGCACGCTGATCATTGCGGACGAAGACTCCTACGTGCACTACATCGAAGGCTGCACGGCTCCGATCTACACCTCGGACTCGCTGCACTCGGCAGTTGTGGAAATCATCGTGAAAAAGGGCGCCCGCGTCCGTTACACGACCATCCAGAACTGGTCCAACAACGTGTACAACCTGGTCACCAAGCGCGCCATCTGCGAAGAGGGCGCCACCATGGAATGGGTCGACGGCAACATCGGCTCCAAGGTCACCATGAAGTACCCGGCTGTCTACCTCGTTGGTGAGCACGCCAAGGGCGAGACCCTGTCCATCGCGTTCGCCGGCGAAGGCCAGCACCAGGACACGGGCTCCAAGATGGTCCACATCGCACCGAACACCAAGAGCTCCATCATTTCCAAGTCGGTGGCCCGTGGTGGCGGCCGTGCAGCGTACCGCGGCCTGGTCCAGGTCCGTGAAGGCGCCAAGCACTCGGCCAACACGGTCCGTTGTGACGCGCTCCTGGTGGACACCATCTCGCGTTCGGACACCTACCCGTACATCGACATCCGCGAGGACGACGTCGTACTGGGCCACGAGGCAACCGTTTCCCGCGTCAGCGAAGAACAGCTCTTCTATCTGATGTCCCGCGGCATGCCGGAGGACGAGGCAATGGCCATGATCGTGCGCGGCTTCATCGAGCCGATCGCCCGTGAACTGCCCATGGAATACGCCCTCGAGCTCAACCGCTTGATTGAACTTCAGATGGAAGGATCCGTCGGTTAACAATGACTGATATCACTACTGAAAAGGCACGCATCGGCGCGCCCTCAGCGCAGCCCTTTATCGACGGCTTCACCGAAGAAGGCGAGAACCTCTCGCCCATCAACGCTGACAGCTCGACGGCGGCACAGCCCTCCAGCGGTCCCCTCGCCGGCGCTTCGGCGAAGGGACACTCGCACGGTGGCGGCGTTGGCGTCCCCGACAGCTCCCGTGCCGGCCGCCTCACTTCGTACAACGTGGAGGACTTCAAGGCACTGACCGGCCTGGAAGAGGACTGGCGCTTCACCCCGCTGCGCCGCCTCCGCGGCCTGCACAATGAGCCCTTGACCGGTGCTGCACCGTCCGTGTCAGTGAACGCTCCTGCAGGTGTCACGGTCGAGACCGTCGGTCGCGACGACCTGCGCATCGGCCAGGCAGGCATTCCGGAGGACCGCGTCTCCGCGAACGCCTGGGCCAACTTCAAGGAAGCCACCGTCATCACGGTTCCCTCGGAGACGTCCCTTGAGCAGGAAATCACCGTGACCCTTGCGGGCACCGGCACGGACGCCGCCGCCCAGCACGTCGTCGTAGTGGCCGAAAAGTTCTCCAAGGCCGTCCTGGTCCTGGGCCATGAGGGTAGCGCCGTTGTTTCTGAGAACGTCGAGATCATCCTTGAGGATGGCGCGGACCTTACCGTCGTCTCCCTGCAGGAATGGAACGACGATTCCGTCCACGCGTCTTCGCAGCAGGCGAAGATCGGTCGCGATGCCAAGTTCAAGCACATCGTGGTCAGCCTCGGTGGCGACCTTGTCCGCGTCACGCCGACGGCCCGCTTCGCGGCCCCGGGCGGAGAAGTAGAGCTCTTTGGCCTGTACTTCGCCGACGCCGGCCAGCACCTTGAGCACCGCACCTACGTTGACCACGGGCAGCCCAACTGCGTGTCCAACGTTCTGTACAAGGGCGCCCTCCAGGGCAAGGGAGCGCACACCGTCTGGGTTGGCGATGTCCTCATCCAGAAGAACGCCGAAGGCACCGACAGCTACGAGAAGAACCAGAACCTGGTGCTGACCGATGGCTGCCGGGCCGACTCCGTGCCCAACCTGGAAATCGAAACAGGCCTCATCGAAGGTGCCGGCCACGCCAGCGCCACGGGTCGTTTCGACGACGAGCACCTGTTCTACCTGATGGCCCGCGGTATTCCGGAAGACGTTGCCCGAAGGCTCGTAGTCCGTGGCTTCCTGAACGAGATCATCCAGAAGATCAAGGTTCCCGCGATCGAGGAACGACTCACCGAAGCCGTCGAGCGCGAGCTCGCCGCAACCGACAACTAACGTCCACCGACAACAGGACAGGCCAACAGGACAACCATGAGTGATCACAACAAGGGCGAACTGGTGTGCAACGCCAATGACATCAAGGTCAAGCAGGCGTTGCGCGTCCTGATCGATGACTACCCCGTAGCCATCGTGAAGGACTCGATGGGCGAAATCCACGCCGTCGGAGACACCTGCTCGCACGCTGACATCTCGTTGTCCGAAGGAGAGGTCGAGGGCTGCGCGATCGAATGCTGGGGACACGGTTCCCAGTTCGACCTGCGCAGCGGCCAGCCCCTCCAGTTGCCTGCCTACGATCCCGTTCCCGTTTTCGCCGTCACCATCGATGGCGACGACGTGTACGTGGACGTGACCAACGTTGTGAACGGCGCTCCTGTCAACAACTACTGAGCGCCAAGTACCGCCAGACTTACGAACGGAAAGAAAGAAGAGCATGTCTACTCTTGAGATCAAGGACCTGCACGTCAGCATCGAGACGGAGCAGGGCACCAAGGAGATCCTGAAGGGCGTCAGCCTGACCATCAGGACCGGCGAGACCCACGCGATCATGGGCCCCAACGGCTCGGGCAAGTCCACCCTCGCCTCCACCATTGCCGGCCACCCGCGCTACGCGGTGACCAGCGGCAGCATCACCCTGGACGGTGAAGATGTCCTGGAGATGAGCGTCGACGAGCGTGCCCGTGCAGGCGTCTTCCTGGCCATGCAGTACCCGGTAGAGGTTCCCGGCGTCACCATGACCAACTTCCTGCGCACCGCCAAGACGGCCATCGACGGCGAGGCTCCTGCGCTTCGTACGTGGACCAAGGACGTCAAGGCTGCCATGGAACAGCTGCGCATCGACGCCGACTTCGCGCAGCGCAACGTCAACGAGGGCTTCTCGGGCGGCGAGAAGAAGCGCGTGGAGATCCTCCAGCTCGAGCTCTTCAAGCCGAAGTTCGCTGTCCTTGACGAGACCGACTCCGGCCTGGACGTCGATGCCTTGAAGATCGTTTCCGAAGGTGTCAACCGTGCACATGCAGAGGGCAACATGGGTACCCTGCTGATCACGCACTACACCCGTATCCTGCGCTACATCAAGCCGGACTTCGTGCACGTGTTCGTTGACGGCAAGGTTGTCGAAGAAGGCGGCCCGGAGCTCGCCGACCGACTCGAAGAAGAGGGTTACGACCGTTACGCCGCAGGTGCCGGCGTCGCTGTTGCTCCTGCCGCACAGGCCTAGTTAGGATCACCTTATGACCGAAATCAACGCTGCGCGCACCAGCCTCGAAGACGTCGAGGAAGCGCTCAAGGACGTCATCGACCCCGAGCTTGGGGTCAACGTCGTCGACCTGGGCCTGCTGTACGGCCTGAAGTATTCCGACGACGACGGCGCCCTCCTGATCGACATGACACTCACCACGGCGGCTTGTCCGCTCACGGATGTGTTGGAAGAGCAGGTTGGCAAGTCCTTGGACGGCATCGTCGATGACTGGCGCCTGAACTGGGTATGGATGCCGCCTTGGGGTCCGGAGCGGATCACCGACGACGGCAAAGACCAGATGAGGGCCCTCGGCTTCAACATCTGATCAGGAATTCAGCACACTGATGTGGGCATAAGGAAGGGTTCCGGGCAATTCGCCCGGAACCCTTCCTGCGTTTAAGGAGAACAGCCTAAGGTGTGGCCACCCCGAAAGTGTCGCACTTGTTGATGTCGCCGGTGCTGTAGCCCTGCGAGAACCACTTTTGACGCTGCGCGCTGGAACCATGGGTCCAGGACTCGGGCGAAACGCGCCCTGTGGCGGCCTTCTGGATCCTGTCGTCGCCCACCGCGGAAGCAGCGGACAACGCGTCCTGCAGATCCTGCTGCGTGATGGGATCAAGGAAGGGCTTGCCTGTCGCCGGGTCCGCCTGGGTGGAAGCGTAACGGACCCAGAGGCCTGCGTAGCAGTCGGCCTGCAGCTCCACCCGTACGCCGCCTGACTGGGGTCCCTGTGGATCCTGCTGGGCCCGATCGAGGTCCCCGAGGATGTTCTGGATGTGGTGGCCGAATTCGTGGGCTACGACATATTCCTGGGCCAGGGGACCGCCGGAGGATCCAAAGCGCGTGACCAGCTCGTCAAAGAAGCCCGGATCGAAGTATGCCTTGACGTCTGCCGGGCAATAAAAGGGACCAACCTCCGTGGTGGCCTGGCCGCATCCCGTGCTCGTCACCTGGTCGAAGATCACGGTGCCTGGCTTGGAGTACTTCACGTTGTACTGGGCCAGGTACTGGGGCCAGAAGGCGTTCAGGCTGTTGACTGTGCCGGTGATCCGGCAGTCAAGCCGTTTGTCTGCGTCGGCTCCGGTTTTGCACTCCTGCACGCCGCCGCTGCCCGTACCGCTTTGGACGGCAGGAGGTTGGGAGCCGCCCCCAAGGTCGCCCAGGATATTCGGATTGATGCCAAACAGTGCCAACAAAAGCACCACGATCCCGCCGCCGATTCCACCGCCGATCTTGGTTCCACGGCCAATCCCGCTGCCGCGCCTGTCCTCTACCTGTGATGGGTCAAGCTGTGCGCCGTCGTTGAAACTCATAAAGCCCACAATAGACGTCACTTTTGCTGCCCGGGGCGGACGCTGCCGTAAAATTGCGGGGATGCCTTTCCTGGACAGACTTCAGCTCTGGGCCGATGAGCGCCCCCACGACACCGCGGTCGTTGTGGGCAGCGGCCGGTTCAACTGGGCGGAACTGCGCGACGCCGCCACGCACCTGCTGGACCGTGCCCCAGCAACCACCGTTTTAGCGGAGCCGAATTCGGTCGCGTTTGTTGCACGCTATGCCGCAGCGGTTGCGGGAGTCCGGCGTTGCGCCGTCCTTGACCCGCAGTGGCCGGAAGCGATGATCGGGGAGCTTTCCGCACGGCTTGGCGAAGGTTCCACCGTTTCCGGTGGCGTCCTGGCCGACGGCGATCCGGCCAGTACCTTCCTTATCGGCCTGACTTCGGGAACAACCTCTATCCCCAAGGCCTTCACGCGGTCCCGGCGGTCATGGCAGGTTTCTTTCGAAGCGTCCATCGAGTTCTTCGGGTTGTCCAGGGATGACCGGACCCTGGCTCCCGGGCCGCTATCGGCCTCGCTGAACCTCTATGCTTTGTCAGAGTGCCTCTACGCGGGCTCCACGTTCCACACCTTGGAGTCTTTCGACGTCGGTGATGCCCATGCCGCCATCGCCCACGACGGCATCACCCGCCTGGTGCTTGCCCCCACCATGCTGCGCCTCCTGAGTGAGCGCGGCCTCGCCGGCGCAGTGGACGCTTCGGGTATCCGCAGCATTGTCTGTGCAGGATCCAAACTGGACGCCCGCACGTTGGAAGCTGCCCGGCGCTGGGCACCCCACGCTGTCATCTACGAGTACTACGGTGCCTCTGAACTTAGTTTCGTTTCCGGGACCCGCTTGACGGCTGGAGCGCCGCTCGACATCGGAGGAACCGGCATCGGCCGGCCATTCCCCGGCGTCGATGTGCGGATCCTCGATGACGACGGCCGGATCCTTGCTGACGGGCAGTATGGCAACATCGGCGTCCAAAGCGGCATGGTCAGCAATGGGTACCTCTGGGGTGATGACGGACATGCACTGCGTTGCCTCGACGGCTGGTACACCGTGGGGGACCAGGGTTTCCTCCGGGACGGCGTCCTCCACATTCTCGGCCGCCGCTCCGACATGATTCTGACCTCTGGCAAGAACGTCTACCCACACGAGGTAGAACTGGCGCTTGCTTCGGTGCCTGGCGTCGAAGCCGCTGTGGCCGCCGGCGCGCCCGATGACATCAGGGGAGAACGAGTGGTGGCCGGCATCGTTCCTGCTTGCGGTGCCGTCACCGCCACCCAGGTCCGTACCGGTTTGGACGGGCTGCTGGCACGGGACAAGTGGCCACTGCAGTACTACGTCCTGGCCGAGCTGCCGTTGACAGACCGCGGAAAGATCAGCCGGACACTCCTCCTTGATTGGATCAAGAACCACGATCCGCGGGTGCAACCACTTGGTTGAGAAGGACCTGCGACCATTCGGAAGGGACGCAGGGCGCCAACCTGTCATCGTTGCTGCCCTGCGGACTCCGATTTGCCGCGCCAACGGACAGCTAAAGCGGTTTCGGGCTCCGGACCTTCTCGCCCCGGTGTTGACGTCCCTGGTGGAAGCCACGGGCCTGGACCCGGCGGACGTGGACGACGTCGTCATCGGCAACGCCGTTGGCGGCGGGGGAAACGTGGCACGCTTCGCTGCGTTGCAAGCCGGTTTGCCAATCTCTGTTCCTGGCATCACCGTGGACCGGCAGTGCGGCTCCGGGCTGGACGCCATCGCCTTGGCGGCGCGCTTGGTCGGGGCGGGCGGCGATCCCGTTTTCCTCGCCGGCGGTGTGGAAAGCATCAGTACCGCGCCGGCGCGTGCCGACAGGAACGACGACGGCGGGCTGGACTTCTATTCCAGGGCCCGCTTTGTACCCCAAGCCTTCGGCGATCCCGATATGGGCGTGGCCGCAGAGAACGTGGCGCGCCATTTTGGTATCAGCAGGGAGCGCCAGGATTCTTACGCCCTTGAAAGCCATCGACGCGTCATCGAGTCATCAGCGGCGGGCCGGTTCAGGGATGAGATCGTCCCACTCGGCACCAGCACCTCCCCGGTCACTCTCGATGACGGCCCCAAGGCGTCGCTCAAACCTTCATTGATGGCCCGCTTTCCCGCAGCTTTCGTGCCCGACGGAACTGTCACGGCCGCGAACTCATGCTTCGACGCTGACGCAGCATCCGCCGTCGTCGTCACGTCCCTCAGCCGGGCTCGGGCCATGGGCCTCGACGACGCGCTCCTGGTACTGGATTGCGACACGGCAGGCGTCGACCCCGGGCTGCTTGGGATCGGCGCGGCGGTGGCCGCTGCACGGATGCTGGCACGTCAAGGTATCGCGGCCGACGACGTTGACTTGGTGGAATTCAACGAGGCCTTCGCATCCCAAACCCTGGCGTGCCTTGACCACCTTGGCGTGGACCCGGCCCGGGCCAACCGCGATGGCGGGGCCTTGGCCTTGGGACACGCCTATGGAGCCTCAGGCGCCGTTTTGGTGACGCGGTTGATGGCCCAAGCCCGCGATCTCCATGCCAACGGCGGCCGGGAAACACTGGGGCTTGCAATGATCAGCATCGCCGGAGGAATGGGAACCGCCGCCCTTCTCAAATACGCGCGGCTCTAGCCGGATCCCGGCTCATCTTCGGGTTCCCCCAAACCTCTTGCAGCCAGCGCGTCTCCGGTTTGGCGGGCATAGGCAACGGTGGTGATGAACACCGGCAGCACCAACGCCCGGGGATTGCGTTCCAAGCCGCGGGCGCGTGCGGCATCGCGGACATCGGAAAACGCTCCTGCGATGAAAGGAATGCTTCGGAGCATTACGGCAATCGTGAGGGCAAACCGTTCGGGGTCGGCGCCCCACCGCTGGAACGGAACAGCGAGGCGGGCAACGCCGTCGAGCAGTGCCTGCATTTCAGTGGTGGCCGTCAGCACGGATGCCGCCACGACGCACACCAGGACGTTCAGCACAATTCGGGCGGCAGTGGGTCCGCCCAACTGCCACCATTGGAATGCCCCGATGACGGCCAGGATGGGCGCGACCGTCCAGATGGCTGCGGCAAGCCTGCGGAGACCGGCCCCGCTCAGGAGGAACAGGCCACACATCACCACAAGAACAACCAGCGAGACAGCCCAGTCGACAATGAGGAACGATGCTGTTCCGCAAGCGGCGACCACAAGGAACTTGATCCACAGGGGAGTCCGGTGGATCACTGAATTGCCCCGGACGTAATTCGCGATCAGGAAGCCGTGCCCCCTCATCTCTTGCCATCCACGCCGGCCGCACACAGCGCACGGTACCGCGAAACCGCCTCTGACGCGCCGCCGTCGAACACTATCCGACCGGCCTCCACCACCAGGACCCTGTCCATGTCCTGGGCGAGGTCGAGGTCATGGGTTGACATGATGACCTGCTGGTCCAGTCCGGCGACCGTGCGGCGCAGGAGTTCACGGTTCCGCAGGTCCAGGAGCGTCGATGGCTCATCGAGGACCAACACCCGGGGTTCCACGGCGAGGACCGCTGCCAGGGCAAGCAACTGGCGCTCTCCACCGGAAAGTTCATAGATGCTCTGGTCCGCCAGGTGCAGAATGCCGAAGCGCAACAGCACTTGCTCGGCCCGTGCCGAGCGCTCCCGGGTGTTCCGGATTGACCTGCGCAGCGATAATTCCACGTCTTCGCGCCCGGTAGGCATGACAAGCTGCGACAGGGGATCGGTGAAGACGAACCCCACGTTGGCCCGGACCTTCCGTACCGCCGCCACAGTGTCGTCACCGTAGACGTTGACAGAGCCTTCGCTCGGCTCAACCAGGCCGTTCACCAGCCGCAGCAGGGTCGACTTGCCGGAGCCGTTTGCCCCAATGACACCGATGCGCCGCTCACGCAGGTCCAGGGACACATCCCGCAGCAGGGTCTTGTGCGTATCAGTGCCGTCTACGGGCACGCGCACGGAGACCTTGCTGAAGTTAATGGAATGCATAAAGAAGCGTTGCCCCTTACTTGACCCGCCGCACCAAAACGTCCGGGAATGCCTTGTGGAGTGACACGGCGATGAGCACCGCGAGGACGTTCTTCAGGATATCGCCCGGGTAGTAGGGCAAATCCGCGATGAATGCCTTGGTGAAGTCGAGCTTGCCATTGACCATCATGCCCAGGACACCAAGGCCGTGGATGATCACAATGCTGGCGGCCATGGTGGCAGCAAAGAGCAACCATGAGCGGAAGCGAACGGTCTTGCGGATAATGAGCGAAGCCAGGAATCCCGTCGCGGCCGCGGCCAGCGGGAACGCGATGATGTAACCTGCGGACGGCGTGGCGAGTATGCCGAGGCCACTGCGGCCACCGCTGAAGATCGGCAGGCCCGCAAGCCCCAAAAGGACATAAAGCCCGACGGCGGCAAAACCGCGCCCTGCTCCAAGAACCAGGCCGCTGAGCATGACAGTCAAGGTGACCAGGGTGATCGGCACCCCAAGGGCACCCACGGGGATGCCGGGAACGATCGACGACGCCGCCACGAGCGCCGCGAAGACGGCGATCAGGCCCAGGTCCGTGGGAGTCCATCGTTTGCGCCTGGCACTGGCTGCAACCTTGGGGGAGTGGGTCTGGGTCATGGCGGGTCCTATCGAAATGCTGATGCGGGATGGCGGGTGGGTGCCCGCAATTCGAGAATACGCAGCCTCCGGAGTCGGGATTTTGGAGCCTGTCCACAACGGGGCCGCGCAAACCTTTGGAGACATGGCACACCTTTTCTCCGTGTCCGCGGGCAGACATGGGGCCGGTAGACTTGGACAGGCTGTTCTCACGGCTCTTCCGCCGCAAGGTTCCGGCACTCCGGTCCCCAGGCGTCCCCCATTGAAAGGCATCACCCGAATTGATTACCGTCCAGGAACTCGAACTTCGCGCCGGCGCACGCCTGCTGATGGACCAGGTCAACTTCAGGGTGGACAAGGGCGACAAGATCGGACTTGTGGGCCGTAACGGTGCAGGAAAGACCACGTTGACCCGGGTGCTGGCAGGTGAAGGGCTCCCGGCAGGCGGCAAGGTGACGCGCAGCGGCGAAATCGGCTACCTTCCGCAGGACCCGCGAACCCCGGACATGGAACAACTCGCCCGGGACCGTATCCTGTCCGCCCGCGGCCTGGACGTCGTTGTGGGCAAGCTGAAGAAGGCACAGGCCGAGATGTCCAGCGATGACGCCGCTGTGCAGCGCAAGGCCATGAACCGCTACGACCGCTTGGAGGCTGAGTTCCTCGCCGGTGGCGGGTACGCGGCGGAAGCGGAAGCTGCCGCGATTTCGTCCAACCTCGCCTTGCCTGAGCGCATCCTCAACCAGCCGCTGAAGACACTCTCGGGCGGACAACGCAGGCGCGTGGAGCTTGCCCGGATTCTCTACTCTTCTGCAGAAACCCTGCTCCTTGACGAGCCCACCAACCACCTTGACGCCGATTCCATCAGCTGGCTCCGTGACTTCCTGAAGAACCACCAGGGCGGGCTGATCGTGATCAGCCACGACGTTGAACTGCTTGAGGCCACGGTGAACAAGGTCTACCACCTTGATGCCAACCGCGCGCAAATCGACTACTACAACATGGGTTGGAAGCGCTATCTCCAGCAGCGCGAGACCGATGAGCGTGCCCGCCGCCGCGAACGGGCGAACGCCGAGAAGAAGGCACAGGTCCTCCTGGACCAGGCGAACAAGATGCGCGCCAAAGCCACCAAGGCAGTTGCCGCCCAGAACATGGCCAAGCGCGCCGAACGCCTCCTCAGCGGGCTTGAAGCCGTACGCGAGCAAGACCGCGTAGCCGCACTCCGGTTCCCTGAGCCATCGCCCTGCGGAAAGACTCCGCTGACCGCGGAAGGCCTCAGCAAGTCCTACGGTTCGCTGGAGATCTTTACGGACGTTGACCTTGCCATCGACCGCGGCTCCAAGGTTGTCATCCTGGGCCTCAACGGTGCCGGCAAGACGACGCTGCTGCGCATGCTCGCCGGCGTGGACGCACCCGATACCGGTGAAATCATTCCCGGGCATGGCTTGAAGGTGGGCTATTACGCCCAGGAACACGAAACCCTGGACCACGACCGCACCGTTCTCGAAAACATGCGCTCGTCCGCTCCGGACATGAAGGACGCAGAGGTGCGCGGCATCCTGGGGTCGTTCCTCTTTTCCGGTGACGACGTGGACAAGCCCGCCGGCGTATTGTCCGGCGGTGAGAAGACCCGGCTGGCCCTCGCCACGATCGTTGCATCCAGCGCGAACGTGCTGCTCCTGGACGAGCCCACCAACAACCTGGATCCTGCCAGCCGCGCGGAAATCCTCGGGGCCCTGAAGAACTACACCGGGGCAGTGGTCATGGTCAGCCACGACGAAGGTGCCGTTGCGGCCCTGAACCCTGAGCGGGTGGTTTTGCTGCCCGACGGCGTTGAGGACCACTGGAACGAGGACTACCTGGACCTCATCACGCTGGCCTAAGCCTCAGTACCCCTGGGCGTCCAGGATTGCGTCTTCCTCTTCTTCTGACGTACGCCGTTTGTTCTTCCTCGGGCTCGGAGCCGGACGCTTGCGGGGCCCCGCCGCGGAAATGAACTCGTCGTCGTCTTCGTCCTCCGCATCAATGGCGGCATTTCGGGCTTGTTGGCGCGCCGCATATCCAAAGCCGATGAACATGAGGACACCGAAGGCGAACCACTGCAGCGAGTAGGAAAGGTGTGTTCCCTCGTCGGTGGACGGTTTGGGGAACGGCGTCGGCATCGGCTGGACGGAGGGCGTCTCGCCGGCCAACTGGCCGTAGGCCCCGGTCTCGATGGAGTAGGGCAGCTCACTGGCGAATCCCGGCAGGTCTATGGAAGCCAGTTGCCCTTCAACGGCCCCGCGGTCCAGTTTCGGTTCGGACGGTTTGAGGCGGGCCACCACGGTGACCTCGCCCGCGGGGGGCGGCGGGACGACGTCGGGCCTACCGGGCGTGTTGTTGCCGATCGGCAACCAGCCGCGGTCAATCACCACCGCTTCACCGGTGGTCAAACGCAAAGGAACAACGACGTCGTAGCCTGGCTGGCCATTGAGCGGCCGGTTGCGGACCACCCGCTGCCCGTCGAGGTCGTACGTGCCCCGCAGCTCAACCTGGGTCCACTCACGCTCGGGATCGAGCTGCCGAAACTCGTTCTTGATCTGCGCGAAGGGCACAGGGGTGGCCGAATAGTTACTGACCACGCGATTGATCTCGGCAAGTGTCTCGGCGCGACGGTCCATCTGCCAACGGCCGAGGAAAACGCAAGCCGTTGCGAAGATCACGGCCAGGACGAAGTAACCCAGCCACTTGCTGGAAAAGAGGAAGCGGTACATTCAGCGCGCCCCGCCTACCGGGGCATCGTCCGCTTCGAACGGGAGTGTCTCTTTCCAGAGGCCACGGGTTTGCAGGTAATCCTCCAACCAGCCGCGATGCTCGTCGCAGGACAACCAGACCTTCCGCCGCTCCGGCGTGTGTATCCGGGGATTGTTCCAGAGCAGCTGCCACCGGGCGCCCTCGCGGCAGCCCTTCCGCGAACAGAGCGCCGGGGCGGTGTCCGGCTTGCCCTGTTCCAGGCCGCCGAGGTTGAAGATGTTCATGAAGCTGCCCGTTCGTCGCCGGCGTTCCCGGTGTTCGTCGATGATGTTCCGTTATTGCGGCCAGAAGTCGCCTGCGTCCCGTCCCCGGCTTGTTCCTCGTCCACCAGTTCGCCCTGCAGGACCGTCACGGGCTCGGCAGTGTCCTCCTGCAAAGGTTCCCGGGAACCTTCCAGCTCGGCCACGGGGACGTCATCGAGCAGGGAGTCGCTGTGCACTTCGGCCTTGTCACTTCCGTTGGCGATGACGACGGCAATCCAGGGCAGGAAGACCGCGCCCGCCACGGCGATGATCTTGAACCACCCATCCACAACGAAGATCAGGATGATGCAAACCATGCGGATGCCCATGGCCAGCGAGTACTTGATCATGCGCTGCCGCATGTCCTCGGAATGGGCTGCCGCGGCATCGGTGATGCTGTGGACTTCGGGGTCGCTGGAGTAAGCGTCCGGATCCCCGGGCACCTGCTGCAGTGGACTGTTCTCTCTTGTCACAGCTGAATCATCACGCTCCAAAGGCTCCTACCAATTCTCTCACCATCGGGGTACTCGCCCAAACCGCTGGGGGCCGGCCGGTTACCCGCGCGTTGCCCGGCATCGCGGATAAGATCAAAGCAGGAAATCCCCTCTTCACCGCGGTACGGCCGTGCCGCAGAAACTGGAGCCAACGTATGTCTGAAGCAGTATCCACCGGTCGCAGCGTCCTCATCACGGGAGGGAACCGCGGCATCGGCCTGGCAATCGCGGAATCGTTCCTGGCCAATGGCGACAAGGTTGCGGTGACCTTCCGTAGCGAATCAGAACTGCCTGAGGGAATTCTGGGAGTCAAGGCGGACGTTACGGACGAAGCCTCGATCGACGAAGCCTTCAAGACCGTCGAAGCCGCGCACGGGCCCGTTGAGGTACTGGTTGCGAATGCCGGCATCACCAAGGACACCCTGCTCCTGCGCATGAGCGAGGACGACTTCACCTCGGTCTTGGATACGAACCTCACAGGGGCTTTCCGCGTCATCAAGCGCGCGTCCAAAGGCATGATCCGGCTCCGGAAAGGCCGCGTGGTCCTGATCTCTTCAGTGTCCGGCCTCTATGGCGCCCCGGGCCAGATCAACTATTCGGCGTCGAAGGCCGGGATGGTGGGTATCGCGAGGTCACTCACCAGGGAGCTTGGCAGCCGGGGCATCACCGCGAACGTCGTCGCTCCGGGCTTCATCAACACGGACATGACCGCCGAACTCCCGGAAGAGACCCAAAAGTCGTATCTCGCCAACGTTCCGGCGGGGCGCTTCGCGGAGGCCTCGGAAGTTGCCAACGTGGTGCGTTGGGTCGCCAGTGATGAAGCCGCCTATATCTCGGGCGCGGTCATCCCGGTGGATGGCGGCCTCGGAATGGGTCACTAGCCGCCGGTCCGGCACGAACTAGCCGAACACCCGGTTTTTGTGCGGGCTCTACAAGCCGTTTTCGCTTGCACCGCTGGCATGATGGAATCCGAGCCCGCAGTTTTTGGATGAAGTGAACAAAAGGAGTTTGAATGGGAACGCTGGATAACAAGACTGCGATCGTCACGGGGTCTTCCCGCGGCATCGGCGCCGAAGTTGCAAAGATCCTCGCAGGCGAGGGCGCCGCCGTCGTTGTCAACTACCGCCAGAAGGCGCCGCGCGCCAACAAGGTTGTGGCCGACATCCAGGCAGCGGGTGGTCGCGCCGCGGCTGTTGGTGCCGACCTCACCACCGACGAGGGCGTTCACGCCCTGGCCAGCACTGCCATGGAGGAATTCGGCTCCCTGGACATACTCGTCCTTAACGCCTCGGGCGGCATGGAAACCGGCATGGAGGAGGGGTACGCACTCAAGCTGAACCGCGACGCCCAGATCAACATGCTCAACGCCGCCGTTCCGCTGATGCCGGAAGGCTCGCGGGTGGTCTTCGTGACCAGCCACCAGGCCCACTTCGTGGAGACCGTACCCACCATGCCGGAATACGAGCCGGTCGCCAAGAGCAAGCGCGCAGGTGAAGACGCCCTGCGCGCGCTGTTGCCCGACCTCGCCAACAAAGGCATCTCGTTGGTGGTCGTATCCGGCGACATGATCGAAGGGACGGTCACGGCCACCCTCCTGGACCGCTCGAACCCCGGCGCCATCGAGGCACGCCGCGCCGAGGCGGGCAAGCTCTACTCCGTGGAAGAGTTCGCTGCCGAGGTGGCCAGGATGGTCACCGCCGACGTGGAATCCGGCCACACGGAATATGTTGGGGGAGCCGACTACTTCGGCAAGTCCGAAAAGTAGCCGACTGATCCATAAAAGGACCCGGGGTTTCAACCCGGGTCCTTTTGGTTTTTAAACGGCAGCATCACCCGAGAAGATGACAATTTCATAAATTCCCGCAGTTTTGCGTCACGAATTTGCTGTTTCTGTTTCATCCAATTTGTTTTGCATTAATTCCTTTGGTCTGGTTGACTCGGCAACGCGCCCTTTGTCCGTGGTCGTGTGCGTAGTGTGTTCCGGGCTGCGCGCAACGCCCGGACATCCTGCCCCAGCCACATACGCATATCTGCGAACTAGGAGCATTCTTGGACCTGCTATTGCACGCCGATGATCTTCGTGCGTCCTACGATCAAAGGCGCATTCTCAAGGGAGTCGGTTTTTCGCTGCACCGAGGCGAAATCCTGGGTTTGATCGGAACCAACGGCGCCGGAAAGACAACGCTCATGGCCGTCCTGGCCGGCTCCCACAAGCATGACGGCGGCCGAATGACGCTTGCCGGCGAAATCTACACGCCGGCCTCACTGGAGGAGGCCCAAGCCTGCGGAGTCGGGCTGATTCCGCAGAACTTCCGAATCGACCCCGACCTGACAATAGCCAAGGCCATCTTTCGCGGAACCTTCCAGGCTTCCAAGCCCCACGAGGAGCTCCGGGACCAAGCGGCGAAGCTGTTGCAGGACATCGGAGTCAACCTGGATCCGGATGCCAAGGTCCGAACGTTGATCCGCGCCGAACAGACCCTCGTGGAAGTCTTGAGGATGGTCGCCGAAGAGGCCCAACTGGTGATCATGGACGAGGTGGCCGCATCACTTCCGGACCACGACGTAGCCGTTCTCCACGAAGTGCTCAGGATGCTCACGAAGCAGGGCCGGGCGATCATCTACATTACGCATCGCCTGGATGAGGTTCGGTCGATCGCCCACCGTATCGCCGTGCTCCGGGACGGACGGGTCCACCGGGTTCTCGCGGCGGGACAGACCGACGTGGACGAACTCGCCTTCCTGCTGCTCCAGCAAAAACCCGAAAGCAACCCTCGCCCCACAAACTTGCCCACGGGCGATGAAGCTTTGCGTGTTGTTGGGCTGAGTGCAGGACAGGGCGTACGCGACGTCAGCTTCAGCGTTGCGAAAGGAGAGGTCTTCGGCCTGGTCGGAACACACCGTTCCGGCATCTACCCCCTCATCGGTGCCTTGGTGGGCGCCCAGCCAAGCAGCTCCGGACAGATCTTCATGCACGGAGAGCCCGTGGAGATCCGCAGCCAGCAGGACGCACAGCAATTGAGGATCGGTTACCTGTCGGAGAGCGATGACAACTTCGAAACCGGCGACACCATCGTAGATGGCCTGCAGCAACCAAATGAAGCGCCGGACGTGAGCCTGCAGGACGAGATCGTGCAGCTTCGCGGCGTGATTGAGCTCGTCAGGCGGATGCGTATCAACACCACGAACATCCACGGAACCATCACCACTCTTTCAGGCGGCGACCGCCAAAAAGTGCAGTTGGCCAAATGGATGACCACGGACTGCGACGTGCTGATCCTGAGCCATCCAAGCCGCGGCATAGACATCGGCGCCAAGGAAATCGTCTACAAGATGCTCCATGAGCTGAGTAACACCGGGGTAGCAATCATCCTCTTGTCTTCGGATTTGTCCGAGCTCGTCACCTGGTGCCATCGAATAGGCGTGATGCGGGATGGCGAAATGGTCTCCATTGAAGCCAACGCCAACACCAATGAGGACGTGCTGGTCCACCACATGCTCGGGAGTAAGTTCGGGACAGGACGGGGAGACGCGCGTCGGGCCAAGGAGTAGTGAAGTGTCCTGCAAACTGGATCCACGCCCGGTGAACGTCCAAGGGGTGGTGGCGCGTTGGCGCCACCACCCCTTCTTGCCGTTGGCTCGACTCAGATGGTGATCCCCGCGGCAAGGGTCTTCAGTTTGTGGCGTGCAAGCGCCAGGTCCGCGTAGGTTCGATCGAGGACCAAATACACGAAGAGGCCCTTGGAGCCTGCGGAATTGAGGACGTTGATCAGGTGGTATTGGCTATCCAAAGTGATCAGGATGTCCTCGATATCGCTCTCGAGGTTGAGGTCCTTCATGGTGCGGAGTTTTGCGCTGACCACGTTCGAGTTTCCCGCGGCCGCGACCCCAAGATCGAAGCCCGGGCTGCCGCCCTGTGCCAGCGCCATTCCACTGGTGTAGTCGACTACCGCGGCGCCGGTGGCACCTTCGATGGACAGCAATTGCTTGACAGCTTCATCAAGTGAGCTCATGTTTAGTTCTTCCTTTTCTGTTGTATCGCCGAAGAGATCCGCAAAGCCGGCGGAACCATGCTCCCGTGACAAAGCCGCGTCATCCGGGCCGGACATCGGGTGTTCGGCATCAAACATGGAATCAAGAATGGATGATTGTTCCTCAGCAAATTCCGGCTGATCAAGCGCATTTTCGTCGCGACGCTTCCACCATTTCCAAGTGCCTTGGGAAATACTCATTGTCATCCTTTGCACCAAAGCCACCCAGGCAGAGAAAACTTTGGGATCTACTTCCGGGGGTGGCCGGTTATCGCCCGCAAAACCTGACGTACCGGCCACTTACGATATTCAGTGGCGCGAATCCCCGGATCATGACGCGGTTTCGAACCGCTGGGATAAAGGCACGGGGGCGAACGGCTCGGTGGCATCGGTCAGCAGGGTAGCGTCATCGGGCAGTGTGTCCGGCCGCCGCAGGCCGGACACACCACCTCCGGCCCGGCGCCATGGGGTAGCAATGCCGGGTCGGGCACTACGCGCCCGCCGAACCGGCAACGAAGGTAGCCGGCCGGCTTGGGGCGCTGCATGGCGATGCGAACGATTTCGCCACGCATCTAACTGGTAGCCGTTGCAGGCATTCCGTGTTGCGGCAATGACCCTGTGCTGTTGTGATTGCGCTCACAAAATGGGGACGTCGTCAGAACCGGCGTCGGCGGGCACCGGCCTCCAGCAGGTTCAGACGTTGGCGATATGCCTTACGGCGTCGAGGTACGGCATGTTGATGGCTGCATCCGCTACGGCACGCACAGCGGGCTTCGCGTTGAATGCCACACCGATGCCGGCCGCCCCGAGCATATCGAGGTCGTTCGCGCCGTCGCCCACGGCGATGGTGTGTTCAAGGTCGATACCCTCGGCCGCGGCCCACTCCCGCAGGTACTTTTCCTTCGCGGCACGGTCGATCACCGCGCCCAGCACCTTGCCTGTCAGCGCGCCGTCGACGATTTCAAGCTCGTTGGCGATCCAATAGTCCATGCCAAGTTCCGAAGCAATCGGACCAAGGATCTGGTTGAAGCCACCTGAAACCACGGCGACGACGTGCCCTGCTGCCTTGAACGCGGCAACCAACTCTGCCGCGCCCAAGCTCAGGCGCACTTCCTCGCGCACCGAATCCACGACGGCGGCAGGCAGGCCCGCAAGTACGGCGACGCGAGCATGAAGGCTCTGGGCGAAATCAAGTTCGCCGCGCATGGCCGATTCGGTGACCGCTGCGACTTCTTCCCGCTTGCCCGCATAAGCGGCCAGCAGCTCAATCACTTCCTGCTGGATAAGCGTTGAATCAACGTCCATGATGAGCAGTTTTCGCGGGGCCCGTCGCAGGGACGACGGCACGATTGCCGTGTCCACGCCTGCAATCTCCGCGTCTGCGATGCTTCGTCGAAGGCCCGCCAGCTCATCCGCCGTTGAAGAAGGAAGATTGAGTTCGGCGATGCGGACGCCGTAGCGCTCGTCGCCCGCGTGTGATTCTGCCGACACAGCAATGCCGGCGGCTGCCAGTACACCGGTCACCTCGTCCCATGATTCGGGGGACAGATTCACGCCATAGCTGACGGCAGCCAAGTTCGAAGTCATGGCCTCAATCCTATCGAGGGAGCCCTGCGCTCCCGAATTCATTTCGCCGCACAAAACCAGGGCTACGACCGGTTATCAGTCATCTTCATTTTTGTCCTAGTGTCTACTCCTATGAGTGATGTTCTGGATTTGTCTTCCGTCAGCGTTGTCCGAGGCAAGAAGACCCTGCTGGACAAAGTGGACTGGCAAGTCAACGAAGGCGAACGCTGGGTCATCCTCGGACCCAACGGCGCCGGCAAGACCACGCTGTTGCAAGTTGCGGCCGCACGGCTCCACCCCAGCAGCGGCACTGCCGGCATCCTTGACGAGACCATGGGGCGGGTAGATGTTTTTGAACTGCGCCCGCGGATCGGCCTGTCCTCAGCAGCACTGGCTACGCAGATCCCCGAACACGAGAATGTGCTGAACGTGGTCGTTACCGCTGCCTACGGCGTCACGGGCCGCTGGCGCGAAGGCTACGAGCGTGATGACGAACGCCGCGCCTTTGCACTCCTGAACGACTGGGGGATGGGACCGCTCCTGAACCGGACCTTCGCCACTCTTTCCGAGGGCGAACGCAAGCGCGTACAGATCGCACGCGCCCTGATGACTGATCCCGAACTCCTGCTCCTGGACGAGCCGGCAGCAGGCTTGGACCTGGGCGGCCGTGAAGAGCTGGTCCACAAGCTGGGCGAGCTCGCCCAGGACGAGGACGCCCCGGCCATGGTGCTGGTGACCCACCACCTCGAAGAAGTACCGCCGGGCTTCACCCACGCCATGCTGCTGCGGGAGGGTGAAGTGGTGGCCGCAGGCCCCATCAAGGAAGTCCTTACCGACGAGCACCTCGGTGACACTTTCGGCCTTGCCCTGGACGTCACCGAAAACGCCGGCCGGTACACGGCCACCGCACGCCGATAGGGTAGACGCGTCACTGTGGAGATTATTAGCAGCATCCTGATCTTTTTTGCCGGCCTGTGGGCCGGCACCATCAACGCGGTGGTCGGCTCCGGCACCCTGGTCACGTTCCCGGTGCTGATTGCCCTGGGAGTCGTTCCTGTGGTGGCCTCCATGAGCAACGCCATGGGCCTCGTGGCGGGCACAGCAGCCGGTGCATGGGGTTATCGGCGCGAGTTGGCAGGCCGCGGCAGGCAACTGTTGAAGCTTATGCCCGCTTCACTGCTGGGCGGCATCACCGGCGCATGGCTGCTCTTGCATCTGCCCGAAAAGGTGTTCGGCTACGTTGCACCCGTACTGCTGGTGGCGGCCCTGTTGATGGTGCTGTTCCAGCCCAAGCTGCAGGCGTGGATCCGGAACCGGGAGCAGAACCCGGAACACGCACTCAAAGACAAGAGCCACGGTATCCTCCTGGTGGTCCTCATCTACCTCGCCGGAGTCTACGGCGGCTACTTTGTCGCGGCCCAGGGAATCCTTCTGGTAGGCATCCTCGGGGTGTTTATGTCAGGGACAATGCAGAACGCCAACGCGATGAAGAACATCCTGACGTTGACGGTGAACATGGTGGCCGCGGTGTCCTACCTCATCTTTGCCTTCGACCGCATCAACTGGCTGGTGGTCCTGCTGATTGCCGTCAGCTCCACCATTGGTGGACTGGTTGGCTCCAAAGTGGGCCGCAAACTCTCTCCGAAGGTCCTCCGCAGCGTCATCTTCACCCTCGGCATCGTGGCCCTCGGCTTCATGATCGCCAACCTGCTGAAGTGATGGCCAGTGGCGTTCCATTACCTTGAATCAGCCGACGACCCCCGGGTGTCCGACTACACCACACTGACGGATGTGCACCTTCGCAAGCTTCGCGAACCGGAGGAAGGCATGTACATCGCGGAGTCCAGCAGGGTCCTGCGCAGGGCTCTCGCAGCAGGGCATCAGCCACGTTCCTTCTTCCTGGCCGAGAAGTGGATCGAGGACCTCCGCGACGTCTTCGAGGCCTATCCTGAAGTCCCGGTGTTTGTGGGCAAGGCTTCCTTGCTCGAAGAAATCACCGGCTTCCACCTCCATCGCGGGGCCATGGCAGCCATGCACAGGCCTGCCCCCGTCCCCTTGGAGGAGTTGCTGGCCAATGCCCAACGGGTTGCCGTGCTCGAGGACATTGTTGACCACACGAATGTTGGCGCCATCTTCCGTTCAGCCGCGGCGCTGGGTGTTGACGCCGTACTCGTCTCGCCACGGTGCGGCGACCCCCTGTACCGTCGCAGCGTCCGCGTCAGCATGGGCACGGTGTTCCAGGTTCCTTGGGCGCGCCTGGAGAGTTGGCCGGGCGGCCTGGCAGAGCTCCAGGAGCAGGGCTTCACGGTCGCTGCGATGGAGTTGACGGATGATGCCCTGGACCTGGACGAACTGGCAGGTCGCCAGCTACCCAAATTGGCCCTGGTGCTTGGTACCGAAGGCGCGGGCATGAGCGCCGACACGCTTGCCGCCGTCGACCTCGCCGTCAAGATCCCCATGCGTCCCGGCGTCGATTCCCTCAACGTTGCCGCGGCGTCGGCTGTTGCCTTTTGGGAACTTCGTCCCCGGACTTAGCGCCGGTTCGTGGCACTGCCTGGTTTCCGGTATGATTGTTTGTTGGTCCGGACGTTGAAATAAGTTCTCCTTCCAAGGACCACTCCATTCATACCTGGCAGCTGGCAAAATCCAGTTGCGCGAACAAAGGTCCAATTATGAAGTCTGATATCCACCCGAAGTACGAAGCTGTTGTCTTCAACGACCTCGCTTCCGGCGTCAAGTTCCTGACCAAGTCCACCGTGTCTTCTTCCAAGACCATCGAGTGGGAAGACGGCAACACCTACCCGGTCATCGACGTCGAAATCTCCTCGGAGTCGCACCCGTTCTACACGGGCAAGCAGCGCATCATGGACTCCGCCGGCCGCGTCGAGCGCTTCAACGCCCGCTTCAAGGGCTTCGGCGGCAAGAAGTAACCACTTCGTCCCCAAGTCTTTTCGAAGGCCCGCATCACCGGTTTCCGGCGATGCGGGCCTTTGCGTTTTCCGGCAAGATGGGAACCATGACTTCCCACCCCGCCCAGGAAACATACGACGACGGCACGCGCCTCCACGGCGAATACAAAGTCCCCGGCGGCAAACTCGTGGTGGTTGACCTGGAAGTCGCCGGAGGAAAGTTCACCAACGTATCGGTAAGCGGCGACTTCTTCCTGGAGCCTGACGAGGCCCTCTTGGACATCAACGCAGCCCTGACGGGTTTGGACGCAGCTACGGGGGCACCGGACCTTGCTGCCGCAATCACCGCCCGCCTTCCCAAGGATGCGGTCCTGTTCGGGTTCTCCGCGGAGGCCGTCGCTGTAGCTGTCAGGCGTGCGCTCTCCAGGGCGACCGGCTGGGCCGACCACCAATGGGACGTCATTCCGCCGTCGGTGCTGCCAACCAGGGTGAACGTTGCCCTGGATGAGGTCCTCACCGAGGAAGTCGGTGCCGGACGCAGGAACCCTACCTTGAGGTTCTGGGACTGGGAAGAACCTTCCGTGGTGATCGGCAGCTTCCAGTCGGTCCGCAACGAGGTGGATCCGGAGGGTGTTGCCAGGCACGGCGTCACCGTGGTCCGGCGGATCAGCGGCGGGGGAGCAATGTTCATGGAGGCAGGCAACTGCATCACGTACTCCCTGTATCTGCCCCAGACCTTGGTGGATGGAATCAGCTTTGCCGACTCCTATGCCTTCCTTGATTCATGGGTCATGGCGGCGTTGGAAAAACTTGGCATCTCAGCGTTCTACGTACCGCTGAACGACATCGCCACGGACCAGGGCAAGATCGGGGGAGCCGCCCAGAAGCGCCTGGCCAACGGCGGCATGCTGCACCACGTCACCATGAGCTATGACATCGACGCCGACAAGATGGTTGAGGTGTTGCGCATCGGCAAGGAAAAACTCTCGGACAAGGGTACGCGCAGCGCCAAGAAGCGCGTTGACCCCTTGCGGAGACAGACCGGACTGAGCCGGGCAGCAATCATCACGGCCATGCAGGACGTCTTTGCGGAACGCTATGGCGCTACCGTCTCGGAACTGACTGCCGAAGAACTGGAAGAAGCCGGAAAGCGGGTCGGATCAAAGTTCGGCACGGACGAATGGCTCAACCGGGTCCCATAGCCGCCAATCAGAGCTGATTGCTGCCCGCAGCCTGCGCCGACAACGCCCGGAACAAGTGGCTGCGCTGCTCGACGACAATGCGGCGCAAGGCCCGTGGCGCCTCCGCGTGCTCGTTGAGCCATCGATCGGTCCGGACAAGCACCGGGTGGTCAAGCGGAGCGGTCCCCTCCGGCAGATCCTGCGCAGCCGGGAACAGCCCCCGAACGATCCTTCCGGCGATCTCGATGGAACGATCCTCCCAGACCTTTTCCAGGCTCTCGAAATACGGTTCGATGTATGGTTCCAGGAGGGCAGGGGAAGCTGTCATGAATCCGGCGATCGTTGCGCTGAGGATCTCATTGGACAGGCCGAACCCAAGGACGGCTGACTTCCAGGCGGAGGACTTCACCTCCGCATCCGGCCGGGCGGCCATGGCAAGGGCGTGTGCCGCGGCGCCGGACGCCGTGTTGTCCTTTGCCAGCTCGGCATCCAGTTCCGCTTGGGAGGCCTGCCCGTGCGCTGCCAGTGCCTGCAAGAGGCTCCAGCGGAGCTCGGCATCCACGGACAAGCCCTCCACCACCGCGCTTCCGTCCAGGAGCGCCCTGACCAAGTGCAGGTGGTTGCCACCGCTTCGCGAGACGTCGGCGAGGGTACGGGCCCAAGCCAACTGCTGGTCTGATCCTGGCCCGGTTGAGGACAATTGGCCCGCCGCCACCTCTAGGAACGTGGAGCGCACCGTTTCCCGGGTTGCCGCCGGAACGTAGCGCTCAATGGCATATGCGGCATTCGCCAGGACGTTTAGGAGCACCCCGATACCGGTCTCGGCCGGAGCAAATCGCTCCACGGCGGCGACATACTTGGTGGCCGGCGAGACTGCATCGCGTGCGGAGTCCCATAACGCCGTCCAGCACAAAGCCCGTGCCATCGGATCCTGGATCCTGTCCAAGGAAGTCCGTACGGTCTGCTCGGACACCGCGTCGAGCCGTACTTTTGCGTAGCTGAGGTCGTCGTCGTTGACGAGGAGGAGGGCCGGGCGGCGCTGTCCGGCGAGTTCCCCTACCAAGGTCCTTGGCCCGGCAACATCCACCTCAACACTTTCCCGGCGACTCAAGTTGCCTTCATCATCGGGGTCGTACAAGCCCAGCCTCAGCCGATGTGGCCGCAGCTCCTGGTCGCCCGAAAGCGGATCCACGGCATCCTGCTGAAGGATAACCGCGCCCATGACGCCGTCATCCTCGGCGATCTCGGCGCTGATGGTTGAAATGCCTGAGGTCTGCAGCCATCGCCCGGCCCAAGCTGTGAGGTCGCGGCCCGAAGCGGCGCTGAGTGCCTCCAGGAGGTCCTGCAGGGTGGTGTTTCCGAACGCATTGTCCCGGAAGTACCGGCGGGAGCCCGCAATGAAGGCATCGAAGCCGACATAGGCCACGAGTTGCTTGAGTACGGACGCGCCTTTGGCATACGTGATGCCGTCGAAGTTCTGCTTCGCCGCTTCAAGGTCGGGGATGTCGGCAACGATGGGGTGCGTGGTCGGAAGCTGGTCCTGGACGTAGGCCCATGCCTTCCGCTTGTTGGCGAAGTTCACCCAGGCTGTGTCCCAGTCGGTGGCTCGGTCAACTCCCAACGTGCCCATGTAATCGGCGAAGGATTCCTTCAACCAAAGGTCGTCCCACCAGGTCATGGTCACGAGATCACCGAACCACATGTGTGCCATCTCGTGCATGAGGGTATTGGCGCGGGCCTGGTACTGCGCTTCGGTGGCCCGGGACGCGTAAATGTACTTTTCCGTGAAGGTGACCAAACCCGGGTTCTCCATGGCTCCGAGGTTGTACTCGGGCACGAACGCCTGGCTGTACTTCCCCCATGGATACGGGTAGTCGAACAGCTGGTTAAAGAAGTCGAGTCCGCTCTTGGTGAGCTTGAACAACTCGTCCGTATCGAAGGACCCGGACAATGATGCGCGGCAGTAGAGTGCCAGCGGTACTTCAAGCCGCGTACCGTCGTCGAGCGTTGCTGCCCAGTGGTCAACCGCCTTGAAGTATGGTCCGGCCAGGACCGTGGTGATGTAGGTGGACATCCGCTTTGTTGCGGCAAAGTCCCACAACTGTGCCGAGGAGTCATCGATGAGGGGTGTGCAAGCGGTCTCTGCTTCGTTGGAGGCGACTTCCCAGCCGACGGGCGCGATGACATGGAAGGTGAAGCCGGCTTTGAGGTCCGGCTGTTCGAAGTTTGCGAAGACGCGCCGGCTGTCTGCCGGTTCGTACTGTGTGTAGAGGTAGCACTGGCCGTCAGCGGGATCCACGAAACGGTGCATGCCTTCCCCGGACCTGCTGTACAGGGCTGTCCCGCTGACGGTGACGGCATTTTCCGCCTCGAGGTCCGCCAGTTTGATTCTGTCCTGGTCCACCACGGAACCGACATCCAGGGCGCGGCCGTTCAGGACAACGGACTGGACACCGGCACCAATAAAGTCCAGGAAGGTGGCAGCACCGGGCTCGGCCGAGAAGTTGATGGTACTGGTACTCGGATATCCGGCGACGGCGGGATCTGCCGCGTCGCGGACATCGAGGGTGACGTCATAGCTGTGGGTGGTGATCAGGGCTGAACGGGCTGCGGCTTCATCGCGTGACAGATTGTGATTGGACACACAGCCATCTAATCACGATCCCGGACATCGACTGCCCGGGGCACCCGCCGGAAACCGCGACACAATGAGGCCGAAATGCGCTGGACCCAAAAAGGTGATTGTCTATTTCCCATGTCTGACCTCTTCCAGGATTACTCCGAGGCCGCCGCACGCAGCGGAGCCTACGACGAGATGTTTACCAGCGACCACATTGCCAGAAGGTCGTACGGCCAGGTTGCAGGTGCACTCCAGGAGCTTTCCTTGGCGGACGTCACCGCGCGGGCCGACTCGATGGCCCGCAGCTTCCTCGACCGTGGCGTCACGTTCGATTACGCGGGGGAGGAGCGGCCGTTCCCCCTGGACATCGTTCCCCGCGTCATTCCCGCCGACGAGTGGGACGTCCTGGAACGTGGCGTCGCACAGCGCGTGAAGGCCCTTGAAGCGTTCCTCAACGATGTATATGGACGAATGGCCGTGGTGGCGGACGGTGTGATCCCGCGCCAGCTGGTGACCACAAGTGCACACTTCCACAGGGCCGTGCACGGCTTCGAGCCATCCGGCGGAGTCCGTGTGCACGTCTCCGGCATCGACGTGGTCCGCGACGCAGCCGGTACATTCAGGGTCCTTGAGGACAACGTCCGTGTTCCCTCCGGCGTGAGCTACGTCCTGGAGAACCGCCAGGCAATGGCCAAAGGCCTGCCGGAGGCGTTCGGCCAGCAGAACATCCGTCCCGTGGAGGAGTATCCTCGCCGACTCCTCTCGGCCCTCCGCAAGACCGCTCCCGCCGGAGTGGACGATCCCACCGTGGTGGTCCTGACGCCTGGCGTCTTCAACAGCGCGTACTTTGAGCACACACTGCTGGCTGGTTTGATGGGTGTTGAGCTCGTGGAAGGCCGCGACCTCATCTGCCGCGGAAACCGCGTGTACATGCGCACCACGGCCGGAGAGCAGCGGGTGGACGTCATCTACAAGCGCATCGATGACGACTTCCTTGATCCGCTGCAGTTCCGCTCGGATTCGATGCTGGGCTGCCCGGGCCTGGTCAACGCAGCGCGTGCCGGCGGAGTCACGATCGCCAATGCCGTAGGCAACGGCGTAGCCGACGACAAGCTCGTGTACAGTTACGTCCCTGACCTGATCCGCTACTACCTTCACGAAGAGCCGATCATCGCCAATGTCGACACTTTCCGGCTCGAGGAAAAGGAAGCCAGGGAACATGTTCTGGACCGCCTTGAGGAACTGGTGGTCAAGCCCGTGGATGGTTCCGGCGGCAAGGGCTTGGTGATCGGCCCGGATGCTTCAAAGGATGAGCTTGATGCTTTGCGCAAGCGGGTGATTGCGGACCCGCGTGGCTGGATCGCCCAGCCCGTGCTGCAGCTTTCCACGGTGCCAACCTTGTCCGGGGACAAGTTCGGGCCGCGGCACGTGGACTTGCGCCCCTTCGCAGTGAACGACGGCGACGACGTATGGGTCCTGCCCGGCGGACTCACCCGCGTGGCCCTTAAGGAAGGCTCCCTGATCGTGAACTCAAGCCAGGGCGGCGGTTCGAAGGACACCTGGGTCCTGGCCAATTCGCCCCAGATGCCGGCTGAGTTCCTTCCGCGGGAATCAGTCACCGTCCGTGAACAGGTCTCCGTGTGGCCCGTTGAGAGCAACTGGCGGGACCGCCAGACGGAACAACAGCAGTGAGACATACCTTGCCGCCACAGACCCTCGAACTTCTGCCTGCACCATGCGAAGGAGGCGCAGTCCCATGCTGAGCCGTATTGCCGAATCACTCTTCTGGATTGGCCGCTACGTAGAACGCGCCGATGGCACCGCAAGGATCCTGGACGTCCACCTTGAACGGTTGAACCATCTGCCGTTGGACGAGCAGCGCGCGGTTGCCCGGGACCTGTTGGCGGTCATGGGCGCCAAGCCGCAAAACGAAGACTTCGGCCTCCCGGAACTGCTCCTCAGCCTCGCCTACGACAAACAAAGCGCTTCCTCGATTGCAGGCTCCCTGGGTGCCGCCCGCGAGAACGCCCGCAGGGCACGCGAAACCGTCTCACAGTCGTTATGGGAAAGCCTCAATACCACCTACTACGGGCTGAACCAGCACCGTAAGGACGTTGTGGGCACATACCGCTTCTGCAACTGGGTCCTCGAACGGACCGCCATGGTCCGCGGCCTCGCGGACACCACAGTGAGCCACGACGAGAGCTGGCTGTTCATGGTCCTGGGCAGGTCCCTGGAACGCGCGGACATGACCGCCCGCATGCTGTCCACCCGGGACGTTCAGTCCGCAGGGATGTCATGGGTGAACATGCTGCGTTGCGCCGGCGCCTACGAGTCTTTTATCCGGACGCGCAGGGCTGCCTTTGGTGACCAGCACGCGGCCGAATTCCTCTTGCTGGACCGGTTGTTCCCGCGTTCCATCGTCTACGCGCTCCGTGATGCGGATGAATGCCTCGCAAAGCTGGACCCGTCCGCCCAGCGTGTCGGTTTCATCAACGACGCCCGGCGGATCGTCGGGCAGGCCCGGACCTTCCTCGAGTTCCACCGTACCGATGACCTGATGTCCGAACTGCCCGAGCACATGGAGCGCGTGCAGAAGGCAGTGACGCAGGCTTCGGACGCGATTTCCCGTAAGTACTTCAATCAGGCTGATGAGCATGCCTGGGTGGGAGAAGTTTCATGACCCGGCTGAGCATCGTCCACAAGACGGCCTACAAATACAACCGCCGCGTGACGCTGAGCTACAACGAGGCCAGGATGACCCCCCTGACCGACGGCCAGCAGGTGGTGCTGGAGTCCTCGCTCAAGGTTTCACCGAGCCAGGCCTCCGTCAGCACGTACCGTGACTACTGGGGAACCCGGGTGACCGCGTTCGACATGCAGATGCCGCATGAAAACCTCGAGGTCCTCGCTACGGCCACGGTTGAGGTGCACCGGACCGAGCGGGTGGCAAACGAGGACGACATTGTTAACTGGGATGTCATCCGCTCGGCAAAGATCCAGGACGAATTCAGCGACTGGTTGCCCCAGTCGCGCCTCAGCGGTCCCGGAGAAGAAGTCCTGGGCATCATTCCGGGCGTCGTGGACGGCAAGAACCCCCACGAGGCCGCTTTGGCGGTCTTCGCCTGGATGGCCGGGGAAATGACCTACATGAAGGGGACCACAGGGGTTACCACCAACGCCGAACAGGCCTGGAGCCAGCGGCAAGGGGTTTGCCAGGACCTTGCCCACCTTGCCATTGGCGCCCTCCGCAGCTCGGGTATCCCGGCTCGTTACGTCTCCGGCTACATCCACCCGCGTTCGTCTGCTGACATCGGCGAAACCGTGGCCGGGCAGTCCCATGCCTGGCTGGAATGGTGGGACGGTGAATGGCGGAGTTGGGATCCAACCAACCACAAGCCGGCCGGTGACTACCATGTGACGGTTGCCAAGGGCCGGGACTACCGGGATGTGCCGCCGCTGAAGGGCATCCTCTCCGGCGGCGGCGGTTCCGGTTTGGCCGTGTCAGTGGAGATCACGCGCCTGGCGTAAAACCCCGGCAGGGGTCTACCAGGGCGAGGGCTTGTAATCCTTGAGGAATACTCCGTATTGGTCCTCGCCCTGCTCGCCCATCACGATCGGGTCGTAGACGCGGGCCGCACCATCCACGAGGTCCAAGGGAGCGTGGAAGCCCTCCTCCATGAGGCGGACCTTGGTGTAGTGCGGACGCTCGTCCGTGATCCACCCCGTGTCCACGGCAGTCATCAGGATGCCGTCGGAGTCAAGCATTTCCTGGGCACTGGTCCTGGTCATCATGTTGAGCGCCGCTTTGGCCATGTTCGTGTGAGGATGGCCGGGGCCCTTGTAGGCGCGCGAGAACTGGCCTTCCATCGCGGAGACGTTCACGATGTATTTGCGTCGGGCGGTGGACCGCTTCATGGCGTTCCGGAGCCGGCTCACCAGGAGGAACGGCGCTGTGACATTGCACAACTGCACCTCGAGCATCTCCAATGGATCCACTTCGTCCACTACCTGCGTCCAACTGTTGATCGTGGCGAGATCGGGGACAAGGCCGCCGGCGTCGATTGCCGTGCCGGACTCGATCCGTTCCAGTGATGCCGATCCCGTGGACAATGCCAGGGAGGTAATCGCATCTCCGGCAAGGACCGGGTGTTCCGTTACGCTGCTTGCCAGGGCCAGCGGATGCTTGTCATGGGCATGGCCGAACGTCACCAGTTCCGGACCGCCGTTGGCTGCGTCCAGCGCCGCCGGCAAGGGCTCGTCCTCGGCGTCAACAAGTGGCTTATAGGCATTTCCGGACCGGCGGACGGTCTGTGCGGCGTTGTTGATGATGATGTCCAACGGGCCGGCCTCGTCCAAGGAGTCCGTGAGGGCCATGACCTGTGCCGGGTCCCGCAGGTCGATTCCGACGATCTTGAGCCGGTGCAACCACTCCGCGCTGTCCTCCATGGCAGCGAAGCGGCGGGCGGCATCCTTTGGAAAGCGCGTGGTGATTGTTGTGTGGGCACCGTCGCGAAGCAGTCGCAGTGCGATGTACATGCCGATCTTGGCACGCCCGCCCGTCAGCAAGGCCCTTCGCCCGGTCAAGTCTGTACGGGCATCGCGCTTGCCGTGGCTGAACGCTGCGCATTCCGGGCAGAGCTGGTGGTAGAAGGCGTCCACCTGCGTGTAGTGCTGCTTGCAGATGTAGCAAGGGCGCGAACGGATCAGGTGTCCGGCAATCTCGCCTGTGGCCGACGTCGCGAGCTTGTTGCCGCGGGTTTCGTCGTCGATGCGGTCCGGAGCCGCAGTAGCCGTCAGGGCAATGACGGCACGATCGGCCTCTGCGATTTGGTCACGCTTGGTAACGCGGCGGTGCCGTTTGACGGCCTTGAACATCTTGCCCGTGGCGCGGCGCACCGCGACGTAATCCGGGTGCTCCTCGTCATAGGCATGGATGGTGGTTAAAACCTTGAGGCAGGCCTGGATCTCCTCAGGCGTCAGGTCGGTGGAGCTCATTGACCTGATTTTACAGCCTTGGGACCTTGCGGCCTGCCTCTGGTTATGGCGTCGCGGGTGCGTGGGCTAGCGTGTTGCCCCCTGTGAAGCGGCATCCACCACTCGGGCCTGGATGCCGGCGGCAACCTTCTCCGCCGAATCCCTGATCTCCGGGTCATCCTGGGTCGCGGCTTTCAGTGCCTGGGGCAAACTGCCCCGGAAATTCGCGGAAAGCGCCAGTTCGGCCTCGTCCGGGTCAGGGACAACCTGGCCCTTGGCCAATACAGTGATGCCGGATTCCGTCACCTTGAATCCACGGGCTTTATCCAAGGCGGGGTCAAGGCCGATGGCAGCCCCTGCGGGAACCTTGACATTTTTGTCCACGATGGCCCGCTTGATCACAGCGCCTTCACCGACGCGCACCTTGTCCATAAGGACTGAGTCCTGGATACGGCTGCCGGCTTCCACAAAGACGTCGTTCGCCAGCACGGAACCCTCGACGATACCGCCGGAGATGACTACGCCGCTGGCCACGATGGAGTCGAGGGCCGTACCGACCGTGCTGTTTCCGCCGCGGACAAACTTTGCGGGCGGGGAGATGCTCTGGCGGGTGTAGATCGGCCACTCGGAGTTGTAGAGGTTGAAGACCGGCACTGGGGAGATCAGGTCCATGTGGGCGTCGAAGAATGAGTCGATGGTACCGACGTCGCGCCAGTAGGTACGGTCCCGCTCCGTGGCGCCGGGAATGTCGTTGAGCGTGAAGTCATAGACTCCCGCTTCGCCTTCGTCCACGAAGTAGGGGATGATGTCGCCGCCCATGTCGTGCTTGGTGTCGAGCCGCTCGGCGTCCACATGCAAAGCTTCCACCAGTGCGTCGGCGTTGAAGACGTAGTTGCCCATGGAGGCGAGGAACTGGTTGGGATCGGCGGCCAGGCCTGGAGTGCTGGCCGGCTTCTCAACGAAGGCCGCGATCTTCTGGGGATCGTTCTGGTCCACCTCGATGACGCCGAACTGGTTGGCCATGTTCAACGGCTGCCTGACCGCTGCAACAGTTGCCTTTGCGCCGCTGGCGATGTGCTGTTCCACCATTTGGGAGAAATCCATGCGGTAAACGTGGTCCGCACCGACCACCACCACGATGTCCGGAGCGTCGTCATGGATAAGGTTCAAGGACTGGTAGATGGCGTTGGCGCTGCCGAGGAACCAGCTCTTGCCTACGCGTTGCTGGGCGGGAACGGAGGCCACATAGCGGCCCAGCTGTGTGGACATCCGCCAAGTCTCGGAGATATGGCGGTCAAGGCTATGCGATTTGTACTGGGTAAGCACAACAATTCGCAAATATCCCGAATTGACCAGATTCGATAGTGCAAAGTCAATGAGCCGGTATCCGCCGGCAAACGGTACAGCCGGCTTGGCACGATCCGCCGTCAACGGCATCAGGCGGTTGCCTTCCCCGCCTGCCAGCACGATTGCCAATACTTTCTTCAACGCCATGGTTACAGCTCCCCGTACGTCTTCGTAGCCCCCAAAAGTCCGATTTTCCGGACTCTTTCACACTAGAACACATACGCCGGAACGACTACGTTGGTTAGCGTGCGAATAGACATTGTGACTAAAGAATTCCCTCCGGAAATTTATGGCGGTGCCGGTGTGCACGTGGCCGAGCTCAGCCGGGTGCTGGCAAAGCACGTGGACCTCCGCGTCCGTGCCTTCGGCGCGCCGCGCGATGCCGACTACCACGGGGCCAAGGTGGAGTCCTACGCAACCCCGTCGGACCTCGACGGAGCAAACGCCGCGGTGCAGACCCTGGGCGTCGATCTTCGGATCGTTCCCGACATCGCGGGGGCGGACCTCGTCCACTCGCACACCTGGTATGCCAACATGGCGGGCCATCTCGCCTCCCTGCTGCACGGCATTCCCCACGTGCTCAGCGCACACAGCCTCGAGCCGCTCCGTCCGTGGAAGGCTGAGCAGCTCGGCGGCGGATATGCCCTGTCCTCCTGGGTTGAGAAGACCGCCTACGAGGCGGCTGCGGCAATCATCGCCGTATCGGACGGCATGCGCCAGGACATCCTGCGCAGCTATCCCGACGTCGATCCGGACAAGGTCAAAGTGGTCCACAACGGCATCGATGTCTCCCTGTGGGAAAGAGACGAAGAGGAGGACGCAGTCCGCGCCCTCGGCATCGACCCCGCCAAGCCGAGCGTGGTGTTCGTGGGCCGCAATACCCGCCAGAAGGGCGTCCCGTACCTGCTTCGCGCCGCCTCGAGCCTGCCTGCGGATGTCCAGCTGGTTCTTTGCCTTGGCGCTGCCGATACCCCGGAACTGGCCGCCGAAACGGCTCAACTGATCGGCGAGCTGCAGAGCAAGCGCGAAGGCGTCATCCTGATCGAGCGTATGCTTCCCCGCCGTGAACTGATCCAGGTCCTGAGCCACGCCACGGCCTTCGCGTGCCCGTCCATTTACGAACCGCTGGGCATCGTGAACCTGGAAGCCATGGCATGCGGGGCAGCAGTCGTAGCCAGCGCTACCGGTGGAATTCCCGAGGTTGTGGATCACGGTAAGACAGGTCTGCTGGTGGAATTGGAACAGGTCACGGACGGAACGGGAACACCGCTGGATCCGGAAAAATTCGTCAGCGACTTTGCCGCGGCCCTCAATGACGTGGTTTCGGACCCGGCCCGTGCCCGCGAAATGGGCGCAGCTGGACGCCGCCGCGCCGAGCAACATTTCTCCTGGGAATCGATCACTGAGACCACCTTGGAGGTCTACCGCTCGGTGCTTGCCTAAACGTCGCTGAGGCAGCCCAAACTACGACGGCGCCGCCCCCTTTGGTGGGGACGGCGCCGTCGTGCGTTGGTGAAGCTTCCGAAAGTATTCACCTCGCGGACAACAGCACGTGGTAGGTGCGTCCGCAGGCTTAGCGCGCCTTGGACGCTTTCAGCGCCGGCAGGGACTTCTCGTCAGCGGGAGCGCTGCCGCTGGCGCGTTCCTGGCGGAAGTAGGTCCGGGCCTCGTCCTGGCGCGTTGCTTCGGCACCGGTGGCGATCGATGCACGCAGATGCTCCGGACCGTATCCGAACGCGTCCACGAGGTCCAGCGCGTGGGGTCGGATTTTCACGAGCAGCCGGTTGATGTAAGTGCCCACCGTGCGCCCGCGCTGCATGGAAAGCCGGCCGTTCATGAGGTACCACGAAAGGTGCTTTTCAATAAGGGAAAGCCCGAACAGGTCACGCAGCCACGTCAGGACTTGCTTGGTGCCGGAATCGTCCACCCTGCCCAGGGCTTCCGTGAAAGCTTCCCACTGGAGGAGTTCGGCATGGGCTTGGGCAGCTTCAATGAGTTCATGCTGGTGCTGGTTGAACAGCGCGGCTCCCTGGTGCTGGGGAAGTTTGTTGGCTCCCTTGAGGGCAGCTCCCACCTCGGCCACCATGGACTGCACTCGGTCCGTGAGCAGGGTGCGCTGGCCCGCCTCGTCGCGCAAGGCAAGGGCGGCTTTCTGGACCGATCCTGAGTCCGCAACGAACTGGGCCACCTGCCGCAGGCCTGTCCTGTGGAATGCCACGTCGGTCGCCTGGTCCACCACATAACGTGCCAGGACGCCGAAGTCGGCCCCGCGGAATTCCTTGGCGTAGTCGGCAAGCAGCCTTTTGGCTACCAGTTGGAGCAAAACCGTGTTGTCACCCTCGAAAGTAACGTAGACGTCCAGGTCGGCCCGGAGGGAAGCGAACCGGTTTTCAATCAGGAACCCGGCACCGCCGCAAGCCTCACGGCACTCCTGGAGGGTGTCCAGTGCGTGCCATGTGCTGAGTGGTTTCAACGCAGCGGCAAGGGTTTCCAGATCCTGCCGGTCGGCGTCGGTATCGTGGGCGCCGGAGAAGACGTCATCGAATTTCTGCAGCAGCTGCTCGTGGGCGAAGGAAGCCGCGTAAGTTGTGGCCAGGCGCGTAAAGAGCCTCCGCTGGTGGCGCTGGTAGTCCAGCAAAACTTCTTCATCCGTTGGCGAGGAGGCGTTGAACTGGCGCCGTTCCGTGGCGTACCGAACGGCGGCCTGGAGTGCCACCTTGCTCGCTGCCACGGCGGCGCCGTCGAGCGAAACCCTGCCTTGGACCAAGGTCCCGAGCATGGTGAAGAACCGGCGTCCCGGGCTTTCGATGGGGGAGGAGTAGGTGCCGTCCTCTGCGACGTCCCCGTAACGGTTCAAGAGGTTGGTTCGGGGGATGCGGACGCCGTCGAAGTGGAGCCGGCCGTTGTCGATGCCGTTGAGTCCACCCTTGATCCCGTCGTCCTCGCCACCGATACCGGGCAGGAACTGCTTGGTGTCCGGATCCCGGAGTTCGACGTAGAAGGCATGCACACCGTGGTTGACCTTGCGGGTAACGAGTTGGGCGAAGACCACGGCGGCCAGGCCATCGTTGGCCGCGTTGCCGATGTAGTCCTTCCAGGCGGCCCGGAAAGGCGTGTTGATGACGAACTCCTGGCTCGCCTCGTCATAGGTGGCCGTCGTTGCGATGCTGGCCACATCCGACCCGTGCCCGGTTTCCGTCATGGCGAAGCAACCCGGAATGTCCAGGCTCATGATCCCGGGCAGCCACTGGTCGTGGTGTTCCTTGGTGCCGAGGTGCATCACCGCCGAGCCGAAGAGCCCCCACTGGACGCCCGCCTTGATCTGGAGGGAAGGGTCGGCCGTCACAAGTTCCTCGAAGCCGGCGATGTTTCCACCGTGGTCATCCGATCCCCCCAGGCGGACCGGAAAAGCGCGGTGCACGGCGTTGTTGTCCACCAGGTACTTCAGCTGGTCGAAAACCCGCTCGCGGTGGTCAGTGTGCGTCAATCCCTCGATTTTCCGCACTTCGGGACGCCCGGCCAGCTCCCTGGCCTGGCGGCGCACGGCGGACCATTTCCCGAGAAGTTGCCTGCCCAGGGCCTCTACATTCACTTCGGGTTCGGGAGCGTTTCCGAAACTGCCGGCGACCCGTGCTCCCTGTGATGCCGCGGCCGATCCTGCGTGGTCCACTACGTCTGTCATGTTCTTCCTTCTTGTGGTTCCGGACAACTGGTGCGTCATTGCTGGTGTCAGGTAATGGTCTTTAGTTGCGGAGCTATGCCCAGGCAGAGCCAGTCCGTGATGTTGGCAGCCATGGTGGCCTGGTCAGGCTTGCCGGGCCCAGGGGGACTACCCAGCCACATCTCGCCGGCGTTCCGCACCAGCCCGATCGCGGCCGTGGGCCAGTAGTCGATCACCGCTTCCTGCTCGCCGCCCAGATATTGGCGCATGGGAGTGGCAATCATTCCGGTGATCTGCTCAAAGAAGTGGCCAAGGGCTCCGGAGGCTGCGATGGCGTCCTGGGCCGAAGCTTCACCGGGCGTTAGCCGTGTGACGAAGGCGTAGACGTTGGGGCTGGACTCCGCCATTTGGAGGTACGCGGACACCATGGCGTAGAGACCCTCCCGTGGCGTCCCGGCCGATTGGGCGGCTTCTTTCATCCGGCGCTGCATCTGGCTCAGGACAACTTCGCCCATGGCCTGCTGAAGGCCTGCCTTGTCCCCGAAGTACCGGTAATACACCGATTTCGAGGTGCCGGCGGCGCCGGCGATGTCCTCCATGGACGCCTCGCTGCCAAGGGCGTGCACGGCCTTGCGCGCGGTCTTGATCAGTGCGCGGCGCCGCTCTTCCCGATGGGACTGCCAGCGTGCGGCCCTGCCATCGACGACGGCGGCTTCCGCGTCGGCGGCAGCTTCCCCGTCGGCGGACGGGGAGCCTTCGACGGCGGTTGGCTGGGCGGGGCGCCGGTCCGCGCCGGAGCGCGGTAAATCTGCGTGGCGGTTATTCACGATACCCAGCGTATCAGGTACGCTGGGTATCAGTAACTGGCACTTTTCAAAGGAGACGAGCATGGCTGCAGCAGACGCAACCCCGGACGCACGCCGGAATTCCCAGCAGGTACGTCCGGCAGTGATTGTCGGCGGGAACCGGATCCCGTTCGCCCGTACCGGCGGCGCCTACGTCAAGTCCTCCAACCAAGACATGCTTACTGCCGCCCTGGACGGATTGATTGCGCGCTTCGGACTGCAGGACGAACGGATCGGGGAAGTTGCTGCGGGAGCGGTCCTGAAGCACTCGCGCGACTTCAACCTCACCCGCGAGGCTGTCCTTGGATCGGCGCTCTCGCCGGAGACCCCCGCCTACGATCTCCAGCAGGCCTGCGCCACCGGACTGGAAACAGTCCTGGGGCTGGCCAACAAGATCAAACTGGGTCAGATCGATTCGGCCATCGCCGGCGGCGTCGACTCCGCCTCGGACGCCCCCATCGCCGTCAGTGAAGGGCTGCGCGAAGTCCTCCTGGACCTGAACCGGGCAAAGTCAACCGTCCAGAAGCTTCGCGTCCTCGGAAAGCTGCGGCCCAAGGACCTGGCACCGGATGCGCCGAACACGGGGGAGCCCCGGACAGGGCTTTCCATGGGTGAACACCAGGCACTGACCACGGCCCAATGGAACATCAGCCGGGAAGCCCAGGACGAGCTCGCGTTCAATAGCCATCGAAACCTGGCGGCAGCCTACGAACGCGGCTTCTTCGATGACCTCCTCACGCCGTACCGGGGCCTCAACCGTGATTCCAACCTGCGTCCGGATACCAGCCTTGAGAAGTTGGCCACCCTCAAGCCGGTCTTCGGCAAGAACCTGGGCTCCGAGGCGACCATGACCGCAGGCAATTCGACGCCGCTGACCGATGGCGCGTCCACGGTGCTGCTCGCCAGCAGCGAGTGGGCAGATGCCCATGCCCTTCCCAAGCTTGCCACCGTCCTGGATGGTGAGGCTGCCGCCGTCGACTTTGTCCACGGCAAGGACGGACTGCTCATGGCGCCCGTCTTTGCGGTACCGCGGCTCCTGGCACGCCACGGCCTCACCTTCGAGGACATTGACTTCTTCGAAATCCACGAAGCATTCGCCGGCACCGTACTGAGCACCCTGGCTGCCTGGGAGGACGAGGAGTTCGGACGTACGCGACTGGGCCTCGACGGTGCACTTGGCAAGGTGGACCGCGCCAAGCTCAACGTCAACGGGTCCTCGCTCGCCGCAGGTCATCCCTTCGCCGCCACAGGTGGCAGGATCGTGGCGTCACTGGCCAAGATGCTTCATGAAAAGGGAAGCGTCGACGGCCGTCCCGCGCGGGGCTTGATCTCGGTGTGCGCGGCCGGCGGCCAGGGCGTTGTGGCCATCCTGGAAGGAGCATAGGAGGACCGATGACAGACAAGTACACACAACTCGTCAGCCGCGGGCTGGGCAAGGATGTGGCCAAGAGGCTCGGCTTGCCGCAGCCTGTGATCCTCCGCCGCTACCAGCCCGGCGATCCGCTCATCACCGGGCCTGTCTTGGTCAACGGCGACAGCGTAGGAGCGGACGACCTCGCCACCACGCTCCTGGGCTGGGGCCTGGACGTACGCCGTAATGCGCTCCCCAAGGAAAAGCTGGGTGCGATCATCCTTGTCCTCGATGCCGTCCAGCACCCCGAAGACCTCAGCAAGCCGGTCCTGACCATCAGCGCCTCACTGCGCGACCTGGCACCTAACGGCCGCGTCATCACCGTCTCCCGCGCCCCGCGTTCAGCCCCGTCTCCGGCCGTTGCGGCTGTCCGTCAGGGAATTGACGGGCTGTTGCGTTCGCTGGCCAAGGAACTCCGCTCCGGTGCCACAGCAAACGGCATCCTGCTCGCAGAGGACCTTGCCACCACCAGCCCTTCGGCCCTGGGCGCCCTGCGCTTCTTCCTCTCAGGCCGTTCCGCGTACGTCGATGGCCAATTCCTCACGGTCGGCACGGAGGCCGGGGCACTGCCCGCCGACGTGGAAAAGCCGCTCGAGGGCAAGGTGGCAGTGGTGACCGGAGCTGCGCGGGGGATTGGAGCAGCAATCGCCCGCACCCTTCATCGCGACGGTGCCAAGGTGGTGCTCGTGGACATACCCGCAGCGGGAGACCACCTGGCGGCTGTGGCCAACGAGATCCATGGCACCGCCTTGCAACTGGACATCAGCCACGGTGACGCCGGCCAGCGGATCATCGACCACGCCGTGGAGCGCCACGGAAGGCTGGATATCGTGGTCCACAACGCGGGCATCACCCGCGACCGCCTTCTGGCCAACATGGACCCGGGCCGCTGGCAGTCCGTAATCGCCGTCAACATTGCGGCGCAACTGCGGATCAATGAGGCACTGTTGGGCTCGCCGCACTTCAAGGATTCACCCCGGATCGTTTCCGTTGCTTCCACCAGCGGGATCGCGGGAAACAGGGGCCAGACCAACTACGGAGCTTCCAAGGGCGGCGTGATCGGCATGGTCCGCTCCACTGCGCCCCTCATGGAGTCTTTCGGCGGCACAATCAATGCTGTTGCCCCCGGATTCATCGAGACGGAAATGACGGCAAGGATGCCCCTGGCCATCCGGGAAACGGCCCGCCGCTTGAACTCCCTCAAGCAGGGCGGCCAGCCCGGTGACGTGGCCGAAGCAATAGCGTTCCTGGCCAGCGATGCCGCCGGCGGGATCTCGGGTGAAGTATTGCGCGTCTGCGGACAGCAACTGGTGGGCGCATGATCAGCACCCAGCCGGTGGTCCTCGGGGAACTGCCCTCGCTGTCCAAGCTGTACGTCAATGCGGCCGCCAACGCTGCCAGGCGCCGGGTCCTTGGCAGCGGTCCCGGCGGCTCGAAGTTGCCGAAGGCCAGCCACGAAGTACGGGGCATCACTGCCGACGTCGAAAACCTGACTGCCTACCAGCACCTGATCGGCGAGTCCGCAAGCGATGTCCTGCCCGCCGGGTTTGTGCACGCACTGGCCTTTCCCGTGGCAATGAGCGTCATGAACCGCGACGATTTCCCCTTGCCGCTGCTCGGAATGATCCACCTGCGCAACCATGTGGAACAGTACGCACCCATCCACTTCCAGGAAGTTCTGGATATCCGGTCGTGGGCGGAGAACCTCTCCGGGCACCGCGCGGGCACGCAGGTGGATTTGGTCGCCGAGGCCCGCTCGGGCAATACAGGTGCGCTGTTGTGGCGTGGAGTCTCCAGCTACCTGGCCAAGGGGGTGTTCCTGCCCGGAATCGATAAGCCGGGAAGCCCCAACGGAACAACCGGCGCCGATTTCTCCCCGCCGTTTCCCACTGCACTTTGGCAACTCGGCGTGGACACCGGCCGGACCTACGCGGCTGTTTCCGGCGACTTCAACCCGATCCATCTAAGCGCCCTCTCGGCCAAGGCCCTCGGCTTGCGGGGATCCATTGCGCACGGCATGTACCTTGCATCCCGTGCGCTGGCCGACGTCGGGGCCGTCAAGGCCGACGCGTTCACTTGGGACGTCGTTTTCGAGGCGCCCGTGTTCCTGCCGGCGAGGGTGGCACTGGATATCTCCAACGTGCAGGCCGATTCAGGGGCCTGGGAGCGCTCAGAGTACGTCGCTTGGAATCCCCGCGGAGGGCGGCGGCACTTCACCGGCAGCGTGGCGGCATTGGACTAAAGGGGTATCCGACGACGACGGCGGCAGTTTCCACGCGTGGAGACCGCCGCCGTCGTCAGTTTCAGGCCCGCACGTGTCGCGGCATGAACTGTTACGGAATAAGTGTGAGAAAGCTCGCACTACGCATTGGCAGGCTTCAGCCAAAACAGCAAAGGCCTGGAATCATGATTCCAGGCCTTTGCATTGGTGCGCGGAGGGGGACTTGAACCCCCACCCCCTTTCGAGGACTAGCACCTCAAGCTAGCGCGTCTGCCATTCCGCCACCCGCGCAGGTGGTATTTCGGAGGATTTTGGTGCTATACCGCACTTCAGTTCCCTCCGAAGCAGCGAGAAAAACTCTAACACGGTTTCAAGCTGCGGAAAAATCGGACGACGGCGGGTGTCGGACCGCTGAACCAGGAACGGCACCGCGGCATGATTGCTCCCTTCCCGGGCGTGGCTGTGAGTAGGCTGAAGGGAATACGGGACAGTGCAGCTGCGGCATCCGCGCTGAACGTCACCGGCACCTGCAGCCCAGCGACGCAAGGAGAATCAATGTCTGTCATCCGTCCCGAGGACGAAGTTGTCCGGATCTGCCAGGAGCTCATCCGCATCGATTCCTCCAACTTCGGCGATGGCAGCGGACCGGGGGAACGGGCCGCCGCCGAGTACACCGCCGGGTTGATCAGCGAAGTCGGCCTGGACGTGGAGATCTTCGAGTCCGAACCGGGCCGGGCCAGCGTGGTGACCCGGATGGCGGGCGAAAACCCCTCGGCGGACGCCCTCGTGGTGCATGGCCACCTGGACGTGGTGCCGGCATTGAAGGACCAGTGGTCAGTGGACCCGTTCAGCGGCGAATTGAAGGACGGCCTGATCTGGGGCCGCGGGGCCGTGGATATGAAGGACATGGACGCCATGATCCTGTCGGTCCTCCGTGATTTCGCCAGGACGGGCAGGAAGCCCAAGCGCGACATCATCTTTGCTTTCTTCGCCGACGAGGAAGCAGGCGGCACCTACGGCGCGCGCTACGCAGTGGAGCACCGTCGTGAACTCTTCGAGGGCGCAACGGAGGCGATCTCCGAGGTGGGCGGTTTCTCCGCGACCATCGGGGGACAACGGACCTACTTGCTCCAGACGGCGGAAAAGGGAATTTCGTGGCTCCGTCTCGTGGCGCACGGCCGCGCCGGCCACGGCTCGCAAATCAACACCGACAACGCCGTGACCCGGCTCGCCGCCGCCGTGACGCGCATAGGCGAATACAAGTGGCCCATCGAACTGACCCCCACCACGCGGCAGTTCCTGGACGGTGTCACCGAGCTGACCGGCGTCGAATTCGATGCCGACAACCCGGACATCCTGCTCAAGGAGCTCGGAACGGTGGCCCGGTTTGTCGGCGCAACCCTGCAGAACACCTCCAATCCCACCCTGCTGCGTTCGGGCTACAAGCACAACGTCATCCCCGAATCGGCTGAGGCGTTCGTTGACTGCCGTACCCTGCCCGGCCAGCAGGAACTGGTGTTCGAAACCATCAAGGAACTCGCCGGCGAGGGCATCGATATCAGCTATGTGAACAAGGATGTGTCACTTGAGGTGCCTTTCGCGGGTAACCTCGTGGACTCCATGATTGATGCCCTGCATTCGGAAGATCCGGGCGCCAAGGTACTGCCGTACACGCTCTCAGGCGGTACGGACAACAAGTCCCTGAGCAAGATCGGCATCACCGGCTACGGCTTCGCGCCGCTCATGCTGCCGGACGAGTTGGACTTTACGGGCATGTTCCACGGAGTGGACGAGCGCGTCCCCGCGGAATCGCTGAAGTTCGGCGCCCGCGTCCTGAACCGCCTGCTCACCAACTACTGAGACTGCCCGGAGGAAGAGGATCTCCATGGACGCCGAGCGCATCCTTCCGGACGAACTGCTGGAGCGGCTCCGTGGCCGCGCGGCCCGCTACGACCAGGAGAACCAGTTCTTCCACGAAGACCTCGAGGAGCTTGCAGCAGCCGGTTACCTCAAGGTCTTCGTCCCGGAGAACGACGGCGGATCCGGACTTGGCCTCGAAGCGGTAGCGGCGCTGCAGCGCCGGCTCGCCACAGCGGCCCCGGCCACAGCCCTGGCGGTCAACATGCACCTGGTGTGGACCGGCGTCGCACGTGTCCTTGCCGCCCGCGGCGACGACTCCCTGGCCACAGTCCTGAAGGAGGCGGGACAGGGCGAGATCTTTGCTTTCGGGATATCAGAACCCGGCAACGATTCGATGCTCTTCGATTCCGGCACCGTTGCGCAGCCGTTGGGCGACGGCGGATACAGCTTCACCGGCCGCAAGATCTTCACGAGCCTGTCGCGCGGATGGACCCGGCTGGGGACTTTCGGCAAGGACGCTTCGGCCAGGGATGGTGAAGGTGAACTCGTCTTCGGTTGGGTGCACAGGGACGATCCCGGGCATGAGACCCTCGACGACTGGAACACGCTCGGCATGCGTGCCAGCGCTTCGAACACCACGTTGCTTCACGGAGCCGTGGTCCCTGCCGAACGCATTTTCCGGAAACTTCCTGTAGGGCCAAACAGGGACCTGCTGATCTTCGCGATCTTTGCCTGTTTTGAAACCCTCCTGGCCGCCGTCTATACAGGTTTGGCGGAACGGGCCTTCGCCCTGGGCGTGGAGTCCGTCCAGCGCAGGATTTCAGCCAAGTACGGCGGACGCAGTTTTGCCCAGGATCCCGATATCCGATGGAAGATCGCCGACGCGGCCATGGCCCTGGACGGGATCCGTCCCCAGCTCGCCGGGTTGGCGCGCGACGTGGACAACCTGGTGGATCACGGATCCCAGTGGTTTCCCCAGCTGGTGGGCTTGAAGTCCCGTGCCACCGAGAATGCACGGTACGTGGTGGATCTGGCTATCCGGGTCTCGGGAGGCTCGAGCTACTTCCGCGGTTCTGAGCTGGAGCGGCTCTACCGCGATGTGCTTGCCGGGATGTTCCATCCCTCCAATGACGAGTCTGCGCACAACACAGTTGCCAGCGCCTGGCTGGGGCCGTTGGAGAACTGAGGGGTCGCAGGCGAGGTCAGACTGTGCGCTGGACGGAGTACACCTTGCGGCGCAACCAGAACCGCCTGCCACCGCCCACGTACAGCCTGCTGCGCTCGAGTTCCCACTTCCCGTACTCGGAATGTTCAGCGAGCCGGCGGCGTGCCTCGGGCAGCGAATCCTCAGGTCCAACCGTCAATACGAGGTATTCGTACTGACGGGCGTAGTCTCGTTGGCGCTCAACGGAGCCGCCTTGAAATTGTTCCTTCATCCCTCTCCATTTTGGTCCTTTTCGGGCTAACGTGAAGTCATGAGCATCGATCCGCGTGTCGCGCTTCAATCGTTGACTGCTTCCCTCGAAGAGCACCTGGCTGCCGCTTCCGCCCGTCGCGGGGAGGGTGACCCCACCGTCGAAGCGGCGTTCTTCGCCGTCGCAGACGCGTTCGAGGTGTACGAAGACGCGCTCTATGAGGCCTATTCCGAGGTTACTCCGCTCCAGGTCTTCGACGAGGACGAAGACGAAGACGAGGACGACGTCCGGGAAGAGGACCTCGAAAGCCTGGAGGACTGATTGCCCCAACCACCGGCCACCTTTGGTGGCCGGTTTTTTGTGCCCCTTTTCACGCGACTTTGTGTTGCCGCCGGACCGGAAAAACGGGAAAAACGGCCCGGACTGCGCGAGTGAAAACACGTAGTGCCGAGGACGGCCCCTAGGTACCCGCGAGTAGGCCTACGGGGCAAAGCTGCGCAAAGTTGAGTACCGACTACTGGTGCGCCCCCTGAAGCCCGAAGCTTCACTGGTTTGTAGGCATAGGCAGGTCTGCAAAAGAAGGCTGACATGGCAAAAGTTCCAGTCTTGCGGTACGGCAAGGTGGCAGCACCAAAGGCTGCCAACCACGCCCGCCCCGCAGCCTTCCCTGAGCAGGCGTCCCATGCCCACGTCAATCCGCCGGCGTCTCCCTGGATTGACAAGTCCGTTGCTGCACAGCGGACTGAAAAGGCGGGACTGGCGGCACTGAGTGCAGATGTCACCCTGGACCTCGTGCCGCCAGTTACCCGGGCCGCCCCGGGGGCAACCCCGCGCAAAACCCGCGCCTCCTGGACCCGCACGCTCACGCATGCCCTGCGCCTTGCAGACAGCACGCTGGTTGCGGCAGCCGTCTTCGCGGGCTATGTCCTCAACACCGAGGGATTCGGGTCGCTTGGCCAGGCTTTCCAGCCCTACGCGTCGGGACCCGCCCGGCAATCCGTCCTGGGCCTCCTGATCGGAATCGCCTGGATAGGCGCACTGGAGATCTACCGCACCCGCGACGCGAAGGTTCTGGGAGTCGGCCCGGAAGAGTACAAGCGCGTGATGTCGGCAAGCCTGCGTGTCTTCGGGTTCCTCGGTGTTGCAGCAGTAGTCTTCAGGATCGAGTCGGTCAGCACGTTCGTTCTGGTGTCGCTGCCACTGGGCGTTACGGCCCTTGCCCTCAACCGATGGGGATTCCGCCGTTGGCTCGGCCGGCAAAAGGTCCGGGGACTCTGCCTTTCCCGCGCCATCGTAGTGGGCGAACCGGAGGATGTCCGCTACGTCATCAAGCAGGTGAACCGCCGATCCGGAGCACCGTATGACATCGTGGGCGCTTGCCTGCCCGGGGCCAGGCGTGGGGCCTCACTCATTGTGGACCAGCGGCGCGTACCGGTACTGGCGTCCATTTACGGCGTGGCCCACACCGTCCGAATGACCGGAGCCAACGCTGTGATCGTGGCCGGCCCCGTGCCCGGCGGAAACCAGTTCATCCGCGAACTGGGGTGGCGACTCGAGGAAGACTCCGCTGAACTCGTTCTCGCCGCGACCCTCACCAATGTTGCCGGACCTCGCATCCACTGGCGTCCTGTTGAAGGGCTGCCGCTGATGCATGTGGACATCCCGCATTACTCCGGCGGCAAGCACACGCTGAAACGTCTGATGGACGTCACCGTGGCGGCAACGGCCTTGCTCCTGCTCGCTCCGCTGCTGCTGGTCCTCGCGTTGATCGTCAGGGCAGACAGTCCCGGTCCCGTGCTCTTCCGGCAGGAACGCATCGGGAAGCGGGGAACGACGTTCAAGATGTTGAAATTCCGTTCCATGGTGGTTGATGCCGAGGCACGCCTTGAACAGTTGAGCACCCAGGACGAAGGCGCCGGGGTGCTGTTCAAGATCCGCGGCGACCCCCGCATCACCAAATGCGGCCGATGGATGCGCAAGTACTCCCTCGATGAGCTGCCGCAATTCTGGAACGTCCTGACAGGTTCCATGAGCCTGGTGGGACCGCGGCCACCCCTGCTGCGCGAAGTCAACGGATACGAACAGCACACCCGCCGCCGGCTGCTGATCAAGCCGGGCATCACGGGGCTTTGGCAAATCAACGGACGCTCGGACCTGCCGTGGGAGGAGGCCGTTCGGCTGGACCTCTACTACGTCGAAAACTGGTCCATCGCCGGGGACCTCATGATCATGTGGCGGACCTTCCGCGCCATGACCAGACCGGCCGGCGCCTACTGATCCACCCACCAACAACTCAGTCACCTTCACAGAATCCGAGTGGAAAATGAGCATTGGAACCATTCCATCAGGCCAACTCAACGGCCACGGGCTGCGGCCCAAGCTGCGGATAGCAGTAGTCGGAGCAGGATACTGGGGACCCAACCTTGCCCGGAACCTCAAAGCCAGCCCCGACTGGGACCTCGTGGCCATATGCGACCTCGACGTGGAACGCGGCCTTCGCCTGGCCGAGACGGTAGGCGGGGTAGCCGTGGTGGAGTCCCTCGACGAACTGTTGGACACCTACAACCTGCATGCGGTCGCAGTGGCCACTCCGGCGCATACCCATCACGGAGTGGTGATGACAGCCCTGCGCGCCGGCAAACACGTCCTGGTGGAAAAGCCCCTGGCCGACAGCCGGGCGAAGGGGCTTGAAATGGTCGAAGAGGCCAAAGCCCGCGGCCTGGTGCTCATGGCGGACCACACGTATTGCTTCACGCCGGCCGTGTTGAAAATTCAGGAGCTCGTCTCAAGCGGCGCCCTCGGCGACATCCTTTACGTGGACTCCGTCAGGATCAACCTTGGCCTCGTCCAGCCCGATGTGAACGTCTTTTGGGACCTTGCCCCGCACGACCTTTCGATCCTCGACTTCATCCTTCCCGGTGGCCTGCATCCCACCGAAATCTCAGCGCACGGGGCAGACCCCTTGGGCACGGGCAGGGACTGCGTGGGACACCTGACCTTCGGCCTTCCGAACGATGCCATGGTACACATCCACGTGAACTGGCTCAGTCCCACCAAGATCCGGCAGATGATCATCGGCGGCTCCAAACGGACTCTGGTGTGGGACGATTTGAACCCCCAGCAACGGCTGAGCGTCTACGACCGCGGAGTGAGCCTGGAGCACCAGCCCCGCTCCGCCGCGGACAAGAAAGCCTCAGCGATTTCCTACCGCCTTGGCGATACGTGGTCTCCAGCCTTGCAGGAACGCGAACCCCTGACCCAGGTGGTGGCCGAGCTGGCCGCGTCCATCCGCAACCACACGAATCCCAGGACCAGCGGCGAATCCGGCCTCCGCGTCCTGTCCGTCCTGGAAGCCGTCACTGCCAGCCTCGGCACCGACGGGCAGTCCGCCTTGGTCGCGGGAAACGAAGTTTCACTCCAGGTTGCACCGTGAACGCCCTCCTCGGCGCCACGGCGCTGGTCACGGGAGGAGCCGGTACCATCGGCTCCACCTTGGTTGACCAACTGCTCGACGCCGGTGTCTCCCACGTGGACGTCCTGGACAACCTGGTCCGCGGGCGCCGCGCGAACCTCGATGATGCCCTGGCCACAGGACGGGTCCAACTCGTTGAAGGCGACTTGCGCGACCGCGATCTGGTGCACGACCTCACCAAGGGCAAGGACCTCGTCTTCCACCAGGCCGCCATCCGCATCACCCAGTGCGCCGAAGAGCCACGCCTTGCCTTGGAAGTCCTGGTGGACGGAACCTTCAACGTGTTTGAAGCGGCCGTGCAGCACCGGGTGGGCAAGGTCATCGCCGCCTCCAGCGCCTCCGTCTACGGAATGGCTGAAGAGTTCCCCACTCCTGAGAGGCACCACCACCACAACAACGACACGTTCTACGGGGCAGCCAAATCCTTCAACGAAGGGATGGCCAGGAGCTTCCGGGCCATGTCCGGCCTGGACTATGTCCTGCTCCGGTACTTCAACGTCTACGGGCCCCGCATGGACGTCCACGGACTGTACACCGAAGTGCTTGTCCGTTGGATGGAACGGATTGTCGACGGGCTTCCGCCGCTGATCTTCGGAAGCGGAACACAGACCATGGACTTCGTCCACACCGCGGATGTGGCCAGGGCCAATGTGCTCGCAGCTGCAAGTGACGTCAACGAAGGCGTCTACAACGTAGCGAGCGGGATAGAAACCAGTTTGGCCGAACTGGCGCGGACGCTCCTGCAGGTCATGGAGTCGCCACTGCACCTGGAACACGGGCCCGAACGAGCCGTCAACGGCGTTGTGCGGCGGCTCGCCGACACAGGCAGCGCCCGCCGCGACCTTGGCTTCGAAGCCGCCGTCGGGCTTGAAGACGGTTTGCGGTCCCTCGTGGACTGGTGGCGTCCGCTGCGCCGGGAAATCGCTGCTTCAAGGGCGGGGTCCGGATCCGGAGCACCGGCGGTGGGTGCGCGATGACAACCTCCGAGGCCGCAGTGCCGTTGACCCGGATCGACGTGATGAAGCCCTGGCTGGGCGAGGAGGAAGCGCAAGCCGTAGCCGAAGTCATCGCATCCGGCTGGGTGGCGCAGGGCCCCAAGGTCCGGCAATTCGAAGAAGCCTTCGCACTGGAGCAGCAAACTCCCCACGCGGTCGCCGTCTCCAGCTGCACGTCAGCGTTGCACCTGGCGCTCGCCGTGGCCGGAATTGGTCCCGGTGACGATGTGGTGGTGCCGTCGTTTTCGTTCATTGCCACAGCCAACGCACCAAGCTACGTAGGCGCACGGCCGGTGTTCGCCGACGTCGATCCGCTTACGGGTTGCATCACGGCAGGCACCGTGGAGGCAGCACTAACGCCGGGCACCAAGGCCGTCATCGCCGTGGACCAGGGGGGCGTTCCCGTGGACCTGGACCCGATCCGGGCCTTGTGCGATCCCTTGGGCATCATGGTGGTGGAAGACGCAGCGTGCGCCATCGGCTCCCGCTACAGGGGCCGGCCCGCCGGGGCGGGTGCCGAACTGGCAGCGTGGTCCTTCCATCCGCGCAAGATCCTCACCACGGGCGAAGGCGGGATGCTGACCACGCCCCGAAAAGACTTCGCGGATCGGGCCCGCCGCCTGCGCGAACATGCCATGAGCGTCTCCGCCGCCGACCGGCACGCGAGCATCCTGGCCCCCGCGGAGGAGTACCTCGAGGTCGGTTTCAACTACCGCATGACCGACCTTCAGGCCGCCGTCGGACTCGTTCAACTCGGCCGCCTCGGGCAGGCCGTGCGGCGGCGGCGGGAGCTTGCCGCCAACTATGCCGGTGCCTTCGCCGATGTTCCCGGCCTGAGGCTGGTGGACGATCCACCGTACGGGACCGGCAACTTCCAATCCTGCTGGCTGGAGGTCGGGCCGCCGTTCCCGACCGACCGGGACCAGCTCATGGTCCACCTCGCCCACGACGGCATCTCCGCGCGGCGCGGCATCATGGCTGCACACCGGCAACCGGCCTACGCGGGCCGCGAAAGCGACGGAGCCCCTTTGCCCGCGACTGAATGGCTGACGGACCACACCCTCATCCTTCCCCTCTTCCATCAATTGGCCCTGGGCGACCAGGTCCGCGTCATCGACTCCGTACTTCGCGCGGCAGGACGGGGACGATGAGCGAGCTCCTGCTGATCGCAGCCAGTGGCCTGGCCAGGGAAGTGCTGGCCATGGTCCGCAGCAGTGGTCCCTTCGACGTCATCGGGATTCTCGACGACGACGAAGACAAGCTGGGGCGCGTCGTGGACGGTGCCCACGTGCTGGGACCCATACGTGACGCGCTGAAGTTTCCGCACGCGATGCTCCTGGTGTGCATCGGTTCGGGGACGGGCCGCGACAGCGTGGTGATGCGGCTGCGTGCCCTGGGGCTTTCGGAAGACCGGTATGCCACGGCCATCGACCCCTCCGTCCACGTCCCGGAAGGCTGCCGCATCGGCCACGGAAGCATCATCCTCGCGCACGTCACCATGACCGCGTCCGTCACCCTTGGCAGCCATGTGGTGGCCATGCCCGGAGTGACGTTCACCCACGATGATGTGGTCAGCGACTTCGCAACCTTTGCCGCCGGGGTCTCCTTGGGCGGCAACGTACACATCGGCAGGGGTGCGTACCTTGGGATGAACGCCAGTGTCCGCGAGCGCCGCACAGTCGGGGCCGGTGCCACGATCGGCATGGGAGCTGCCGTTCTCAGCGACGTACCCGATGATGAAACCTGGGCCGGTGTCCCGGCGAAGGTCATACGCCGTGGAAACTTCCCGGCGTTGGAGGGCATCCTGTGACCCTCCAGAAGCAAGTGGCACCCGGGCGAAGGCCTACGCCGTCGAAGGCGTTTGTGTTGAGCGTCGTCAATGCCTTTGTGACGCGCCTGGGAACCATTGGCATCGGGATTGCCTTGGCCCGGCTCTTGGGGCCGGAACAGTTTGGTACGTACGCGGTGGCGTTCGTGGCCCTGATAGCCGTGCTGAGCTTCAACGAACTTGGAGTGAGCCTGGCCATTGTGCGGTGGCCGGGCGATCCGAAGAACATCGCGGCCACGGTCACCACCATTTCGACGGCCTGCAGTGTCCTGCTGTTTGCGGGTTCCTGGTTCGCGGCGCCCTTGTTCGCTGCGGCCATGGGGAACCAAGGTGCCACCGACGTTGTGCGCCTGCTGGCAAGCTGCATTGTTTTCAACGGATTGGTCGCCACCCCGGCCGCATTGCTCCAACGGAATTTCCGGCAGGGCCAGCGGATGGCCATCGACCAAGTGAACGTGTGGTTGGGCGCCGGTGTTTCGCTGCTCCTGGTCATGGCCGGTTTCGGAGCGATGAGCCTGGCGATTGGACGTGTAGCGGCCAGCTTGGTTTCTGCTGTGCTTTTCATCGTCTTCTCGCCTTTGCCTTACCGGTTTGGTTTCTCCCTCGCCTCGGCGCGGGAACTGCTTGCCTTCGGCTTGCCCCTTGCCGGCGCCAGCCTCGTGGTGTTCGGCGTTGGCTACGTGGACCAACTGGTGGCGGGAAAGATGCTGGGTTCGGTCGCCCTTGGCCTGTACGTGATGGCTGTGAACATGGCGGGGTGGCCTGCCAGTCTGTTGTCGCAGCCGTTGCGCAGCGTCGCCCCGGCGATGTTCGCGAGGTTGCAGGACCGTCCCCAAGACATGCGGCATGCGATGCTGTCCCTGGTGGGGACCCTCGCCGCCGTTCTGCTCCCGGTCTGTGCTGTGATGGTTGGCTGCGCCGTGGCACTTGTCACCCTTGTTTATGGCGATGCCTGGGCTCCGGCCGGACTTGCGCTGGTGTGGCTTGGCCCGCTGACCGCTTTGCGCATCCTCCATGAATTGATCTACGACTTCCTGGTGGTCCTCGGGTTTTCCGTCTCCATCTTCAGCGTCCAACTGGTGGCCCTTTTGGCTTTGGTGCCCTGCCTTATCGCGGGTGCGGCCCTTGGCGGGATGCCTGGACTGGCAGTGGCTCCGTTTGCGGTGGCATTGCTGGTGACAACCCCGATGTACCTGGCCACGCTGCGCAAGGCCGGGGTTCCCTTGGGCGAGGTGGCGGCGCGCCTCGCACTTCCGGTGGTAGCCGCCGTCGTTACCGGTTTTGCGTCCTGGATGGTGACACAAGCGCTGCATTCGGCCCTTGGCGCCGTCCTGGCCTCCACGGGCGTCGGTTTGCTTGCCATGGCAGCCACCCTGGTACTCCGGCGTGCCGATGTGGCCGCCATACGGCGTTGGGGTCGTGGCCAGGAGGAGGCAACGGCATGAAGATCCTCGTTTATCCCCACCACCTGGGCCTGGGTGGCAGCCAGCTCAATGCGATTGAAATCGCCGCCGCCGTCATGGAGCTGGGCCACGAGGTCCTGCTGTTTGGACAACCGGGTCCGCTGACCCGCAAAGCGGCCGGGCTTGGCCTGGAGTACGTCCAGGCTCCCGAGCCGGGGAAGCGGCCTTCACCCCGGGTCGTTCGCGCCCTGGCCACCACGGTCCGCGAGCGCGGCATCGATGTGTTGCACGGTTACGAGTGGCCGCCCGCCCTAGAGTGCCTGGCCGCAGCCAAACTGGTGCGTGGCGCCACGGCAGTGGCCACTGTCATGTCGATGGCTGTAGCGCCCTTCATTCCCAAGTCCATGCCGCTGATGGTAGGCACCGAACAGATCCGGGCGGTGGAGGCCATGGGCGGCCGGTCACGCGTGAAGCTGATGGAGCCGCCGGTTGATGTTGCCGCCAACAGCCCGACGGCGGACGTCGACGTCGCGGGGTTCCGGAGCCGCTGGGCGCCGGGGGAGGGCATGTTGAATGTGGTTTGTGTCTCCCGGCTGGCCCACGAGCTGAAGCTGGAAGGGCTCCTGGCGGCCATGGATGCCGTGGAGGTGCTGGCCAGGGAGTGGCCGATCCGTTTGTTGATCGTCGGATCAGGACCTGCCGAAGTTGTGGTGCGGACCCGCGCGGCCTCGGTCAATCGGGCCACCGGACGCTCGACGGTGGTCCTGACCGGTGAACTGGCGGATCCCCGGCCAGCTTACGCCGTGGCGGATGTGGTGTTGGGGATGGGGGGATCGGCGCTGCGGGGAATGTCCTTCGCCAAGCCCTTGGTTGTCCAGGGTGAGTCGGGCTTCTGGGAGCTGCTGACCGAGGATTCGTTGCCGCGGTTCTTGTGGCAGGGCTGGTATGGATCGGGTCCCGGAACCGCGGGACAGGGGAGCGGCGCCCTGGCAAGCTTGCTGGCCCGCCTGCTGGATGACGGGGCGCTCCGGCAGCACCTCGGGGATCTGGGACGTGCGCTGGTGGAGGAAAGGTTCTCCCTGACCGCCGCGGCGCGTGACCAATTAAGGTTCTACGGCGAGGCCCTTGCCGGTGGGGCGCCAACGGGCATGTTGGGCGCCGAGGCGGCTGCCTTGGCGCGTTACGCCGCCTACGTTGCAGCTCGGCGCTGGCAACGCCTGCATGGCCATGCCGCTGCAGAGGACTTCAATTCCCGCCCGGTTGCCTCGGCAGCGTCCGTGAACCCCGTACCGGAAGGGGCCAAGCCGTGAACGGCACCATCATGTACATCTCCGGGGGCCGCTGGGACGGTATCCCGGGCACGGACCGGCTCCTCGTCGAAGCCTTGGCCGCCAAGGTCAAAGTTCTGTGGGTGGACCAGCCTGCCTCGATCATGAGGCACCGCGACGTCCTGCGGCATTCAGCAACGAGCCTCCTGGGACGCACCGAGGCAGCCCAGGGGAACATTTTCCGGCTCCGGCTGCCGGCGCTTCCTGGTTTCAGCCGGGCCGTTATCCGCCGGACCACCGAGGCACTGGCCCAATGGACCATGCATGCAGCAGCCAGTGAGCTTGGCGGAATCACCGGGGTGGTCAACGCTTCCCCGTTGGTCGAATTTCCCGCCCGCATCCCCGTTCCCAGGTTGCTTCACGTCACGGACGACTGGCTTTCGGCCTCCGCACTCTTGGGCCTGAAGCGAGGGCACGTGGCACGGCTCCTGACGTCTAACCTCCGCATGGCAGACCACGTCAGCGCGGTCACCCCGACCCTGGCCAGCAAGCTCGCTGCAATATCGGGAAGGACGGTGGATGTCCTGCCCAACGGGTGCCGTGCGCCGCTGACCCTGGTACCCGGACCCGCAGTTGCCCCCTACGCTGTGCTCGCCGGGCAACTCAATGAACGCCTGGACCCGGAAATCCTCAAAGAACTCGGCCGCTGCGGCCTGCCCGTTGTTGTCATGGGACCACGGACCGAAAGGGAACCCGGCATGTCCCAAACCTTGGACCGCTTCCTGGCCCTGCCGAACGTCCGCTGGCTCGGTCACGTGGCTCCGTCCGAGGTTGCCCGGGTCCTCGCCGGTGCGGCAGCAGGGCTGACGCCTTACGCCGCGTCGGAATTCAACACGGCAAGTTTCCCCCTGAAGACCCTCGAATATCTCGCCGCGGGGCTGCCGGTGGTGGCCACCGACCTGCCGGCGACCCGCTGGTTGGACAACCCCTACGTCGACGTGGCCGGCAACGCAGGGGAGTACGTGGCTCTGACGAAAGCGGCACTCCGCAACGCACCAACCCACGCCCGGCGACTCGACATTCAAGCCACATCACATGCCCATACGTGGGAAGTACGCGCAGAACACCTGCTCGCCCTGCTGGGCGGACAGCAAACCACGGAGCCTGGCCAGACGCGAGCTCCCCGTCCAGTTGGGAGCAATTGATGCAAATCCGTACGGTAATGGCGAGCATTGCCCGCCGGTGGTACGCAGTGGTAGCCGGCCTCCTGGTCACAGGGCTCCTGTGTGTCGCCATCCAGATGAACGCCCCGGACAAGTTCAAAGCCCAGGCCAGCCTTGTCCTCATGCCCTCGAGCCAAAGCATCGGAGCAGCGGGAAACCCCTACCTGTACCTCGGCGGCATGAGCGAGGCCTTGGACATCCTGATCCGCAAGCTGACGTCCCAGCCTGTGAAGGAACGGGTCCTGGCAAACTTCGGATCAGCGACATACACGGCCGAACCGGATCGTGGCACCAACGGCGCGATCCTGGTCATTACGGCCAACGCTTCCTCGCCGGAACAGACCATGGCGCTGCTCAAGGCCGTCATGGACGAAACTCCACGTTCCCTCAACGAAATGCAGGAAGCACTCAACGTCGCCGTCCCCGCCAGGATCACCACCATGAACCTGTTGGTGGACCGCCAGGCCGCACCGGAAGTCAAGGCCCGCACCCAGTTGGTCCTGGTGGCAGCCGCCGGCGGCCTGGTACTCACCCTGGTCATTTCCGTTCTGCTGGACGGACTCCTGCGTACCCGGAAGCGGCGCAAGGACGACGCCCGGCGACTCCAAGGTTCCGGGGACGTACCAGCACCTGACCAAAGCAGCGTCGCGGTGGAACATGTCCTGAGGGCGGGCAACAAGCACGTATCCAAATCCCATGAGGAGACGGGTACCAAAGTCGACGGCGTGCTGCCCCTTTCATCCGGGCCGAGTTAGCCATGACAGCAGCCACTTTCCTGGGCATCCTCCTTCGCCGCTGGTACATCGTGGCCCTCGGGCTGGTGTTGGGGCTCGCGGCTTTGGGGGCCATCCGCTCATCGGAGCCCGTGTTCTGGACCGAAGCGGACGTCACCTTCCTGGCTCCGGAACGGGAACCCGCCTACTGGATCTCAGGTGGCAGTGCCATGACACTGGCCGAATTCGCCGACATGGTCAAGCGCAGGGTCAACCAGGAGGCGCCGTCGGTGGATCTTGCCCTGACCAGGGGGACGCTCTACGGTGCAGGCGTCCAAAAGGGCTTCTCCGTGACCCTGCCAAACAACGGCGGCCAATGGAACAAGACGTACAGCCAACCGGTGTTGAAAGTCCAGGTGGTCGACTCCAGCGCCGAGAACGTCAATCAAGTGCTCGCCGCCCTGCTGGACCGCATCAACAACGCAACTGTGCAACTCCAGGCCGAAGCCTCTGTCAAGGGCGACCTCATCTCAACGCAAACCACACCATCCAAATCCGAGGTGGTTTTCGGCGGCGGTACACCGGTGACCCGGTTGAAAGGAACCGTTGTCCTCGAAGCCCTTTGCCTGGCCGCTACTTCCGTCGCAACCATCTACATCGACCGCGCCCTGCGGCGCCGCAGGCAACGGAAGGAACAATTGCCGGAGGTGGTCCGTGAAGAATCCCGGGTCTGAGACAAACAGCATCCGCACGGCCGTTGCGCTCCAACCCCTGGAACGCAGAGACGTCTCCTCTTTCGTCATCGCCTACCTGCTCCTCAGCTGCGCCATCCCGTCCAACCTGACCATCACCGCGCTCGGATCAGTAGGACGGCCAAGCACCTTGTGCGGCCTGCTCGCCTTCGCCTGGTGGCTCCTCTACCAACTCCAACGGACCACACCGAGCCGCACCGGATCGCAAATGGTGCGCAACGCCATGGCCATCTTCCTTGCCATAGCCCTGACCAGCTACGCCCTGGCAATGCTGCACGGAGTACCCGAACCGGAAGCAAGCCCGGCAGACAGCGGCATCATCCGATTGGCCAGCTGGGCCGGAATCTTCCTCCTCATCAACGACGGCCTGGCCAGCCAACGGACCCTGGTGAAAGTGCTCAGGGCGCTCGTGATGGTGGGAACCGGAACCGCACTGCTGGGCCTTCTCCAGTTCGCCACCGGCTCATCGTTGGTGGACTGGATCGGGTTCCCCGGTTTCAGCGCCGCGACGGAATTATCCGGAGTTCAGTCCCGGGGTGGATTTGTCCGTGCCGCCGGCATGGCCAGCCACCCCCTGGAATACGGCGTCGTCCTCGTCGCAGCCCTCCCCATAGCCATCACCTTCGCCGTTACCGACCACCACAGAGGATGGTTGCTGCGCTGGCTGCCCGCGGCAATCATCTCCGCCGCGGCAGTCCTGTCCGTTTCGCGGTCGGCACTGACGGCCTTCGGGGTGGCCATCATCGCGTTGGTCCCCTCGTGGTCCAAAAAGGTCCGTCGCCGGGCGATGCTCCTGGCGATCGTCCTTGCCGGCGCCTTGTACGTGTTGACCCCCGGCATGCTCGGCACCCTCCGGGGACTGTTCACCGTAGGTACGGCCGACCCCAGCATCAGCTCCCGGACCAGCGCCTACACCACCGCCTTCGGCATGCTGGCCAACAACCCCATAGTCGGGCGTGGCTTCGGAACGTTCCTCCCGGACTACGTGATCGTGGACAACCAGTACCTGGGAATCCTCGTTGAACTCGGAGTGACCGGCCTGCTCGCCTTCCTTGGCCTGATCCTGTGCGCGCTCGCGGCCGCCTGGCGGGCCAGGAAACGCGGAACGGACCCGGCCAGCCGGCAACTGCCGCAGGCCGTCCTGGCCTCCTTGGCAGCCATCGCAGTGACGTTCGCCTTCTTCGACGGGCTCTCCTTCGCCATGTCCGCCAACATGATCTTCTTCATGCTGGGAATTGCCGGAGCCCTGTGGCGGCTGGCCAGGACCGAGGAACCAAGCGGCGTCGACCCTGGCCCGGCAACCGGGCCGCCCCCGGGCCGGCAGAGCAACGGCGGGTAGGCACATGAAAGGCAGGGTAAAGGCAGCGTTGGGAGTCCTGGCCCTGCTATGCCTTGCTGCCACTGCCACCATCAGCGGCGCAACGCCCCTGCCTGACCTGACAGGCATCCCCGCCCGCCAACCTGAGCCCGCAAGGACGCACCCGCCGGGCACGACCCTGCGGGAAGTGGACGGCGGAACAGCCTTCTATGCCAGATTCAGCAACGCCCTTCCCACCGACCCGGGTTACTTCCCGGTGGGCGTCTGGTTCGAAAGCGCCCTGGAAAAGGACTACGTCGCCAAGGACCTGGCAGCTGGCTTGAACACATACGTCGTCCTCACCCCGGACTCGGACCTCGCCTTGGTGAGGCGCTCGGGAATGTACGCGATACCCACCTTCCAGGCTTCCCTCGCCTCCGGTTATGCCCTTGGAGATGAGGTGGACATGTGGGGCGGGGGCGGCGATGCGCCCTGGACCGGCAAGTACCCCGGGGAGGGCGACATCTGCGTCCCCGAGCAAGCGAAGTGCGGTTTCACCGTGCAACAGCAGCTGCGGGCTGCGGCACCGCCCGGAGCCATGGTGTACGCCAACTACGGCAAAGGGGTTACTTTCTGGCTCTCCGATGAACAATCCCAGGCTTTTATCCGCCGGTTCCAGGACGTCGTCTCCGCAGACAACTACTGGTTCACGGACCCCAACATCTGCGCCAAGACTGAAGGGGGAGCCATCAACGGCAACGTACGGGACCTCGACCCGGAAGAATGCCGCCTCGCTGCAAACTACGGTTGGACAGTCGAACGCATCCGCAAACTGGCCGGGGGAGCAGCTCCCGTGTGGGCCTTCGTGGAAGCAGGACACCCGTTCGAGGACTCGCCCGCAGCAACAACCATCACCGGGCCCCAGCTCCGAGCCGCCGTGTGGAGCAGCCTCATCCACGGTGCCCGGGGAATCGTGTACTTCAACCACAGTTTTGGCGGCGACTGCGTCACCCAGCACGTGCTCCGGGATTGTCCCGGTGACGTCCTGCCCGCAGTAACAGCAGTCAACAAGCAGATCAAGGAACTCGCCCCCGTACTCAACTCGCCCTTCCTCGACGGGGCCGCCACAGCCACCGGGCCCGTGGACTCCAGCGCCAGGCTCCACGACGGTAAGGTCTACGTCTTCGCGGGCGCCAACAGGCCGTCCGGCGGCCAGGCGAGCTTCCGGCTCGCATGCGGCGGCACCACCGCCGTCGTCATCGACGAGAACCGGACCATACCGGTCAGCGACGGCACCTTCACAGATACCTTTGCCGACGGCAACACAGTCCACCTCTACCGCATTGAGGGCGGTGGAAGCTGCGGCTTCTGACTATCGGCTGGTATCGTCCCGCTCCCAGCCGGCCTTAAGCGCGTGAGGGCGGGAAGCCCGACGGCGGCCCGCGGCGGCGAACGCGGCGTACACAAGCGCATCGAAGGCCGTCAATGGCCCACGTACTGAAGCCAGCAACTGCCGCAGTGTCCGCGGCCCCGACCCGCCCCCGGAAGCCGCGTCCTGCTGGGCGTTGCCCCTGTAAGTCCTGCGGAGGATGTCCAGCAGGGCTGCCGCCGAACGGGGCGTGCGGACCACCACCGGTACGGTGCCCAGGACAGCTTTCTCGTCAGCTCCGAAGAGACCATCAACGTAGTAGTCATCGGCCGTGAACGTCGGGAAAGTCCCCAAGCGCCGGTGCCCGTCCTCACTGAGCGCGTATACCCCCGCACCCCACAGCGCTCGCAGATTGTCCGGAATACGGTTGCGGGCACGGTAGTAGGCGCGAACGGCGAAGGAAGCGCCGGTGGTGTCGTAACGGAATGCCGGCCGGGCGGCCAGGAGCGGACCGTCAGCCAAGGAGTTCAGTACGGCGGCCACGGCGTCACCCGTCACCTCGATATCCGCATCCAGATACAGGCGGGGCCAGGACCGGGCCGCAGCATCACCGGCATTCAAGGCCGCGGTTTTCGAGGCTTCACCGACTTCCAACACACGCACGCCATCGAACCGCGCGGCAATCGACGCGGTGTCGTCACTGCAGCCATTGCAGGCAACCAGCACCTCGACCGTGCCCCAGTCCAACACTTCCCGCAACGACTCCAGGGTCCTGGCAATAACGGCGGCCTCATTGTGGGCGGGGATAATGACTGTTCCTGATGCAGGCTTTGCCTCGCCCCGGTGCGCGGCCGGCAGCGAATTCCAACGACGGCGGTCCAACAAGGCAAATGCGGCCTGGGAATGTCCGGGTTTGTTGATGCGGGCCACCTCCCCGCCGAGCACCGCCATGCGGAAAGCCCCGCGCTGAACCCTTCCGAGGTACTTCTGCGCATACCTGACACGGTTAACGGACATCAACGCCGTCAACTGCGGTGACGTGCCCGACCCCCCACGCTCATGCCACATCCTTGCCGAGGGTTCGAACCAGATGGACGCACCCCGGTCGCGAACCCGCCTACAATAGTCAGTTTCCTCCGAATAGAGGAAGAACTGCTCGTCCCACACACCCACGGCAGCAGCCACGCCGGCATCCACCAACATAGCCGCGCCCGTTGCCCACTCAACAGGATGGGCGTACTTGTAGCTTTCGGCGTCGAAGTCCATTTCACCCAACCAACCGGGGCGGCCCGGAAGATGGCTGCCCAAGGCGGCGTCACCCATTGCCCTCAGCACTCCCGGCTCACGGCGCAGCGATGGATACACGCTCCCGTCGTCGTCGAGGAGGACAGGGACAACCATGCCGGCCCCCGACAGATCCAAGCGCTGGCGCATGGCCGCAATGGAACCTGCTTCAACACGCAGGTCCGGGTTGAGGATCAAATACGCAGCCGCGCTGCCTGCCGCTTGGACAGCAACGTTGATGCCGCCCGCGTAACCAAGATTGCCGCCCGTTCGCACCACCATGACATCCGGATGCTTGCCAAGGGCCTCAACCGTGCGATGGTCGGGTGAGTTGTCTGCCACCACCACCTTGATCGTGGCAGTCCTGGCGTCAGGACGCAGGCTATCGATCAACGGTCCAATGTCGTCGGCGTTGTTATACGTCACCACGATTACTGCCACGTCAGCAGGCTGCCCCACGGCAGCGAAGGATCCCGGGGCATGGCTGGGGGCATGCCCCGGGACGTCAATGGCGGCCGCACCTCCAAGCGGCCGGGAAGCTGAACCGGTCCGGAACCCGACTCCGCTGTCGCGGCGCAGCCTGACATAGGCCTCAGGGCCATCGACAAGGTAGCGCCGCGCGAGCCTCTTGGGTTCCAACATGAGGCGCCAAGCCCACTCGAGTCCGTTATCAGCCACCCATTCAGGGGCACGCCTGATGTGCCCGGCCAGGAAATCCACCACGGCACCAAAGGCCAGCAACACCTTTGCCCCGGTCAAGTGGCCGAACTCGTTGATCCACAATTCCTGGCGAGGTTTTCCCAGGCCCACCACCAAGATGTCCGGGGCGCTCGCAGCGATGTCCCTTGCCAACTTGTGGGAGGCCTTCCGATCACCGATGACGGACCGCTCCGGAGCCCACCAGCCGGCAATTTCAAGTCCCGGCCGTTCAGCGGAGAACCGCTCCCGGATCAAGTGCTGCGCAGCCTCGGTGCCGCCAAGGAACCCTACTCTGTGCCCGCGTTTTTCAGCCTCGGCCAAGATTGGTTCCACGAGATCGCTTCCCGCCAGCCGTGGCCACGGTATGCCTGTGAGACGCCGGGCCTGCACGGATAGCGGAGCTCCGTCAATCAGGGTCAGCCAACGCACGGCGCGCCCGTCCAAGGTGCCGGACCATCTGCCCCCTGTACCGAAATGGCGTATGTGGTCCAAATTTGCCGAACACACTGCCAACGGTGGCCCTGCCTGGGAGGCCCCGGCCATGATCACCCGGACCGCGTCATCAAAGCCCATGAGGTCAACGTGCGTGCCGCCCAGGATCACGGCAGGCCATTGACCCGCTTCGGCCTCGACAGGCTCGTTGAGTGAAGGTGCCGGTTTGCCGAATGTTGCGTGGCGGCTCCACGGAACCGGGTCCGTTCCGGCACGCCGACGGGCAGAGGGGACGGTGTTTGGCAGCAGCATGATCGGCTCTCCAGACTCGGAGTCTGACGCTCAGGCGTCCAACTCAAGGCGTAAACCATCGACCGGCGATCCCAGGCCGCTGCACTGCCCTGGATCGCCGTGGGCAGCAGGTGCTGCCCTGACCAACTGTTTTCTTGAGTTGTCTCCCGGCCCCGTCCGATCGAGGTGCCGTAGGGCCACTGTAGGACGAATCGTCCTACGCCGCCAGAGCTTGTTCGGCTAAACCTCCGGGCCTTGCAAGTACTCGGTGAGCCGTTTGCCCGCGTCCATGGGACTGTAACCCACGCCTCGGATTTTGCTGAGGTCCAGGGCGCTGTTACGTGGCCGTGGAGCCGTGCCGGCCTTGAAGTATGCTTCGGTGTCCACCGGCGCAACCAGCTCAGGATCGGCCCCGCGCAGCCTGTAGACCTCCCGTGCAATCTCCCACCAGGACTGGACAGGGCCGTCATTGCTGAGATTGTAAGTTCCGTAGGGCGCGCTTGTCTCCAGCAGGTGGCGGATACCGGCGGCAATGTCCACCGCGAACGACAACCGCCCGAATTGGTCGTCGACTACGGAGGGCGCCGCTCCCCGTTCGGCCAGACCGGCCATGGTCCGGACGAAGTTGGCGCCGTCTCCCACCACCCAACTGCTCCGCACGATGTAGTGCCGCGGAACAGTGGCTGCTGCGGCATCACCGGCAGCTTTGCTTTGGCCGTAGACGCCCAGCGGGCTCGGCTGCTCGTCTTCGCTGTGGACGCGGGCGGTTCCGTCAAAGACATAATCGCTGGATATATGGACCAGCGTCAGTGAATGTTCGACGGCGGCCCTGGCCAAACGGGTCACGGAAGCGGCGTTGATGCGCCAGGCATCGGCACGGCCTTCGCTTGTCTCGGCCGCATCCACGCGGGTGTACGCGGCGGCGTTGATGACCGTGGAGTACTTCCGCCAATCCAGTCCGCTGTACGAAGAGCCCGAGCCCAGGTCGAACTGCTCCCGGCCGGCGAAGTCCACTGTTTCGACGTCGTCGAACACCTGCCGCAGGGCCCTTCCCACTTGGCCGTTTGCACCCAGCACCAGCGTGCGCCGGGGCTTCATGGGCTTGACGGCGCCGAGCAACGGGTGCCCGAGATCCTGTGCGGACATGGTGGCCTGGTTCAGGGGGATGGGCCAAGGAACGGCAGCGTCCGGGTCGCCCAGGTTCAGGAATGTGTACTCCGCCTGGGCTCCGGCACTCCAATGGTCGTTGACCAGGTAGGTGTAGGCGGTGTTGTCCTCCAACGTCTGGAAGGCATTGCCGACGCCACGGGGCACGAAGACCGCATCGCCGGGGGTTAACTCGCAAAAGAACACCGTACCGAAGGAAGCACCGTCCCGGAGGTCCACCCATCCACCGAAGATCCTTCCGGAGGCCAGCGAGACGAACTTGTCCCAGGGTTCGGCATGGATGCCCCGCGTCGTGCCGCGAAGGGCGTTGAACGAGATGTTGTTTTGCACGGGACCAAAGTCGGGGAGCCCCAGTGCACCCATTGTGGCGCGGTTCCAGTTCTCCTTGAACCACCCTCGTTCGTCCCCGTGCACCGGGAGCCTGAACAGGAGCAAACCGGGGATGGAAGTGGTGCTGGAGGTGAGGTCGGGTGCATGGCCCATCGGTGTCAGTGGCCTTGCCCTGCGTACTTCAGCTCCGTGCCTGCTTTCTGCGGCCGCCACCAGGATTCGTGCTCCTGGTACCACCGGACGGTGGCCACCAACCCGGCGTCGAAATCGCTGTACCGGGGCGCCCAGCCAAGCTCACGCCGCAGCTTTGCCGAGTCTATGGCGTAGCGGAGGTCATGTCCTGGCCGGTCCGTCACGAGATCGTAAGCATCGGGGGACTTGCCCATCAGCACAAGCAGCTTTTCCACCACCGTACGGTTGGACAATTCACCGTCGGCCCCGATCAAGTACGTCTCGCCGGGCTTGCCGTGCTCCAGGATCGCGGCCACGGCGGAGGAGTGGTCCTCCACATGGATCCAGTCGCGGACGTTACGGCCTTCGCCGTACAGCCGCGGCCTGATGCCGTCCAGGATGTTGGTGATCTGCCGCGGTATGAACTTCTCAACATGCTGGTACGGCCCGTAGTTGTTGGAGCAATTGCTGATGGTCGCCCGGAGTCCGAAGGACCGGACCCACGCCCGCACCAGGAGATCCGAGCCGGCCTTCGTTGCGGAATAGGGACTGGTGGGCCGGTAGACGGAGTCCTCGGTGAAGCGGGCCGGGTCGTCCAATGCAAGGTCGCCATAGACCTCATCGGTTGATACGTGGTGGAAACGCGTCCCGTGCCGCCTCGCCGCCTCGATAAGGGTGTAGGTGCCAACAAGGTTGGTATCCACAAATGGCCGGGGGTCCTGCAGCGAATTGTCGTTGTGGGATTCGGCGGCAAAATGCACCACGGCGTCCACGTCGGAAGTCAGTCCGTCAACGAGCTCGGCGTCGCAGATATCCCCTTTGACGAACTCGAACCGCGTGCCCGGGAGGCCTTCCAGGGATTCGATATTTCCGGCGTAGGTCAATTTGTCAAGGACAGTGACATGGAGGCTGCTGTGGCCCATGATGTAGTGGACAAAGTTGCATCCAATGAATCCGGCGCCGCCGGTGACAAGGATTCTCTGCATGGCGATAGCGTAGCCGCCGCGAGGGGCCAACCGGCAGGGGAGGGGACGGCAAATATGCGAGGAATTATTCTGGCCGGAGGAACAGGCTCAAGGCTCCATCCAATTACGCTCGGAATCAGCAAACAATTGGTGCCTGTTTTCGATAAGCCGATGATCTATTACCCCTTGTGCACTCTCATGCTGGCCGGAATACGCGACATCTTGGTGATCACCACCCCATCCGATGCCGCGCAATTCGAAAACCTCCTGGGTGACGGCTCCCAATTCGGCATTTCCCTGAGCTATGCGCAGCAGCCGACGCCCGATGGCTTGGCCCAGGCGTTCATCCTCGGCGAAGGCCATATTGGCAGCGGCAAAGTTGCCCTCATCCTTGGAGACAACATCTTCAACGGTCCTGGCATGGGTGCGCAGCTTCGCCGATACAACGACGTCGACGGCGGCGCCATCTTCGGTTACTGGGTCAAGGATCCCACCGCCTATGGCGTAGTGGAGTTCGACGACGACGGCCTGGCGGTTTCCATTGAGGAGAAACCTGCGCAGCCCAAGAGCAATTACGCAGTCCCCGGCTTGTACTTTTATGACAACGATGTGGTCGCCATGGCCAAGGAGCTTCAGCCGTCAGCGCGCGGCGAACTGGAAATCACGGACATCAACCGGAGGTACATGGAGCTTGGGAGGCTGCATGTGCAGAAATTCCCGCGGGGCACCGCCTGGCTGGACACGGGAACGTTCGGTGACCTCAATGATGCGTCCAACTACGTCCGAACCACGGAAAACCGGCAGGGCCTGAAGATCGGCGCCCCGGAGGAAGTGGCCTGGCGGATGGGCTACTTGGACGACGACGGTCTCCGCCAGCAAGCAGCCAAGCTCGCCAAGAGCGGTTACGGCAGCTATCTGCTCGACATCCTCGACCGGCGATAGCGGAAACTACGACGACGGCGCCCGCTGTGGGCGGTTAGTTTGCGGAAACGTCTTCCAGTGCGCGCGCAATTTCGGCGGGCAGGACTGAGAGCTGGGCGTCCAGCAACTCCTTCAGCTGCACGGCATTCCGGGCTCCGACGATCGCAGTTGATACTCCAGGGCGTGAGAGCAACCAGCTCAAGGAGACATCCACGGGAGTGCGGCCCAGACCCCGGGCCGCCATGGCCACAGCTTCCACCACACGGGAGGCGCGAGGTTCCAGGTATGGTTCCACATAGGCCGCCAGGCGCCCTTGGGCGCCGCGCGAATCCGAAGGTATCTGGCCACGGTACTTGCCGGTCAAAACACCGCGTCCCAGTGGCGCCCAGGCCATGAGGCCGAGGCCGGCGTCCTCCACCGCGGGGATCAGCTCTTCTTCCGGCCGCCGGTTGAGCAACGAGTACTCCGACTGGTTCGCCACCAAGGTGAATCCGGCAACGGCCGCGGCTTTGGCCGTCTGCCAACCGTTGTAGTTGGAAATGCCCACATAGCGGGCCCGGCCTGTCCGCTGGGCCAGCTCCAGCGCTGACAGGGTCTCGTCCAGGGGCACGTTGGGGTCCCATTCGTGAACGAACCAGATATCGATGTAGTCGGTGCCCAACCGAGCCAGGCTCGCGTCAAGCGCCGCCAGCATGGCACCGCGCGAGGCATTGACACTGCGCCGGGACTCCGACTGGGATACGCCGGCCTTCGTGGAAATTACCACTTCGGAACGCGCCACCACATCGCCCAGCATGGAACCCAGCATCGCCTCTGCCTGGCCTTGACCATATGAGGCGGCTGTGTCGATCACGGTGCCACCGGCGTCAACAAACAGGCGCAACAGCTCGGCGGCGTCCTGTTCGTCGGTCTCCTGGGCCCAGGACATGGTTCCGAGGGACAAAGAGGACACGCGGAACCCGCTGTTCCCGACATAACGCTGCTGCATGCTGATAGCTTACGGGGAGTTCCCATACTTCATGACGTAGGGTCTATTCACGTGAACTGGATAGAAGCAGCCTTCCTGGGCCTTGTTCAAGGCCTCACCGAATTCCTCCCGATCTCCTCGAGCGCGCACCTGCGGATCGTGGGCTCGTTCCTGCCGAATGCTTCGGATCCGGGCGCGGCCTTCACGGCCATTACGCAGCTGGGCACCGAGACCGCGGTGATCGTGTACTTCTGGCGCGACATTGTCCGTATCATCAAGGCCTGGTTCGGGTCCCTGACCGGCAAAGTGGCGCGCGACAACCCCGACGCACGCATGGGATGGCTGGTGATCCTCGGCAGCATCCCTATCGTCGTCCTGGGCCTGTTGTTCCAGGACCAGATCGAGTCCGTGTTCCGGAGCATGTGGCTTGTTGCCACGATGCTGATCGTGTTCGGCATGATCCTTGCGGTTGCGGATGCCATCGGCCGGCAAGATCGGGATCTTTCCCAATTGACCTACAAGCACGGCATCCTTTACGGCTTCGCGCAAGCAATGGCCTTGATCCCCGGTGTTTCGCGCTCAGGCGGCACCATCACGGCCGGCCTTCTTATGGGCTACACCCGTGAGGCCGCCGCACGGTATTCGTTCCTTCTCGCCATTCCTGCGGTCTTCGGCAGCGGCTTATACCAGTTGTACAAAACCGTTTCCAAGGAGGGCCTTGCAGGACCTTACGGCCTCCCGGAAACCGCGCTGGCCACGGTCATCGCCTTCGTCGTTGGTTTCGTCATCATCGGCTGGTTCCTGAAGTTTGTCTCCACCCGCAGCTACAGGCTCTTCGTTTGGTACCGGATCCTGCTGGGCCTGGCGTTGTATGTCCTGCTCGGTTTCGGTGTGATCAGTGCCTAGCACTAAGGTTGAGTCGTGAAATCGTGGATCTCCCGCCCTGTTCCTGAGCTGCCCGGCAGCCTGCCGCCGCTGCACCTTTTCGACACCGCCCTTGGCCGCGTCGTCGAGCTTGAGCCGCAGGAGGAGCAATCCATGTATGTCTGCGGAATCACGCCATACGACGCCACGCATATGGGCCATGCAGCCAGCTACGTGGCTTTCGACCTCCTGAACCGCGCGTGGCGGGACGCGGGGACCCGCGTGGCTTATGTCCAGAACGTGACCGACGTCGATGATCCGCTCCTTGAGCGGGCACAGGCGACGGGCGTGGATTGGCGCGAGCTCGCGGCCAGCCAGATCGAGTTGTTCCACACCGACATGGACGCCCTTAACGTCCTGGCCCCGGATCACTACATCGGAGCGGTGGAGGCTATCCCCGAAATCGTTCCCGCCATCGAGAAGCTCATCGCGGACGGCGTGGCCTACCGCGTCCCGGGCACCAAGGGCGAACCGGACGGGGATGTCTATTACGACGTCGAGCTGGCGGGGAAGCAGTCCTCCGCCACCGACGCGTGGACCCTGGGCGACGTATCGGGCCTCGGCGAGTCAGAGATGCTGGCGCTGTTTGCCGAACGCGGAGGCGATCCCGACCGGCCCGGAAAGCGGCAGGCACTCGATCCGCTCCTGTGGCGGGTGGCGCGCGAAGGAGAGCCGAGCTGGCCCGGTGCCAGCCTGGGGGACGGCCGTCCCGGATGGCACATTGAGTGTACGGTCATCGCCCAGAAATACCTGCCGGCTCCGTTCACTGTCCAAGGTGGCGGATCAGACCTTGTGTTCCCGCACCATGAAATGGGAGCCGGCCACGCCTACTCCCTCTCACACGTCCCGCTGGCCCGCCACTACGCCCACGCGGGCATGGTGGGCCTTGACGGCGAGAAGATGAGCAAGTCCAAGGGAAACCTGGTGCTCGTGTCCAAGCTCCGTGCGGAGGGCGAGGAACCTGCCGCTATCCGTTTGGCCATCCTTGCCCACCACTACCGCTCCGACTGGTCCTGGACTGCCGAGGACTTCGCAGCTGCAAAGGAAAGGCTGGCAGTCTGGCGGGAAGCCGCGGCCAAGGCACCGGCCGCTTCGGCCGGACCCCTTGTGGCCGCGATGCGGTCGGAACTGGCAAACGATCTCAACGCTCCGGGGGCAGTTGCCGCCGTCGACCACTGGGCCCAGGCCGCCCTTGCGGCCGAAGGCGGGGAGACCTCCGCGACCGACGGCGCCCTGGTGAGCGACGCAGTCAACGCGCTGCTCGGCGTCGAACTTTAGCGGCCGGGCAGGAGCTACGGGCGGTCCTTTCCGCGCCGTTTGAGGTACCGCTCGAATTCCCGCGCAATCGATTCTCCGGAGGCTTCGGGAAGATCCGCGGTGTCCTTTGCTTCCTCCAACTGCCTCACGTAGGCCGCGATCTCCGGGTCCTCGGTGGCGAGTTCGTCGACTCCACGTTCCCAGGCTTCCGACTCCTCCGCCAGGGCCCGGCTGTCAACGGGAACCTGGAGCAGGTCCTCGATCTTGTGGAGGATTGCGAGCTGCGCTTTGGGGGAGGGCGGTTGCGCGACATAGTGGGGGACTGCAGCCCACAAGGAGACGGTGGGCAGCCCGGCAAGCATGGCGAACTCACCAAGCACTCCCACGATTCCAACCGGCCCCTCGTACTGGGAGGCCTCCAGGTTCAGCCGCTCCCGCAATGAGTTGTCCTCCGTGGTTGTGCTCACGGGGATCGGGCGGCTGTGCGGAACATCGGCCAGCAGCGCGCCGACAAGAATGACGGAATCAACCTTGAGCGCCTCGGCGTGCACCAAGAGCTCGGTGGTGTAGGCGCGCCAGCGGTACGACGGCTCGGTGCCCAGGACGAACACCACGTCCACGTTGCTGTCCGGAACGGAGGCCTTGTAAATCCGCGTTGACGGCCATTTCACCTTCCGCGCACCCGACGACGTGCGGCGCACGGTGGGGCGGGTGAATTGGAAGTCGTAGTACTCCTCGGCATCCACCGTGCCGACCTTCTTGCCGTCCCACAGTTTGTTCAAGTAGTGCAAAGCGTCGCTGGCGGCTTCGCCGGCGTCATTCCATCCTTCGAAAGCAGCGATCATCACGGTGACACGTTGGCCTTCAGCGGGTTCCTTGAGGAAACGCTCAGGCTCTGCAGCGGTGTCCTGTCCTTCGGGGTTCCCGTCCACACTGTTCATCCACTCACCCTACGTCCAAGACCCTCGTGGATGCATGGCATTTCATGCGGGCGCGTGTCCGGTATTCGCCCACAGCGCAGGCCCGGCGAGCTCCACTCCCGGTTCCACGTAGACTTGAAGCCATGCATTCCTCACCCAGCCAGCCCTCCCTCAAAGCCGTGCTCTGGGATATGGATGGCACGCTCGTGGACACTGAACCGTACTGGATCACCGCGGAGCACGCTTTGGTCGAAGCCCATGGCGGTACGTGGTCGCACGGTCAGGCAATGCAATTGGTGGGGCAGTCCCTGATGCATTCGGCCGCCATCCTGCAGTCGGCCGGCGTCGCGATGGAAGCACGTGCGATCGTCGATCACCTCAGCGCCCAGGTGATCCGTCAAGTCCGCCAGGAGGTTCCGTGGCGGCCGGGAGCGCGGGAATTGCTCGAGGACCTCCACCAGTCAGGAATCCGCTGCGCCCTGGTCACCATGTCCGAAGGTCCACTGGCAAGCGTCGTTGTCGGCAGCCTCCCCAAGCCTTACTTCGAGTTCCTGGTCACCGGAGACACCGTGCGTAACGGAAAGCCACATCCGGAGGCTTATCTCACTGCCGTGGACCGTCTGCGCCTTGACGATGACGACCTCAAGCTGGAGCAGTGCGTTGCCTTGGAAGATTCTGTTCCCGGAGCTACGGCGGCCATGGCCTCCGGCGTGGTCACAGTGGGCGTGCCCCACCAAGTGCCCCTTCCCGAGGATGAGCGGATGGTCATCTGGGACACCCTCGCAGGAAAGTCGACGGCGGACCTCGTCCGGCTGGTCAGTGAACGCCCGGCCCCGCAAAGCCTGCTTGAAGGGGCCAACTAAGTGAGCAGTCCCTCCGCGCCACATCACGCTGCCACCAAGAAGGACGGCATACCGCTCGGCAGGATTGCGGGCATCCCGGTTTACCTTGCCTATTCGTGGTTTGTCATCGCGGCCTTTACGGTGATCGTTTACGGTCCCGTGCTCATGCACGACATCCGCGGTCTTGGGATCTGGGCCTACCTTGTGGCCTTTGGGTACTCTGTCCTGCTCGCCGTCTCGGTGCTGATCCATGAGTTGGCGCATGCCCTGAGCGCCAAGGCCTTCAAATGGCCAACCGAGAAAATTGTGTTGAACCTATGGGGCGGGCACACGCAGTTCGAGAACTTTACGGCTTCCCCTGGCAGGGCCGTCATCGTTGCCATGGCAGGTCCGGCCGCAAACTTCCTGCTTGCCGGCGTCCTGGCACCCTTCGTCATCAGCAGGTCCTTCGACGGCGTGGCGGACATCTTGGCGAACATCCTGATGTGGGCCAATCTCCTGATCGGCATCTTCAATGTCTTGCCAGGAACACCACTCGATGGTGGCCGCCTGGTCGAATCAGCCGTGTGGAAAGCAACGGGCAGCCAAGACAAGGGCACTATCGCGGCGGGCTGGTCCGGACGGGCGATCGCTGCCGCCCTTTTCATTTGGTTTATCGTGCGGCCGGTCCTGTCGGGCGACGGCCTGGACATCACCTTCGCCATGGTCACCATCCTCGTTTGCGGGTTCCTTTGGATGGGTGCCTCCAGCTCCATCCAGCACGGCCGCCTGCGGAGCCGCCTTTACCTGGTCAGCGCTGCCGGCCTGGCGGATCCCGCCGTCGGAATAGCGAATTCAGCCAGCGTGGCCGACGCGCTGGCTGTCGCGCCGGCCGGAAGTCCCGCCGTCGTCATCTGCGGGCCGGACGGCAAGCCACAGGGAGTAGTGGACCCGCAGGCAGCTTCCGCGGTGCCGCCGGAAGCACTGGCGACGACGCCGGTCACGGCCGTCGCGCATGCACTTGCCGCCGGCGCTTACGTACCGGAGTGGTCGAAGGGCCAGGAATTGATCCAATATCTGGCAAAGCTCGAAGGAGGCGAGTACGCGGTGGTTGACCACAACGGCTACGTCACCGGATTGCTTCGCCAGCAGGCGGTAGTGACCGCCATAACAGGCAAAGAAGCCCGCCGCAGCGGGCGCGCCTGACACCCTTGCCGGTAGAGTTACGTGCCGGCCGTAAAAAAGACCAACGAATTTTTGGCGCCCGTAAGGCAGCAAGACGCGGCGGCCCAGCCGCCCAGGAGCGAGGAACACCACATGAGCAGCGAAACCGCCGCGGAAACAAGCGCAGGCACCCAGGCAACAACGGGCGCGCCAGCGCAACCAACGGGTGCAGCACGCAGGCGGGGTCCTTTCCGTGTGGGAGAACGTGTTCAGCTCACCGATGAGCGCGGCCGCATGAACACCATCACCCTTGAGGTTGGCGGAGCCTTCCACACGCACCGGGGATACCTGAACCACGACGAAATCATCGGCAAGGTGGACGGCTCGGTGGTGAGCAACAACATCGGCCAGCAGTACCAGACCCTGCGTCCGCTCCTGTCCGACTTTGTACTGTCCATGCCGCGCGGCGCCGCTGTTGTCTACCCGAAGGACGCCGCGCAGATCGTCACCATGGCCGATATCTTCCCGGGCGCCCGCGTCGTGGAAGCCGGAGTCGGCTCCGGTGCCTTGTCCATCTCGCTGCTCCGCGCCGTCGGCGACGGCGGCTACCTCCATTCGTTCGAACGGCGTGAAGAGTTCGCCGACATCGCCCGCGGTAATGTCGAAACCATTTTCGGTGGTCCGCACCCGGCTTGGCAGATCTCCCTGGGCGACTTCCAGGAAGAGGTCGTCAAGGCCGAAGAACCCGGCTCCATCGACCGCGTGGTGCTGGACATGCTGGCACCGTGGGAGTGCCTCGACGCCGTGGCCACTGTCCTCGCGCCCGGTGGCGTATGGATCAACTACGTCGCCACTGTGACGCAGCTTTCCCGGACTGCGGAAGCAATCCGGGCCGACGGCCGTTTCACCGAGCCCGATGCCTGGGAATCCATGGTCCGCGGCTGGCACCTCGAAGGACTGGCCGTCCGTCCGGACCACCGAATGGTGGCACACACCGGATTCCTGCTGGTAACGCGGCGGCTGGCCGACGGCGTGACGGGCATTTCCGTCAAGCGCCGCCCGTCAAAGACCGAGTTCAGCGAAGAAGACCTGAACGCATGGACGCCCGGGGCGGTCGGGGAGCGTTCGGTCTCCGACAAGAAACTGCGGCGCGCGGCGCGCGATGCCATTGCCGGAACAAACGTCCAGGACGACCCCCCGGTCACAAACTGACAAAGGTCACAATAGGGTCCGCATTCCGGATGTCACCCAGCACCCTGAGCTTTTCGGGACTAAGGTCTTGTTAAGCGCAGGAAGGGGCTGATGAATCGTGGATACGTCGAACAACGACATTGGACGGCCGACGCCGGAAGAAGCAAACGCCGCAGCGGAAGAGGCTGCCCGCCGAAGGCTCGCAGCCATCCAACCGCCAGACCCTTCGAGCGAACTCACGGTTGCCGAACGGCAGATCAACATCCTTCGGGACAAGCTTCGCCACATCGATCGGCAGCTCGCCGCCGCCACCCAGAACAACACCAAACTGGTTTCCATGCTGGAAACCGCCAAGGCCGAAATCCTCCGGTTGAAAGGCGCCCTGGAGCAGGAAGGCCAGCCGCCGTACAGCTTCGGAACCGTAGTGCAGATCAACCCGCGCCGCCAGCCGACAGCCGGAAATTCCGGCCAGGCGGCCACGGAAGAGTCGGTTGATATTTTCAACGCGGGCCGGAAGATGCGCGTCGGCATCAGCCCGTTGGTCAACGTCAACCAACTCGCGGTCGGCCAGGAAGTGCTGTTGAACGAGGCCCTCCTTGTGGTGGCAGGGCTCGGTTACGAACGTGCTGGTGAGCTGGTGACGCTCAAGGAACTGCTGGGGAAGGACCGTGCCCTGGTAGTGGGCCGCGCGGACGAGGAACGCGTGGTCCGGTTGTCAGGTGCCCTGCAGAGCGTCCATCTGAAGGTGGGCGATGCCCTGTCGCTTGACTCCCGCACCGGATATGCCCTGGAAAAGGTTCCGCGTGCCGAGGTCGAGAACCTGGTGCTGGAAGAAGTACCGGACATCACGTACCAGGACATCGGTGGCCTTGGACCCCAGATCGAGCAGATCCGCGACGCCGTCGAATTACCGTTCCTCCACCCCGACCTGTACCGCGAGCATGGCCTCAAGGCGCCCAAGGGCATCCTGCTCTACGGCCCCCCGGGCTGCGGCAAGACCCTCATTGCCAAGGCCGTGGCCAACTCACTGGCCGCCCGTGCCGCCGAGCGCGCCGGGAACACGGATCTCAAGAGCTACTTCCTGAACATCAAGGGGCCGGAGCTCCTGGACAAGTACGTCGGCGAAACCGAACGGCACATCCGGCTGATCTTTGCCCGGGCCCGCGAGAAGGCCTCGGACGGCAGCCCGGTTGTGGTGTTCTTCGATGAGATGGATTCCCTGTTCCGAACCCGCGGCACCGGCGTGTCCTCCGACGTCGAAACCACCATCGTTCCGCAGCTGCTCAGCGAGATCGACGGCGTGGAGCGCCTGGATAACGTCATCGTGATCGGTGCCTCCAACCGCGAGGACATGATCGACCCCGCCATCCTGCGGCCCGGTCGACTGGACGTGAAGGTTAAGATCCAGCGGCCCGACGCCGAAGCCGCAGCAGATATCTTCGGCAAGTACATCACCACGGACCTGCCGTTCCATGCCCAGGACCTGGCCGAGTACGGCGGTGACGTGCAGGCCACCGTGGATGCCATGATCCAGCGGACCGTCGAAGCCATGTACTCCACGGAGAAGTCCAACGAGTACCTTGAGGTCACGTACGCCAATGGCGATACCGAGATGCTCTACTTCAAGGACTTCAACTCCGGAGCCGTGGTCCAGAACGTGGTTGACCGTGCCAAGAAGTACGCCATCAAGGACCTGCTGACCAACCATCAGAAGGGTCTGCGCATCGATCACCTGCTGCGTGCGGTGGTGGACGAGTTCCGTGAGCACGAGGACATGCCGAACACCACCAACCCGGACGACTGGGCGCGGATTTCCGGCAAGAAGGGCGAACGGATCACCTACATCCGTACCATCGTGCAGGGGAAGGCGGGCCAGGAACCCGGAAAGTCCATTGAAACCACTGCCAACACGGGCCAGTACCTGTGACGGCTGGATCCGAAGGAACGCCCCAGGAGAAGCTGCCGGCAGGCGGGGCCATGCGCGTCATGGGCTCGGAGACGGAGTATGGCATCCATGCTCCGTCCGCGCCCGGCGCAAATGCCACCATGATGTCTGCCCGGATCATCCAGGCCTACGCCACGGTCACCAGGCAACGCGCAGCGGGTGGCGCGGAAACCAGGTGGGACTACACCGACGAGGAGCCGCTCCACGACGCCCGCGGCTGGACCTTGGAGCGTTCCGCCGCGGACCCCAGCCAGCTCACCGACCAGCCGCCGGTGCTCGACGCCGAGGCTGTCGCCCTGGCCTATGGACGGCAGGAGCTCGAACTCGACGGGGCAGACGAGTCCGGCTCGCTCCTGATGAACATGGTCCTCGGCAACGGAGCACGGCTCTATGTCGACCACGCCCACCCCGAGTACTCAAGCCCGGAGGTGACCAACCCCAGGGACGCCGTCATCTGGGATGCGGCCGGAGACCTCGTTGCCCTTGCAACCGTGCGGAAGGTCGCGACGGATACCTCCCTCCCGCCGATCAACTTGTACAAGAACAATACGGACAACAAGGCCGTCTCCTACGGTTCACACGAGAACTACCTCATGCCGCGATCGGTTCCTTTCGGAGACATCATCCGTGGGTTGACGCCGTTCTTCGTCTCGCGCCAGGTTGTCTGTGGCGCCGGCCGTGTGGGCCGCGGCCAGGACAGTTCCACTTCCGGCTACCAGATCAGCCAGCGGGCGGACTTCTTCGAGGCCGAAGTTGGCCTGGAGACCACCATCCGCAGGCCGATCATCAACACGCGGGATGAACCGCATGCCACCGCGGACAAGTACCGGCGCCTGCACGTCATCATTGGCGACGCCAATCTGAGCCAGGTATCCAACTACCTTAAGTTCGGGACCACGGCCATGGTGTTGAGCCTCATCGAGGCCGGGCAGGCTCCGCGGATCGAGGTCCATGAGCCCGTCCAGGCACTCCAGTCGATCAGCCACGACACCACTCTCGCCGCCAAGGTCAGGCTCCTCGATGGCAGGCAGGTGACAGCACTTGACCTGCAGTGGATGTATTTCGAAGCCGCAGCCAAACTGGCCCAGGAAACCGGGGTTGCCGATTCCGTCGCTGGGGACGGACATACGCATGGCGTGCTTTCGCAATGGGAAGCCACACTGACCGCATTGGGCAACGATCCGTCGTCTGCGGCTTCTTCGGTGGAGTGGGTGGCCAAGAAGTCGATCCTTGAGGGTTACCGCAATCGCGATGGCCTGGAATGGAACGACGCCCGGCTTGGCCTGGTGGATCTTCAATGGTCCGACATTCGGCCCGAGAAGGGCCTTTACTACAGACTGCTGTCCAAGGACAGGATGAAGCGGATTGTCGACGACGCCGACATCGCCCGGGCGGTTGGCGAACCGCCGTCGGACACACGTGCCTACTTCCGGGGACGGTGTGTGTCCAGCTTCGGCAAGGATGTTGTGGGAGCCAGTTGGGATTCAGTGATCTTCGATGTTCCGGGGTTGGGAAAGCTGCAACGCGTCCCCACCCGTGAGCCGTTGCGGGGGACACGCGCGCTGACGGGAGGGCTCTTTGACCGGCACCGGGAAGCGGGTCCGTTCCTGGCGGAATTGCTGGGCCAAAACCCTGCTCCGCCAAGGGGCTGAAACACCGCCCGGCACAACCAAATGGTGCATCGGCAAAGCCGGGCGCAACCACCCGTTGCGTGGCAATATGGCAGTAGGAAGTCCTCATGACGGGGACTGACAGTAGGGAGAAAGAAATGGCAGCTCAGGAGCAGCAGCAACCGCAGGCACGGGACACGGAGACCGAGGTCGACGTTCCGGAGGCTCCTCCGGCGGCGCCCGAGGCCCAGGCCTCCGAGGCAACCCAGGGCGTGGATGACCTTCTTGACGAGATCGACGGCGTACTTGAGTCGAACGCCGAAGAGTTCGTCAGGGCCTTTGTCCAAAAGGGCGGACAGTAGCCCCGGCCCACAACGGATGTAATGCCCGGCAGGCGCGAGGCCGCCGGGCAACGGAACGCGAGTCGAAGGAGTGCAGCAATGCAGGACCCATCAATCGGCCCCCTGGCCAACCAGGCAACGTCTTCATTCACGGAACATCTCCAACGCTCGCGTCCCGAACTCCTGCCGTTCAACCAATCGCTGCCTTCCGGTCCGGTTCCGGCGACGCCGCATGCCACCACCATCGTTGCGATGACGTACGCCGGAGGCGTGCTCATGGCCGGCGACCGCCGCGCAACCATGGGAAATGTGATTGCCAGCCGCCATATCGAGAAGGTTTTCCCCGCCGACCGTTACTCCGTCCTGGGAATTGCCGGCACGGCCGGACTGGCCATCGATATCACCAGGTTGTTCCAGGTTGAACTCGAACACTACGAGAAGATCGAGGGCACCCTGCTCAGCCTCGTCGGCAAGGCCAACCGGCTTGGGGCGATGATCCGTGGCAACCTGCCCATGGCCATGCAGGGCATGGCGGTCATACCCCTCTTTGCCGGCTTCGACCATGTGTCGGCAACCGGCCGCCTGTTTTCATACGACCTCACCGGAGGCCGGTATGAGGAATACGAACATCACTCTGTCGGGTCCGGGTCTGTCTACGCCCGCGGTGCCTTGAAGAAACTGTGGCGGCCGAATCTTCCTGAGGAAGACGCTGTGGCCGTTGCGGTGGAAGCCCTTTACGACGCCGCCGACGACGACTCCGCGACCGGCGGCCCCGACCCGGTCCGGCAGCTATATCCGGTGATCTACGCGGTAAACCGCGCCGGCCACCGCCGAGTGCCGGAACGCGAGCTGGCGGCAATCTCCGCGTCCATTGTTGAATCGCGTGCAATCGCCGGACGGGAGGCCTGACATGACGCAGCAGTTCTATGTTTCACCCGAGCAGTTGATGAAGGACCGTGCCGACTTTGCCCGGAAGGGCATTGCCCGCGGCCGATCCGTCATTGTGATCAGCTGTGCCGACGGCATCGCATTGGTCGCCGAAAACCCTTCACCGTCCCTGCACAAGATCGGCGAGATCTACGACAAGATCGCCTTCGCCGCCGTGGGCAAGTACAACGAGTTCGAAAGCCTGCGACAGGCGGGCGTCAGGTATGCGGATGTCAGGGGCTACTCGTATGACCGCGAGGACGTCACAGCCCGCGGCCTTGCCAGCGTTTATGCCCAGAGCCTGGGTGCAGTCTTCACTGCGGAACAAAAACCGTTTGAAGTAGAACTTGCTGTGGCGGAGGTCGGTACGCACCAGGAGCAAGACCACCTGTACCGGCTCACCTTCGATGGTTCGATCGCGGACGAAAACGGCTTTGTGGTGATGGGTGGCGTCGCAGACCAGATCTCGGACGTCGTCAGGGCGTCCTGGGAGCCCGGCCTGGGCTTTGCCGGTGCCATGCGCCTGGCCCTGCGCGCCCTCGCAGCGGACAAGGAAGCCGAGGCACTTCCGGCAACAGCGGTGGAAGCCGCGGTCTTGGAGCGGGCATCGGAAAACGAGGGCTCCCGCAGGGCATTCCGGCGCCTTTTCCCGGAAGACGTGGCACAGCTGCTCACAGAGGAGGCTTGAGATGGACAAGCGGATATTCGGAATTGAAACCGAGTTCGGGATCTCCTATTCGAGTCCCGATTCCCGGCCCCTGGCTCCTGAAGAAGTGGCGCGGTACCTCTTCCGCAAAGTTGTCAGCTGGGGCCGGTCCTCGAATGTCTTCCTGACCAACGGTTCCAGACTGTACCTGGATGTTGGTTCCCACCCCGAGTACGCCACCGCCGAATGTGACGACCTGGCACAGCTGATCGCCCACGACCGCGCCGGAGAACTGATTCTGGACGACCTCGTCGACGAAGCCCAGGCGAGACTCGCGGCAGAGGGCTTCAACGGCACGGTCTACTTGTTCAAGAACAACACGGACTCAGCGGGCAACTCCTACGGAAGCCACGAAAACTACCTCATTCCACGTCGTGGCGAGTTTTCCAGGCTCGCCGAGATCTTGATCCCATTCCTGGTGACCCGGCAGTTGATCGCCGGCGCGGGCAAGGTCCTGAAGACACCCCACGGAGCAACATTCGCCTTCTCCCAACGTGCCGACCACATTTGGGAAGGTGTTTCCTCGGCAACCACCAGATCGCGGCCCATCATCAATACGCGCGACGAACCGCATGCCGACGCAGAGTTCTACCGCCGGCTCCATGTGATCGTCGGGGACTCGAACATGTCCGAAACGACCGCATTGCTCAAGGTCGGCACGGTGGACCTCATCCTTCGCATGATCGAGGCCGGCGTCATCATGCGTGACATGCGAATGGAGAACCCCATACGAAGCATCAGGGAAATCTCCCACGACCTCAGCGGCCGCGCCTTGGTGCGTCTTGCCAACGGCAGGCAGCTCTCGGCACTGGACATCCAGCGCGAGTACTTGGGCAAAGTCACCGAGTTTGTTGCTGCCAACGGGGCCCACAACGCCCATGTTCCGCTGATCCTGGACCTCTGGGGCAGGACGCTGGATGCGATCGAAAGCGGCAACACCCGGACCATCGACACTGAGGTGGACTGGGCCATCAAGAAGAAGCTCATGGATGGCTACATGCACCGGCACGACCTGAGCCTCGACTCGCCAAGAATCGCCCAACTCGACCTTACCTACCACGACATCTCCCGGCAGCGCGGTCTGTTCTTCCTTCTCCAGTCCCGGGGGGCCGCGCGCCGCCTCGTGACGGAGACCGACGTCAAGGATGCCGTGGACGCTCCGCCGCAGACCACGCGGGCCAAGCTGCGCGGGGACTTTGTCCGGCGGGCCCAGGAACTCGGCCGCGACTATACGGTGGACTGGGTACATCTGAAGCTCAACGACCGCGCACACCAGACCATCCTCTGCAAGGATCCTTTCCGCAGCGTCGATGAAAGAGTCGATGCCCTGCTGGACTCTATGAGCTGACTCCCAGCTTCGCCGGTTACTCTGGATGTTGGTCTCTTTCCAAAGAGGCACCTGATCGGCTGCGGCACACCTTGGCTTTTGCCTGCCGCTCCGAATGTCCGCTGTCCCGACGAAAGTGTCTTTTTTGTGCGACGACTCCTAGCAATACTCATTCCTGCCCTCCTGCTCATGACTGCTTGCGGGGGAGGAGGCAGCACGCCTGCGCCAGAGCCCACCAGCCAGTCCACGGGTGACGTTTCAAAGCTGTCCTCCCTGAAAGTGACCGACAACGGTGACAACAAGGCCCCGGGCGTGGACTTCTCCAAGCCCCTTGCCGTGACTGAAACCACCGTCAAGGTAGTCGATGAAGGAAAGGGCGACACCATCAAGGCCGGCCAGACCGCCGAACTGGCCTACGTAGCCGTGGATGGCACGGACGGCAAAACGCTGGAAGACACCTACCCCTCGGGCCCCCAGCCGATTGAGCTCAGCGATAAGCTGAAGTCCGGCAATGCCGCCATCTACAACGCAATCGTGGGTGCGAAGGTAGGCTCGCACATCGCATTTGCGGCACCCGGCAACGCAACCGGCGGAGAAGCAGCCTCCACCCAGTTGGTAGTCTTCAAGCTTTTGTCCGCCAAGGACACACCGAAAGCATTGGACAAGCCTGAAGGCGAAACAGTCACCCCGCCGGCCGGCCTTCCCACCGTCAAGGAAAACGACAAGGGCATTCCGGAAATCTCCGTGGACGGTGTGGCCGCTCCCAAGGAGCTCATTGCGCAGGATCTCATCAAGGGAACCGGTGCCACGGTCAAGGCAACGGACACCCTCACGGTCAACTATGTCGGTGTCAACCTGGTTGGCGGCCAAAAGTTCGATTCCAGCTATGACCGCGGCGAGTCCACAAGCTTCCCGCTCTCCAACGTCATCAAGGGCTGGACGCAGGGCCTCACCGGAAAGACCGTGGGCTCCCGTGTCCTCTTGGTCATCCCGCAGGATCTTGCTTACGGTGCAGCGGGTTCCGGAGGAGCCAAGGGCGACCTCGTGTTCGTCGTGGATATCCTCGGCGCCAGCTAACGGTAGAAGGACAGCCAGTCCAAAAAACGGACACTGGCTTAAGCTTGAACCTGACACCCACCCACTTCAAGGAGAAACCATGTCATTTGGACAGCGTGATTACGACCGCACCAAGCCGGAGATCGACTTCCCGGAAGGCGAAGTCCCCACCGAACTCCGCATCACGGACCTGATCGAAGGCACCGGCGCTGAAGCCAAAGCCGGCGACACCGTTTCCACCCACTACGTGGGTGTTGCCTGGTCCACGGGCGAAGAGTTCGACGCTTCCTGGGGCCGCGGCGCGCCGCTGGACTTCCGAGTGGGTGTGGGTCAGGTCATCCAGGGCTGGGACCAGGGGCTGCTGGGCATGAAGGTCGGCGGCCGCCGTCGCTTGGAAATCCCTTCGGAGCTCGCCTACGGCTCCCGCGGCGCCGGCGGAGCGATCAAGCCCAACGAAGCCCTCATTTTTGTTGTTGACCTCGTAGCAGTCCGCTAAGTCGGCCAACGCACAAGGCGCGTTTCCCTCCGGATGTATCCGTAGGGAGACGCGCCTTGCTGTTTTAGGCCGGGTTTTTAGTAACGTAGCAACCGTGTCCGCATCCCGTACCGAACGTCTCCTGAATCTGCTCCTTGCCCTGCTCAACACAAAGGTCGGCCTCAGCCGCGCCGTTTTGCGGGAAAAGGTCTACCACGGTTCGGCCGAGAATGACGCTGCGTTCGGCCGGATGTTCGAACGCGACAAAGTGGACCTTAAGCAGTTCGGGTTCGAAATTGAAACACTGATGGACACTGGCTTCGGCAGCGATGATCCCGCGTCTACCCGCTACAGGATCGGCAAGGACTCCAACAGGCTTCCGGAAGTCAGGCTCACGCCGGCCGAGAGTACCGTACTCTTGCTGGCCGCCCAGTTGTGGGAGCGTGCTGCGCTTGGATCCGCCGCCGCCAACGCGGTACGGAAGCTTCAGGCCGCAGGCGGAATCAGCGACGCTGAGCCTCCCGCCGGCGTCCAGCCACGCATCAAGCCTGCCGGACAGGCTTTCGACGACGTCGTGGCAGCCATGCACGGACGCCATCCGGTCAGTTTCGGCTACCTCGCCGGAAGCACCGGCAAGGAAGAAAGACGGGAAGTGGAACCCTGGGGCCTCGGGAGCCGTTTCGGACAGTGGTACCTCGTGGGTCTGGACCGGGGGAGGGGAGCCAAGCGGTTCTACCGGCTCTCCAGGATGACCACCGCGGTGTCGATTCTGAACGGCAATTCTTTTGAGCCGCCGGCAGGCTTCGACATCCGTCAGGAGCTTGACACCCTCCATGAGCTCCCGCTGCAAGAGGCGCGGCTGTATGTTGAGCCGGGCCGCCTCCTGGCCCTGCGGAAACGTGCCGGGGGCGGGCAGGCTGCTGATCAGGAAGGACAGCCGGAAGCGGCGTCCATGAATGGACGCGACGGACTGACTGTGGCTTTCCGCGACCCGGACCAGTTAGCGGAGGAACTGGCGTCCTACGGACCCCACGTCCGGGTGGAGGGCCCCGCGGAGTTGCGCGCCGCCGTCGTTCGCCGCCTCGAAGCCGCCGCAGCATTTACCGCCGCTCCTGCAATTCCCGTGACGTTCCCTGACGCCGTTCCCGTTGCGCGGGCCCGGAAGCGAACCTCGGAAGACCAGTTGGCCAGGATGCTTCAATTGGTGCCTTTCCTGGTACACCACCAAGGCCTGCACATCCAGGAAGTGGCCGATCGCTTTGGCATCAGCCGCAAGGCTCTCATCGATGACCTGAAGATCCTCATCTGTTCCGGCCTGCCCGAAGGCTATCCGGATGACCTGCTGGACATCCAGTGGGAAAACGACCACGTGTACATCACAGAGCACCTGGACCTCAACCGCCCGGTCCGCTTCAGCGAAGAGGAGGCCGCCGCGCTGCTGACGGGGCTCGCCATGCTCGGAGACCTTCCGGCCTTGGCCGGAGTGTCCGGGGACGACGCCGGAAGCGCCTTGGAGTCTGTCACCATCAAGCTGGCGGGCGCTGCCGGGGAAGCAGGTCGCCTGGCCCACGCTGTGGCCGGCGCATCGGTTGCGCCCGAGCAGTCACAGGCTTTTGCCACCATCACGCAAGCGCTGCGAGAGGGCAGCCAGCTTCGATTGCGGTATCTGTCTACCCAGCGCGACGAAGTCAGTGAACGCGATGTTGATCCCCTGAGGCTCTTCTCGCTGGACAATACGTGGTACTTCGAGGCCTATTGCCATAGCAAGTCCGGAATGCGGAACTTCCGGTTGGACAGAATCGAGTCCCTTGAGCCAAACGGACGGCCTGTATCGGCCAGCGGAACACCGGGCACAGACGTTCCAGCGCGGCTTTTTACACCTGGTGACGACGACGTCCTGGTCGTCCTGGAGCTGACGCGCCAAGGCTCCGGGCTGGCGGACGACTACTACGCGGAGCGCACTGCGCCGCTGCCCGACGGCGGACTCCTGGCAGAAGTGCGTTTTGGCAACACGGACTGGTTACCCATGCTGGTTTCCCAGCATGGGGGAGCGGCGCGGATTATTGACCCTGCGGAGCTCCGGGCCGAGTCGCTGGCATGGCTCCAATCCGCACTTACGCAGTACGAATCCCCTTCATCCGGAAGGGCTGGCTAGACTACTCAGATGCCTTGGTGGTTTTGGGTCCTTTTGTGGATCGCGCTGATTGCCCTTTCCTTGCTCCTCCACGTCATGCTGGGCTACCGGCTCTTCCGGAAATTCATGGCGACGGTCCATGACCTGGGCGACGCCGGTAAACGTTTCACCAACATCTCCCCAACAGCGGAAACCTCCGACCTGGAGGGGGCGTTGGAACGCCCGGCACCTGGCTCGGCCGTTTTTGCCTCGCCGGAGCAGATGCGTCATGATTACCTGACGGCCAAAGCCTTCCGTCAGGAAGTTCGTCGCCAGAAGCGCGTGCAGCGCAAAGCGGAGCGGGGACAACCCCAGTCTCTGCACGACATAGAATTAAGATAGACGTAGGATGTATCCAAAAGGAAAGGACCTCCCCAATGGGACGACTATTTGACGGGCCGTGGCCGATTGTCATCATCATCATCGTTGCTCTCCTGCTGTTCGCTGCGCCGAAGTTGCCGGCAATGGCCCGGAGCCTTGGACAGTCCATGCGCATCATCAAGTCCGAGGTCAAGGAAATGAAGAACGACGGCAAGCCTGAAAACAAGGACGCCGCCGGAAGCAGCGACGCCGTGGAAGGCAGGGTAGTCGACCACCCGGACGCGAAGACCCGGAACACCGGCGAAACCGACGTCCCACCCTCCAGCCGCGCCTAAGAAGAAGTGGTAACAACGAAAGGGCGCAAAGCCAACCCTGAAGCCCGGATGGCTCTTCTGGACCATCTGAAGGAGCTCAAGAACCGGCTTATCAAGGCAGCCATAGGTGTGGTAGTTGCCGCCGTCGCCGGCTGGTTTTTGTACGATACCGTCATTGATACGCTGAAGTCGCCGGTCGATTCCATTGCCGGCCATACGGGCGCTATTGCGACCATCAACTTCAACAGCATTGCTTCCCCTTTCGACTTCAAGCTCCAAATAGCCATCCTTATCGGGCTTGTCCTTTCCAGCCCCATCTGGATCTATCAGCTATGGGCGTTCATCACTCCGGGCCTGACAAAGAAGGAACGGCAATACACGCTCGGCTTCATGGCTGCGGCCGTACCGCTGTTCCTGGCGGGGGTCTGGGTCGGCTGGATGGTCACGCCGCAGGTGGTCCGGGCGCTCACGCAATTTACCCCGTCCGGGGTTGCCAACATCATCGATGCCAGGGATTACATCGACTTCGTCACCCGCATGATCCTGTTCCTCGGGCTTGCATTCCTGGTCCCAGTTTTGCTGGTGGGAATCAACATGGCCGGACTGGTCTCCGGCAAGACCATCCTCAAGGCGTGGCGGATTACCGTATTCCTCGTCTTCGTCCTCGCGGCAGTAGCGGCTCCGGGGGCTGATGCCCTTTCCATGTTCCTCTTGGCCGGACCGCTGCTTGTCCTGTTCTTTGCCGCAATCGGACTCTGCATCTACAACGACCGCCGCCGCGAACGCCGCGCCATCAAGCATGCAGCTGAGACGGAAGCCACGGCAGATATCGCCACCCCGGCCTCGGATCTGGAGAATCTGTAGACCTTGGGCCACTAGGCTTGATGCATGTCCTCCATCTCCGGTTCTCCATCACCGTCAGACCGCTACCAGGCGGCAGCCAACCGGACAGCAGAAGCCAAGACCTACCTTGGTTCCTTTGCGCGATCCCTTGACTTCGAACTCGACGATTTCCAGCGGGAGGCCTGCCGGTCGCTCCAAGAGGGCCGCGGAGTACTCGTGGCGGCACCCACCGGAGCCGGAAAGACAATCGTTGGCGAGTTCGCGATCTACCTGGCGCTGCAGCGCGGCCTGAAAGCGTTCTACACCACCCCCATCAAAGCACTCAGCAACCAGAAGTTCTCCGAACTCGGCGCCAAATACGGGGCTGCGAACGTTGGGCTGCTCACGGGTGACACCACCATCAACGGCGAGGCACCGGTGGTGGTCATGACCACCGAAGTGCTGCGGAACATGCTTTACGCGGACTCGGAAACCTTGGGTGACCTTGGCTTTGTCGTGATGGATGAGGTCCATTACCTCGCCGACCGCTTCCGTGGCGCCGTATGGGAAGAAGTCATCATCCACCTGCCCAGCGAAGTGCAGGTTGCCTCGCTGAGTGCCACGGTTTCCAATGCGGAAGAATTCGGAGCCTGGCTGGATACCGTCCGTGGCGACACGGATGTCATCGTCTCCGAGCACAGGCCGGTTCCGCTCTGGCAACACGTCATGGTGGGGCGGCAGATCGTGGACCTCTTCGCCGGCGACACGACGTTCGATGAAATCGCCCCGGCGATTCCGGATACAGAGGTTCCGGACATCAGCGAATCTGACGAAGCAGTAGAAAAACCACGCTCCTCCTTTGCAAAGCGATCGGCCGCCTCCAAGGTCCGGCAGGCCGTGACCGGGCCGGAGTTCGAGGTCAACCCTGACCTGCTCGCCATGGCCCGTTCCGAAACGCGGATGAATGCGAGCACTCGTTTCGGCCATGCGGGACGGAGCAGGCGGCGCCAGGACCGGCAGCGTGATGAGCGGCAAACGGCGCAGCGCAGCCCGGTCAGGAAGGCCAGCCGTCCCCAAGTCATCGACAGCCTCAACCGGCAGGGCCTGCTCCCGGCCATCACTTTCATTTTCTCGCGGGCAGGCTGCGATGCTGCCGTTGCCCAGTGCGCAGCTTCCGGCCTTTGGCTGACCACGGAACGCGAACAGCAGCTGATTGCCCAGCGGGTGGATGAGGCAAGCCACGAGATCCCTGCCGACGACCTCGACGTACTGGGCTTCTGGGGATGGCGTGACGGGCTTATCCGGGGCTTCGCGGCCCACCACGCCGGGATGCTCCCGACCTTCAAGGAAGTGGTGGAAAAACTGTTCGCGGACGGGCTGGTGAAGGCCGTCTTCGCCACGGAAACCCTGGCATTGGGCGTCAACATGCCCGCCCGGTGCGTGGTCTTGGAAAAGCTTGAGAAATTCAACGGAGAGGCCCACGTCAATATCACCGCCGGCGAGTACACGCAGCTTACTGGCCGTGCGGGACGCCGCGGCATCGATGTTGAGGGCCATGCGGTGGTCCTTTGGCAACCGGGCACCGACCCCGCCGCAGTGGCTGGTCTGGCCTCGAGGCGAACCTACCCGCTCAATTCGAGCTTCCGGCCGACGTACAACATGAGTATCAACCTCATTGCGCAGTTCGGCAGGGCTAGGGCCCGCGAGATCCTCGAGTCTTCCTTTGCCCAGTTCCAGGCCGACCGCTCCGTGGTTGGCTTGGCACGCCAGGTCCGCGGCCGTGAAGAGTCGTTGGCGGGCTATGCAAAGTCCATGGAGTGCCATCTTGGAGACTTCAGCGAGTACTCCCGGCTACGGCGTGAACTTGGTGAGGCCGAAAACCATGCTGCCCGCGATCATCAGCGGGCCCGCCGGTCCCGGGTCTCCGACTCGCTGACCCGGCTCATCCCGGGGGACGTCATCAGTGTGGGCGGCGGCAGGCTGGCCGGGTACGCCGTCGTGCTTGATACGGACCCCAACGCCCGCGAACCGAGGCCCTCCATCCTGACCTCGGACAATCAGCTGCGGCGGCTTGGCGTCCACGATGTGGATGCTCCAGTATCGCCGGTCACCAGGATCCGGATCCCCAAGTCGTTCAACGCCAAAGTCCCGAAGTCACGCAGGGACCTCGCTGCTTCCATGCGGCACGCTGTCAATGACGATGCTCCCAGGCAACGGCGCAACAGCAGGCACGAGGACTTCGGACTGGGCTCCCGCGCGCAGGACCAGGAACAGAGGATCGCAGACCTCCGCAGGGCATTGCGGGCACATCCCTGCCATGGGTGCAGCGAACGCGAGGACCACGCACGTTGGTCCGAGCGCTGGTGGAAGCTCCGGAAGGAAACAGACGGGCTGGTCCGCCAGATCCAAGGCAGGACCAACACCATCGCCAAGACTTTCGACCGTGTCTGCGATGTCCTGTCCGCCTACGGCTATCTGGAGACGAACGACGACGGCCGGGTCGCCATCAGCCCCGACGGACAGCGGCTGCGCTGGATTTACGGGGAGAAGGACCTGCTGATCTCCCAGTCCATCCGCCAAGGGGCCATCAACGACCTCGATGCCGCCGAGCTTGCCTGCCTGGCAAGCACGCTGGTCTACCAGGCCAAGCGGGAAGACCGCGGGCTGCGTCCCAAGATGCCAACCGTATCTTTGGAGACGGCCGTGGACATCGTTGTCCGTGAATGGTCGCACCTCGAAGACACCGAAGAGCAGAACCGCCTGCCTTTGACTGCCGAACCTGAGTTGGGCCTGGTGTGGCCGATGTACAAATGGGCCAAGGGGCGCCACCTGCAGGACGTCCTCAACGGCACCGATCTCGCCGCCGGCGATTTTGTTCGCTGGGCAAAGCAGGTAGTTGACCTTTTGGACCAGCTGGCCAAGATCCCGCAATTGGATCCGCGCATTGCGCGCATCTGCCGGGAAGCCATAGACCTTGTCCGCCGCGGCGTAGTGGCCTACTCAACTGTGGCCTGAGACCTGTTCCATTTCCTACTTTTCCAATCGTTCGAGGAGCTTAGCGAATGAACCAGCCAGGCGCGCCTGCCGCCCAGAATCCAGACCGCAAGGTCACGCTGTACCGGAACGGATCCATCTACACCGCGGCTGATCCCTTCGCGACGGCCATGGTGGTCGACGGCGATACCGTCGCTTGGGTGGGATCCGAACAAGCAGCGACATCCATCGCGGACGCAAGCATGGAGGTCATTGATCTACGTGGCGCGCTCCTGGCTCCCGGCTTTGTTGATTCCCACGTCCATCTGACGGAGACGGGTGTGGCCCTCGCCGGCCTGCAGTTGGCCCATGTCCGCTCGGCACAGCAACTGCTCGACGCCGTCGCCGGTGCCTCTGACGGGCGCATCGTCGTGGGTCATGGCTGGGACGAAACCGCGTGGGACGATCCCCGCCTCCCGACCCTCGAGGAACTGGACCGTGCCGCCGGCGGCAAGGAAGTGTATCTTTCCCGGATTGATGTGCATTCCGCTTTGGTGTCCCCGGCCCTTGTTGTATCGGCCGGGCTGACCGGGCGGGATGGGTTCGGCGGGACACCCCACGTGGTTCGTGACGCCCATACCGCCGCCCGCCGTGCGGCCCGGAACTTCGACGACGAGACACGCCGCGCCTACCAGGAGCGGGCGCTCGGCGAAGCCGCGGCCAATGGCTACGTGGCAGTTGCCGAGATGGCTGCACCCCACATCTCCGGACGCAAAGACCTCCAATTGGCAGACGCGTGGAACCGGACGGGCAGCATGCCACTCGTGCTGCCTTACTGGGGCGAGCTGGCCTCATCGGAGCAGCATGTGCGCAGCATCGTCGATGGATTGGGCTCCGGTGTCCTGGGCCTCGCCGGCGACCTCAACATCGATGGCTCCATCGGGTCCCGGACTGCGGCGTTGCGGGCTGAATATTCCGATGCCCCGGGCCATCAGGGAAACCTGTACCTGTCCGTGGACGAAGCCGCGGCGCATCTGGCCGCTTGCTCCTTGGCCGGCGTTCAGGGCGGATTCCATGTCATTGGCGATGCCGGACTGGACGCGGCGCTGGAAGCCTTGGATGTGGCCGCCCGGGAGATCGGTGAACAGCGGGTGCGTGCTGCCGGCCACCGCTTTGAGCACGTCGAACTCGCAGATCAGCAAGCAGTGGAACGGCTTGCCCGGTACTCGGTCACCGTCAGCGTACAACCTGGCTTTGACGCAGCGTGGGGTGAAGCCGGCGGCCTTTACGAGAAGCGCCTGGGAGAGCGAAGCAAGGAAATGAATGCCTTCGCCTCGTTCTACTCCAATGGGGTACCCATTGCTTTTGGAAGCGATAGTCCCGTCACCCCGCTCCGTCCGTGGTCCAGCGTTCGGGCCTGCCTGGAGCACAATAATGCGAAAGAGCGGATCTCGGCCCGGGCAGCGTTCCTCGGCCACACGCGGGCCGGGTGGCGGGCCACGAAGAACCCCAACCCGCTGATGGGCCAACTGGTTCCCGGCGCCCCCGCAAGTTTTGCCGTCTGGGAAGTGGAAGAACTGATGGTTCAGGTTGCAGACAGCCGCGTTCAGTCGTGGAGCACGGATCCGCGCGCCCGGACTCCTCTCCTTCCGGCCTTGGATACCGGGTCAGATCCTGTCTGCCTGCAAACGGTCAGGGACGGCATCGAGCTGTATTCCCACGGGTCCCTCCGGGCCTGACCATCCCTGTCTTTGTGGGCGGTGCCACAATCGGCGGTTTACCTTCAGAGCTCGTCCTATAATGGAGAGTTGCGCCAGACGCGCCAGGCTTCCTGGCCCGGTCCGGCTCATCTGACCGCTCCATCAAGGAAAGGCCTCTTCTTGCGTGTCCTGACGATTATTCCTACCTACAACGAGCTGGAATCGCTCCCCAAGACACTGGGCCGCCTGCGCGCAGCCGTACCGGACTCGGATGTTCTTGTGGTTGATGACAACAGCCCGGACGGCACAGGACAGCTGGCTGACGGCATCGCTGCCGAGGACTCCCAGGTACACGTACTACACCGCAAGGGTAAGGAAGGCCTCGGCGCCGCCTACATCGCAGGTTTCAAGTGGGGCCTTGCGGCCGGTTACGACGTCCTGGTGGAAATGGACGCGGACGGTTCGCACAAGCCCGAACAGCTTCCCCTGCTCTTGGAAGCAGTGAAAGATGGTGCCGACCTCGCCATGGGTTCGCGCTGGGTACCGGGCGGCAGCGTGGTTAACTGGCCGTTGTACCGCCAGGCCATCTCCCGAATCGGCAGCACCTACGCCAGGATCATGCTGGGCGTAAAGATCAAGGATGTCACCGGCGGCTACCGCGCATTCCGTCGCACCACCTTGGAGGCACTCAAGCTGGATGAAGTCGAGTCCGTCGGGTACGGCTTCCAGGTCGATTTGGCTTGGCGTGTAGCCAAGCTGGGCCTGCGTATCGAAGAACGGCCCATCACGTTCGTCGAACGTGAGCTCGGTGCATCCAAGATGAGTGGAAACATTGTGGTTGAGGCAATGCTCAACGTCACCAAATGGGGGCTCGCCGCCCGCTGGGCCAAGATCACCGGTAAAACGGGAAAAAAGAACGCGCTGGCCAAATAGGAACGGCAAACAGAAAGGTCGGGCCCGGCGTTCCGCAAGGAAAACCGGGCCCGACCTTTCTGTTCGGGATCCCTTTAGGCGGAGCGGCGCTCTCCGCGGCGCTCTCGCAGGATGTTGAGGCGATCCTCGAGGATCTGCTCCAGCTCAGGAAGCGTGCGACGCTCCAGAAGCATGTCCCAGTGCGTGCGTACGGCCTTCTCGTTGGCATCCACCGGGCGCTCACCGTCAACGAGGAGGGCTTCCTTACCGGTCTTGGAAATCCAAACAGGAGGAATTTCGGCTTCGGCAGAGAAGGTTACGAAGACCTGCTCGCCATCCTCGCAGCGGTATTCGACCCGCTGGCGCGGTGCCGGTTCCACACCGGATTCGGTTTCCATGCTTTGGGCGCCAAGACGCATGCCCCGCAGGCTGCGATCGCTCATGATTACTCCCTCTGTCTGTTCGCAGGGCCGGAAACCCCGCGCTAGCCGTAAACCGTACTCTGGCTGCTCACGGACTACTTCTGCACACCTTGCATCACTTATTGCAACGCCTGGCCAAGCTTTTATGTTCCATCCAGGCTGAACCAGCCGGACAAATATCCCATTATACGCTCATGCTTGGCCGCAGCTCAAAAGCATTAAAAAGGGGAGCGGTCGGCCGCCGGCCAACCGCTCCCGCAGGGACTTCCCCTTACCGCGAATCCGCGGCTTCCTCCGGGGAACCGGCGGCCGCAGGTTCCTTCGGAACACTGGTTCCACCGAAAAGTCCTTGGACCGGCGACTCACCGTTGGTCCCGCCGAGTGCTCCTCCGATGCCCTTCAGGGCTTCACCCACTTCGCTGGGGATGATCCACAGCTTGTTGGAGGTACCCTCTGCCAGTTTCGGCAGCGTTTGCAGGTACTGGTAGGCGAGCAGCTTCTGGTCCGGGTTTCCCTTGTGGATGGCATCGAAGACCTTTTGGATGGCCTGCGCTTCACCATCGGCCCGGAGGATAGCGGCCTTCGCGTCGCCCTCGGCGGCCAGGATTGCAGCCTGCCGCTGGCCCTCGGCGGTGAGGATCTGGGACTGTTTGGTTCCTTCAGCCGTGAGGATGGCCGCGCGGCGGTCACGCTCGGCACGCATTTGCTTCTCCATGGAATCCTGGATGGAATGCGGCGGATCAATCGCCTTCAGTTCCACCCGCGAAACGCGGATTCCCCAGCGACCTGTCGCTTCGTCGAGCACACCGCGGAGCTGGCCGTTGATCTGGTCACGTGACGTCAGGGCCTCTTCCAGGTTCAACCCGCCCACGACGTTGCGCAGCGTGGTGGTGGTCAGCTGTTCCACGGCCTGGATGTAGTTTGCGATCTCGTAAGTGGCTGCACGCGGGTCCGTCACTTGGAAGTAGACCACCGTGTCGATTGAGACCACGAGGTTGTCTTCGGTAATGACCGGCTGCGGCGGGAAGGACACCACCTGTTCGCGGAGGTCCAGCAACGGCAACAGCCTGTCCACGAACGGGATCAGGATGGTAAGTCCCGGATTGAGCGTGCGCTGGTACTTGCCGAGGCGTTCAACGACGCCGGCACGGGCCTGCGGGATGATCCTGACCGAGCGGACCAACACGATGATGACAAATATGACAAGAACAATCAGCACTACCGCGGCTGCTGTTCCTCCTAGGCCGTCCATACATCTCCTTCATTTCCCCAATTGAGTGGTTTGATACGGCTCAACGCAGGCAGCCCCGGGGCTGCCGTGTCGAGAGAAACCTGGTTGCCCTAGCGGGGGCTGCTTTCAGTGGTGGAGGCGACAACCGCCGTCGCTCCGTCAATGCCGGTGACTTGCACCGTCGCACCGGCGTCGATGGTTCCGGCCGTACTGCGGGCGCTCCACACGTCACCGGCGATCTTGACCAGGCCACTGGTCCCGCTCACGGGTTCCATGACCAGGGCTGATTGGCCGATCAGGCGGTCCACATTGGTGCGCTGCTCCACCGGACCTTTGTGCAGGTGCTTGAGCGCGACAGGACGGACGAAGGCAATCATGAGGAGGGAGACGACACTGAAGATGACTATCTGCAACCAGAAGTCGGCGCCGGCAAAGTCCGCCACCAGTCCGGCCAAGGCGCCACCGCCCAGCATGATGAAGAAGAGGTCGAGCGTAAGCATCTCCACCACTGCGAACGCGAGGAAGAGGGTGAGCCACAAAGCCCACCAGTTCTCGCCGAGCCATTCAAACATCGGTTCCCCCTTGGTCCCGGACTCCGCCAACGGAAGTCACAGCCGCTGCTCTTCCATCCTAGCCCGCGGCAGAGCCCCACGTCAGGGCGCGGAAAACCGGGGACTGAAAACGCTGATGCTGAACTTGGCAACCGTGGAGACAGGTCCGGTGGCAGCGAGCGATCCTGCCAAGTTTTCAGCATCGATATGGTGTCCCGCCGGCCCCATGACCGCTACATCGGCCAGGTCGTCGGGGGACAGGACCAGCGGGATTTCGAGCTCCTCCAGCCCTTCCAGACGGAAATGACGGGACAGGGACTCCACCAGGCGCTCTGCCTTGTCATCCTGGATGGCAAGCATCCCTGTGCGTTCGGCCGCTTCCGCGAGATGCCCCGGACGGGGGGTCACCACCATGAGTTTTCCGCCGGGTCGAAGTACGCGGGCGAACTCCGGGGCGTTTCGAGGTGCGAACACCACCATGACAACGTCCGCCGAGTGCCGTGCCAGGGGAAGGGGACGCCAGATGTCCCACACCAGGTTGGCCGCTTGCGGATTAAGGCGGGCAGCGCGGCGCAAGGCGAATTTGGAAATGTCCAGACCCACGGCCGTGGCAGCGGGAGACTCCTCCAGGACCGCGTGCAGGTAGTGGCCGGTTCCCGTTCCGGCATCGAGGATCAGCGGCTCCGGGCCTGCAAGCGATGTGCCGGCAATGCCGGCGAGGGCATTCGTTAGTTCCGCGTAATGCCCGCCTTCGAGGAAGCGTTGGCGGGCGGCCACCATGACGGCGGTGTCCGCTTCAAACACGGTGCCCTTGCCGGTCAGCAGATTGAAATAGCCCTGCTTGGCTGCATCGAAGACGTGGCCGGCAGAGCAAACCACGGACCGACGGGCGCCCTCGTTGAGCCGGCAGTTCCCATGGCAGACGGGGCAGCGAAGGGCGGCAATGGCGTCGGAAAGCATGGCTTCAATCCTACGGCGCGACGGAGTGTCAGGCCGCCGCTATGTGGTTGCGCGGCTAGGCTCGCCAACGTGAAACCCGAGCAACTTACGCTGTTGAATGCCGTCTCCGCACCTGCGATCCATCCCGACGGAACCAAGGCCGTGGTCTCCGTCACCAGGCCCGATTTCCTTGCAGATGCTTACGTGGGGCAGCTGTGGTCCGTGCCCCTGGATCCTTCCAAGCATCCGCGGCGCATCACGAGGGGGTTCCGGGACTCCGCTCCGGCCTTCTCTCCGGACGGCCTGGTTCTGGCTTTCCTCCGCACCACCGCGGACGGCAAGCCGCAACTGTTCGTGGTTGAGTCGGCCGGCGGCGAACCTCAACAGGTTACGGAACAACACGCGGGAGTCACCGGTTTTGCATGGGCACCGGATTCGCACAGGATCGTCTTCACAGCCCGCGTGCCCGAGCCTGGCCGTTACGGAACCGTCGACGGCGTAACCGCCGGACGTGAAGATGCCCGCCTGGTCACGGCCAAGCAGTACAGAATGAACGGGATTGGCTATGTTGCCGACCAGCGCCAGCAGCTGTTTGTCCTGGACGTTCCGGAGCTGGGTGGCGAACCTGTTGTTGTTCCCCGCGGACGGGCCGCCCATGAGACAACCGCCGTTCCCGCCCCCGTCAGCAGGATCCGGCAGCTCACTTTTGGGGACTCTGACCATGATGCTCCCTGCTTCAGTGCTGACGGAAGGTACGTCTACTTCGTCGCCGCATTGCACGCACAGCACGACGACGACCTCGTCACCTCCATCTACCGGATGGACGCTTCAGGTGGCGAGCCCGAGCCCGTACTACCCACCAACAACAAGCCGCAATCCGTCGATGCCGTCAGGCCGTCAAGCAATGGACAGTGGCTCTTCTTCACCGCACGGCAACTGGGGGAGTCGGGCCGTGACTTTGTGGCCCGCAACTCGGCACTGTATGTGATGCCGGCAAACGGCGGAGCGGCCCTCGGGCTAACCGATCCTGAGCAGCTGGATGCCTCCGGTCCCTTGGAGCCGAGTGGACCGGACAGCGTCCTGGTGCTCAACACGGCCCTGGGCACAGTGGAGTTGCTCGACATCACCGCCGCGGGCAAGGTTTCACCGCTGGTACACGGAAACCGTGTAGTGACCGGTGCGACGGTCGCGGCAAACGGGGAGATCGCTGTCAGCTTTTCGGACGCTGCAACCGCAGGAGATGTCGCAACCCTGGAACGCGGAGAACTCCGTCTCCTCACGGATTTCTCAGGTCAACTTCGCAACAACAGCAGGGTGGCGGAGCCTCTGGAGCTGGACGCAGTGTCGACCGACGGGTACCCGGTCCATGGATGGGTGGTCCTGCCGGAAGGTCCAGGACCCCACCCGGTCCTGCTCTCGATCCATGGCGGGCCGTTCGCCCAATACACGGGAGCCTTCTTCGATGAGGCACAGGTCTATGCGGCTGCGGGATACGCGGTGGTCATGTGCAATCCCCGCGGATCAGCCGGTTACGGACAGGCCCACGGCGCCGCTATCAAAGAACGTATGGGTACATTGGACATGCAGGACGTTCTCGCGTTCCTCGATGCCGCAATGTCCCGGTTCCCCACGCTGGACGCGGAGCGGACCGGCATCATGGGCGGCTCCTACGGTGGATACCTCACCGCCTGGACCATCGCCCATGATCATCGCTTCAAAGCCGCAATCGTGGAACGCGGTTTCCTGGATCCGGTCAGTTTCAAGGGATCAGCGGACATCGGCTGGTTCTTTGGCGATGAATACACCGGCGGCAGCCCGGAGCAGCTTCAGGCACAGAGCCCCATGGCAGTAGTCGACAACGTGAAGACGCCCACTCTTGTCATCCATAGCGAGGACGATCTCCGTTGCCCTATCGAACAGGGGCAGAGGTACTACTCAGCCCTGAAGGCGGGAGGAGTCGAGGCGGCCCTCCTCGTCTTCCCCGGCGAAGACCACGAATTATCGAGGTCGGGAACACCACACCACCGCAAACAGAGGTTCGAACACATCCTTGCTTGGTGGGCGAAGCACTTGCCAAGCAGGCTGAACCGGATGGAAGACTGACAAAGTCCGCTGCTTGGACTAGTCAGGAAGGAATCCCAACGCCCGTCGTGCCTGGCCTGGGTCGGGTTGCGCCCAGCGGGCAGCGTATTCGGCATTTGTGGTGAGGGACCTGATTTCCGCGCAGTCCAGGTAAAGAGTGCCGTGCAGGTGGTCTGTTTCGTGCTGAACAATGCGGGCCTGCCAACCCGAGTAAAGCTGCCGAAGCGAACGACCATCACGGTCAATGCAGTTCAATTCCACCGTGCGGTGCCGGGAGACAACCGCCTGGTACCCGCTTACCGAGAGACACCCTTCGTAGAACGTTTCGACGTCGCTCCCGGCGGGCTGGTACTGCGGATTGATCACTGCCATGAACGCCAACGGTTCCCTGCTGCGGGCAGCTGCCGAAGCCGGATCAATTTCGTACTGGTCTTCAAGCACCGCGATCTGGAGTGGGATGCCCAGCTGTGGTGCGGCCAGGCCCACTCCGGGTGCGGCATGCATGACCTCACGCATCATGGCAATGAGTCCGTCGAGTTCCGAGTCCTCCAACTGCCCATCGTATGGCGCCGCCATTTGCCTGAGCACGGGGTGTCCTGCCTGGACAATGGGCGGAAGTGCCTCGCCGTCGAGCAGGGACCTGACGATATCCCGGATTTGGGCAGGGCTGTAGTCAGTAGCCGGCCCGGGCTGCGGGCTAGTTCGCTGCGTCATGGACAGAGCCTATCTGCTGGAACTTCCTTTCACCCTCAAGGGTGCCGCCGCCGTGGGCTAGGCTCATCGAATGAGCAAAATCAACCCCTTGGACGTGGTGCTCGGCTTTGTCCGGACTGTCGAGGCCGGCGGAGGCGCCACCGAGATCGGTCGCTTCCTGTCGGAGGACTTCACCCTGACGGAGTGGCCGCATGCGTTGGCCCGGAGCGGTTCCACCCGGACAAAGCAGGAGACCTTGTCAGGCGCGGACGACAGTAAGTCCATCGTTGCCGGGCAGCGTTTCGAGATAGTCCGGACAACCACCGAGGGTACCCGTGTGGTACTCGAGATGAACTGGTCGGCGGTGCTGCTGATGGACCTTCCGCACTGGGATGCCGGAGAGACTATCCGTGCCCGCAGCACTGCCGTGTTTGAAGTGCAGGGAGGGCTCATCACGAGCCAGGATACGTACGACTGCTATTACACTCTTCCTTCGTAACGTCAGCGCATCGTGAACCGTCGTTCGACCATATCCGCCACCACTTTGGACTGCAGGACGCCGGCGAACAACGAATTCCGGAGCTTCATTGCGGCGGGCGGGAGCGGCCTTCCCAGCGCCATGTTCAGTCCCGCCTGGTTGGACGCCCTGCACGCTGCCCGCCTGCGGCTCCGCTCGAAGTCCTTCAGTTGCCTTCCCACATCTGCGCCGGCCAAGGAGGCATCCATGATGGGAGCCAACGCAGCGGCGTCGAGCCAGCCGAGGTTCATACCCTGTCCGCCGATGGGGCTGATCTCGTGGGCAGCATCGCCCAGCAGCACGGTCCGCCCGTGAACCATCCGTCCGGCGAGCCGTGACTGCACTTCGAAGGCACTGAGCATGGTGTTCGTTGACGCTTCGGGTACCTCGCCTGTCCGTGCTCTTACCAACCCGGCAAGGCCGTCCGCCGTCGGATTCACCGCCGGGGCGGCCAGCCGGACCACCCATCGGCGCACACCGCCGGGAAGCGGGAACGACTCCACAATTCCCTCCGGTTCGAGGAAGAGCACGGCGTCACTGGGATGCTTTGTTGTGTCTTCGAAGTCCCCCATCAAGTAGCTGTCAGGGTAGGTGCGGGCACACAGCTCGGGCAGCAAACGTTCCCGGAAGACCGAGTGGGCTCCGTCAGCAGCAATGGCGAGCCTGGCCCTCAAGGAGCCCCGACCCGACGGTGAGCCAAAGGCCAACCTGACGCTGCCGCCGTCGTCGTCAACGGTATCCACCACCGCGCCCCGGACAATTGCCGAGGGGTCCAAGGCGAGAACGGCACTCTCGAGAGCTCGTTCGGTGACCGGCTGGGGGACGGCAAGGATGAACGGAAAGTCGGGGTCGCCGTCGAAAGCCAGTTCGGCCACCTTGCGGCCGCGACTGTAGGCGAGCCCTCTCCCGATGCGCACCCCTTCGGCAATCAGCGCCGGGGCGATGCCGGCCCGGTCAAGTACTTTCAGGGCAGGCGGGTGGACGCCGATGGCCCTCGTCAGACCGCTCCTGGAAGTACGCCGCTCCAGGATGCGCACCGACCGGCCCCGTTGCACGAGCAGCAGTCCCATCATCAGGCCGACCGGACCTGCGCCGATGATGGCTACGTCCGTCACGGCACCTTTCCTTGATTCTTCGTTGCCTCGTAGACCACCAGGTTGTGCCACGGGCCGTTGTCTTGGACCCGCCAACCTTCGGGAGCAAGCTCCTCCAGCTCCGCCCGGGTGTAGCTTCGGCGGATGGACACCAGGCCGTCTCCGCAAATGAAAGAGCCAAGTCCCAAAGGCCAGAAGCCTGCAAGGAAAAGCGCATAGGACAGATTGCTGCGCTTCAGGTCGTTGTGGAGCGCGACGCCCGAGGTAAGCAGTTCCGAATCACTGAGCACGCCGGCGAGTTGGGCGTCGTCGAGATGGTGCAGCATATGGTTGGACAGCACTATGTCATAGCGCCGCCCCTCTGAAACCAATTCAGAGCTGTGCGCCTGCCTGTAGCGGACGCCTTCCACAGAGGGGGACGTCCTTGCGAACTCATAAGCGCGCTCATCCGGATCTATCGCCGTGACCCGAAGAGAAAATCCGTCCCGCAACGCCCATCGGGCCAGGCTGCGGGCAACGTCGCCACCCCCGCAGCCAATATCCAGCACTTCCGCTGATTCACGTACCCGCAGCAATGGGACGAACCGCTTCCGATAAGTCGTCCGCCACCCCGAGAGAAGCGAGTTAACAACGGGAAATCGCGCGTAACTGCGGTTCAGGCGCCGAAGGTCGCAGTCCGGCCTGTCCATGTCTTCAACGGCATGCACGTCCCGTTCGCGCAGGGACCCCCAAGGTGTCACAGCCCGGGGGAGACCAGCGTCAGCAGGCCCGTCTCCACCGTTAGTCCCGGTCCGAACGCCATGGAGCAGATGCGCTCCTCCCGTTCAGTGGCGGGTCGGTCAAGCATGTACTTCAAGACGAACAGCACCGTTGCACTGCTCATGTTTCCGTATTCCCGCAAGGTCTCCCGCGCCGGTACCAGCTGCTCCGGGGTGAGTTCGAGTTTTGACTCGACTTTGTCCAGGATGCTTCGCCCACCAGGGTGGATGGCCCAGTGCGTGATGTCGCGGTAGGGCATTTCCGCAAGCCCTGGTTCCTTTGCCAGGAGCGGTTCCAACGCTCCCGTGATGTGCTCTTCGATGATGTGCGGAACGTAGGAACCAAGCACCATTTCGAAGCCTTCGTCACCGATGTTCCACGCCATGGCTTCTTCACCAACCGGCGTCAGGACCGTCTCGAAGTGGTCCAGCCGAATGACGGGTTCGGGCCCTTCCGGTTCCTTGGCGGTGACGATGGCCGCCGCGGCACCATCACCGAAAATGGCGGAGCCCATGATGGTGTCCGGATCATTGGAGGTGCGCACGTGAAGCGAACACAGTTCGGTACAGATGACGAGTACCACAGCGTCCGGGTCTGCCGTGCAGAACTGCTTGGCCGCCCTCAGTGCGGGAAATGCCGCGTAACACCCCATGAAGCCAAGGTGGTAGCGCTGCACTGACGGCTGCAGGCCAAGGGCCCGGACCACCTTGTAGTCCGGTCCGGGATTGAAGAACCCCGTACACGAAACCGTGATCACATGCGTGATGTCGTCGAGGCTGATTCCGGGCGCGGCGGCAACGGCCGCTTTGCCTGCTTCAATGAAGAGCTTGGTTGCTTCGGTGGCGAAGATTGCGTTGCGAACCTTGGTGCTTGGGCTCAGCACGCGGTTGGACGCGGGATCGAAGAACAGCGGATTTTCGGGGTGGGCGTCCAAGCTCAGTTCCGCGACGGCCGTGTAACGGGTATCAATGGCTGCGGAGTCGAAGCAGGTGGTGACAAGCCGGGAACCCAGACGTGTCAGGCCAGGTTGTGCGGCAAAGACGTCTCTCGCCTGGGACTGAACGAGGATGGTTGGCGGGACTGCGGTTTCGAGGGACCTCATGTATACCGGCATGCTCCATTCTTAGTGAGTATGGGGCGGAAGACAATGGCTCGACATTTGTCCTGGCGTGTTCCAGCCCCGCAGTTGCGCCGCCGGTTAGGGTGGAGGAGCCGTTGCCGCGCCCGCGCCGACGAACGAGAATCGAACGTACTGGCCTGCAAGCCGGCAGGGACATGCGGCGCCGAGGGGAAACCGTCAGGCGCCGCCGCCACAGATGGAGAGATCATGAGCATTGCCGCGAACCTCGATACGCAGGCCGCCCCGCCGCACGCTGCCGACACCCACGACCTCATCCGCGTCCAAGGCGCGCGGGAGAACAACTTGAAGGACGTCAGCATTGAGATCCCTAAACGCCGCCTGACGGTCTTCACGGGCGTCTCTGGCTCCGGCAAGAGTTCGCTTGTTTTCGGCACTATCGCAGCCGAGTCCCAGCGCATGATCAACGAAACCTACAGCGCATTTGTCCAGGGCTTCATGCCGACGCTTTCACGCCCGGACGTGGACGTCCTCGAAGGTTTGACCACGGCCATCATCGTGGACCAGGAAAGAATGGGCTCGAACCCGAGATCCACCGTGGGAACGGCCACCGATGCCAACGCCATGTTGCGGATCCTCTTCAGCCGCTTGGGTCAACCGCATATCGGCTCACCCAACGCCTATTCCTTCAACGTTCCCACCGTAAAGGCCAGTGGCGCGATCACGGTCGACCGGGGCGAAGGAAAGACCAAAACCGAGAAAGCCTCCTTCAGCCGCCTCGGCGGTATGTGTTCCCGGTGCGAAGGCATGGGCTCCGTCAACGACTTCGACCTGAGCGCGCTCTACGACGACAGCAAATCCCTCAGCGAGGGTGCACTGTCAGTTCCCGGCTACAGCATGGATGGCTGGTACGGGCGCATCTTCAGTGGCACCGGTTACTTCAACATGGATAAACCGATCGCCAAGTTCACCAAGAAAGAACTGCACGATCTCCTGTACCGCGAGCCAACCAAAGTGAAGGTTGAAGGAATCAACCTCACCTACGAAGGCATCATCCCCAAGATCCAAAAATCGATGCTGTCCAAGGATGTGGATTCCCTGCAGCCCCACGTCCGGGCATTCGTGGAACGGGCCATAACGTTCACCACATGCCCGGAGTGCGACGGCACGCGCCTCAGCCCCGAGGCGCGGTCCTCGAAGATCCTGGGAAAGAGCATCGCGGATGTCTGCAAGATGCAGATCAGTGACTTGGCCGAATGGATCCGGGGGATCGATGAACCATCCGTTGCGCCTCTCCTCAAGGGGCTTCAGCACCTCCTTGATTCCTTTGCGGGAATCGGCCTTGGATACCTGTCACTTGACCGTCCGGCCGGCACTTTGTCCGGGGGAGAGGCTCAAAGAACCAAGATGATCCGCCATCTGGGTTCTTCCCTGACAGACATCACGTACGTTTTCGATGAGCCAACCATCGGCCTCCACCCGCACGACATCGAGCGGATGAATGAGTTGCTGCTCCAGTTGCGCGACAAGGGGAACACCGTGCTGGTGGTGGAACACAAGCCAGAGACCATCGCGATTGCCGATCACGTGGTGGATCTCGGCCCCGGGGCCGGTTCGGGAGGCGGAACAGTGTGTTTCGAAGGTGACTTGGAAGGTTTGCGGGGGAGTGACACCATCACGGGCCGCCACCTTGACGACAAGGCTTCCATCAAGTCCTCGGTACGCCCCGCAACTGGCTGGTTGGAAGTCCGGGGAGCCTCCACCAATAATCTCCGTAACATCGATGCAGATGTCCCTTTGGGCGTCCTGTGCGTGCTGACGGGCGTGGCCGGATCCGGCAAGAGTTCGCTCATCCATGGATCGGTGGCCAAACGCGAAGGTGTCATTGTCATCGACCAGGGGGCAATCCGAGGGTCCCGTCGCAGCAACCCGGCAACGTACACGAGCCTTCTTGAACCTATCCGAAAGGCTTTCGCCAAAACCAACGGCGTGAAGCCCGCGCTGTTCAGCTCAAATTCCGAGGGGGCTTGCCCAACGTGCAACGGGGCGGGCGTCATCTACACCGACCTCGGAGTCATGGCTACTGTGGAGTCAACCTGCGAGGAATGTGAAGGCAAGCGGTTCCAAGCCTCAGTCCTCGAATACACGCTGGGCGGCCGCAATATTGCAGAAGTGCTTGCAATGTCGGTCAACGAGGCCAAGGAGTTCTTCGCCGACGGTGAAGCGCGGACGCCAGCCGCACAGAAGATCCTGGAGCGCTTGTCCGACGTCGGACTCGGTTACCTGACGCTCGGCCAACCGTTGACCACGTTATCGGGGGGCGAACGCCAGCGGCTAAAGCTCGCCACACAGATGTCGGAAAAAGGTGACATCTACGTTCTGGATGAGCCAACCACAGGCCTGCATCTGGCCGATGTGCAAAACCTTCTGGGCATGTTGGACCGGTTGGTCGAATCAGGTAAATCGGTGATCGTCATTGAGCATCACCAGGCCGTGATGGCTCATGCGGACTGGATCATCGACCTGGGTCCAGGCGCGGGGCACGACGGCGGCAGGATCGTTTTCGCGGGAACGCCGGCGGATTTGGTGGCTGGCCGGGAAACGCTGACGGCAAAGCACTTGGCGGCTTACGTGGGCGCCTGACCAGACCCCTCTCCGGATCATCCTCCAACTGGCATGCACGGGTATTCGTGAGCCGGGAGTAGACGGGTTTCGACGGATGGCTAGAGTCAGCCTGAAACCGATGCGTTGCCCTTCGGGGGCC